>JAZUOS010000066.1:0-39954 GCA_045604765.1 Acutalibacteraceae bacterium | reverse complement strand
TTCTTAATTGTAGCACCTGCGTCTACTGTAGAGAAAAGACCTGCGTTGTTGGAAGATACCTGATAAAGACCGTAAACTGTAGCGCCGTTACCGTCAAAGGTACCGCAGAAGGCTGAACCTTCCCAACCTTTTTTTACCCATTCGGTAAATGAGCCGCCTTCAAAATATGACTTAACGGCAGATGCGCTGTCTAAAGCCATAATTGGTCTTGCCTTTTCTTTGCTCTGAAGCACGATTGTATCAATGCCATCGGCAACTTTGTAGTACTTACCATCTGTAACGTCTGCCTTTTGTTGAACAAGCCAAGCAAGTTCAGCAGCGGTGTTGATGATGTAAGGATCGCCCTTTTCACCGCTACCTTCGGTAATACCTGTTGCTACTGTGCCATCCCAATAAATGATATTGGTGGGAACTTCAGGTCTGTTGTAAGGCATATAGAGTGTTGGGTAGCCGGTAGTGGTTGCCCATACGGTATCCCAATCGAGTGTGAGCATGTTAAGATCTGCGTCCTTGCCCTTGAACTGAGAGTCGCTAAGGGTGAACACGCGACCTGTAAAGTCTTGGAGTGCAGGCGCATTATTATAAGCGTCATCGCAAGGATGTGTTGTGTAAACGTTGTTGTAGCATTGTGCCTTTGCACCCTGCCAACCGTAGTTACCGCTTATTTTGTCACCGGTAAGGTTACGTGCGGTATAAGGTCTTATACCAATAAAGATACTGTTGGTTACGTTCATTACAGATGAACCCTGGTAACCAATTGCACCACCGTGTGAACCTGTGCCTGAAGTCTCGGTTGTAGAGATAAAGTAATCTTCATCAAGGTTTACGTAGCAGTTGTTAACAACTGTGTTGCCGTTTATCCAACCTGTACCCGGGTTGCAAGAGTTGGCAACATAACCACCGATAGCGCCAACACCGGTTGAAGCGTGGGTTGACTGCATATAGCACTGATAAATTGCGCAGTTTTCAACTACGATGTCGTAAACTACACCCTCAGAAGTATTGTAGATATGTGTACCGAAGAAACCACCAACTGCAGTTTTACCAACAAGGTAACTGTTCATAACGGTTACGTTCTTAATGGTAACGTTACCCTTAATCTGTGGGAAAAGACCTGCATAAACGTGGTTTGTTGTGGTCTTGATACCGGTAATGATAACACCGTTACCGTCAAAGTGACCCTGGAAAGGAGCAGCAGAGTCCCAGTTAGCGCCTGCGCTGCCGATGTTAGCTATCATATCTTCAAAAGAAGTTTCATCGGTAACGTTGGGGTTTAAGTGGAACGCACGGATGCCGTCTTTTACCTTGTAGTATTTACCTGCGGTCTTTGAACCACCGATTTTTACAATATAGAAAAGCTGTTCTGCGTTTTCAACTATGTATGGGTTTTCTTCTGAGTTTTCTTTTGAATCGTCAAGAAGCTTGAGGTCAGCATCGATGTAACCCCATGTTCTGTGGGGTGTGCCTTCACAGTCAAGTACCCAGTTAGCTGAGTTAGAATCATCGGCACTTGCGTCGCCGTTTTTATCGTACTTTGTAACGAGTTCGGTACGACCTTCAAATGTGTCCTCTTCGGTAGGAAGAACAACATCTCTGTCATTTAAAGACTCAGCAGTAGGAACGAGCTGATAGCCAAACTGTTCGCCGCAAAGTGTACATACTGATTTTTCATAAACAGAGTAACCGTAGTCGCCGCCTACACCTGTAGCGATTGGCTGACCAACGACAGCAACAGAGTGAGCACAACCTGCGCTGATTATACCAACTGCGCCGTTAGCATCATCTTGTATAAGGTGTGCGCCGTCGCTGTTAGCAAGCTCAACCTCGTTTAATTTTACCTTGTACTCTTTACCTGTAGCGCTTGCTTCACCCTTTGAGAAGCCTACAGTAATTGTAAAGGTTACACTTGTTTTTACTGCTTCACCGTCAAACATGTAGTAGTTATCTACATCTTCACTTTCGGTGATGATAATACCATCAGTAACCGGTGTAACGCTTTTAAGGATAAGGTAATCCTCTGCATCAGCATCAATCTCTGTAACGCTGAATGCACCTGCCGAAAAGCCATCGGGAAGCTTTTCATTAGCAGTAAAGGTTACGTCTATGGAAGCCTTAGTCAAATCGTCTTGGGCAAACACTGCTTTACCAAAGGTATAGCAAGAGTCAGCCGCACTGACAGTCATAAGACAACCTAAGACTGTGGTTGCGCAAATTGCAATTGTAAGAACTACAGCTAACAATTTGCTTGAAAGTCTTTTTCTCATGATCTCTCATTCTCCTTTTTGGTGCTGTGCACCTGATTTGTTCTGCCGTCCGGCAGCGGGGGATTAATGATTTTGATATTTGCAGTCAGCGTAATTTAATTCGCCTTTGGCTAATTTTCTACCATATATGGTAGAGGTTATTGTATAAAATACAATAAGGGCATACACCGACAAATATACTACTATACTATAACATTTCAACCCCAACTTGTCAACAGTTTTGTTGCAATTTTTTGACCTTAATGCAAAAAAACTGTGCATACTGTATAATGGTTTGTAAGCAAAAACAGCATTGTCATTGCGAGCGGCAATTTTATTCTTTCTTATTTATCCTCGACAGACCGTCAAGAATGCCGCCCCTACAATGAAAATTGTGATTTGTGTGTAGGGGCGACCATTGGTCGTCCGTTGTGGTTTGAGATTCTTCGCGCTTATACGCTTTGAATGACAGGGTGTTTTTCATAAATTCTGCCTCGAACAAAAAAGAGCCCCGAAGGGCTCTTGAAATATATTTATATTATTTTTTCTCTAATGCTTTTAATTGGCGGATATCGTTGCCGATAAAATCTACATTATTATATTTGAGCAACCTTGAAGCAACGCGCGGGGTATAACGCGCAGCAATTTCGCCCATAGAAAGATTGGTGTTAATAATGGTCGGCTTATTTGCCAGGTCGCGTGTGTTAATAATATTGTATAATAAGCTTTGAATATACGGTGAAACAAATTCGCCGCCAAGGTCGTCGATAACCAGCAAATCACAATTTATTGCGGCATTGTATTTATTGTTGGTGTGACGTTCAAAATGCTCAGTTTCCATATCGCCGAAAATATTGTACGCCGCGCCGTAAATAACATCAAAGCCTTGCTTTAACAGTTCGTATGTAATGGCAAGCGTCAAATGAGTTTTGCCAAGTCCGGTATTGCCGTTAAAAAGCAAGCTACCACTTTTATTCGGAGCAAAGTTGATAGCATATTCGCGACACATTTTAAACACAGAAGTCATATACTTGCGTGGTGATGTGCCATCATCAGTCTTTTGTGGATAATAGTTGAGGTCAAAATTTTCAAAACGACAACTTTCAAACGGTAGGCTTGTTGACAAGTCATTAAGTCTTATTTTTTTTGCGGCACTATGAATACAGTCACAAATCTTGCCATTTACATAACCTGTGTCTTTACAAGTGTCGCATTCATAAGTTATATCCGTGATACTTGCCATTTTTAATACAGCATCACGCGCCGCCGATAGCTCGGTCATCTCTTTTTGCAACTCCTGAAGTGCTTTTGTATCACCCGAAATAGCAGTTGTAGCAATTTGCGCACCAAGAAAAGAGATGCGCGAATTTATTTTTGCAAAATTGGGATTGCTATCATTTAAGTTTTTCATCGCCGCTTGGAATGTAGCTTCTTTATATCTTAAAACCTCGCGCTGCTTCTCGAAAGCAACGGCATAGCTTTTTTCACGTGTCAAATTTTACAACCCCATTTCTTTCATTTTTTCTTTCTTCATTTTTTCAAACAAATCTAAATCGTAGCCTGCGTAGTCGGGTTTGGCAGTAGGTTGTTTCTTTTGTTTTTGGGAAGCTGCTTGTTCAGGGGTGGTTATTCCCTCTTTGTACCACGACTCGATTATTTTTGCAACATAAGGCATACTGAGTTTGGTTTTTGAATCTATGCAGGCGTCATAAGCCACTTTTAGCATATCGGCGCTGATTTTCCACTCATTTACCCAAAGGTTGCTATATTCAAGCTCTTTGGCGCTGGGGTTGCGGCGCTCTATTCCAAAAGCATTTTGCACAACCTGCCACGCAAGGCTTTGTTTTGCTGTGTCGGCAATAATGCGCTCGGCGTCAGCCACCGTTTCAACACCTGCGCTCAACCACTGTGTTGCGGTCTTTTTAACAAAAGATATGTTGCATTTGCCCTCACGCGCGGCATAACCCAAAAGCAGCAATATAACCGCGACATCCATACCGTGATCGTCATAAAGCGACACCAAAAGACTGCTTTCGTTTTGCTTAAGATTTCTGCCGAATTTAAGCTGCGCCTCACGGAGCAAGAACATTAACTGCTTGTCCTCGAGTCCGCGTTTTATAACATCGGCGCGGGTGGGCATAGCGCTGTTTATTATAACGGGTTTGGATTCTGTTTCTTTGGGCGCTTCGCCAATAAGTATGTCACGCTGCTGCCAAAATGTGAGCGCGTCCTCCACTTCGCCAATGGGCAGTGACAGTTCGTCGGATATTTTTTGTGGGTCTATTCCGCTTGAGATGTTGCGCATAAAATAAAGCAACACCTTAAGCTGTGTGTGGGTGGCTATTTTTAAAAATTTATCCGCAACTGTGCTCGGCACCGCAAATGTGCTTCCAAAAACTGTCGGATTTATATTGTATGTCATTGTATAGCCCCCTCTTTAAAAATGTAATATATATTATATATGTGTAGTTAATTTTTGTAAAGATAAAAATTTTTATAGAATTTTACCCAGTAATTTTTTATGTGAGGCAAAAAGCTCGTCCGGCTCGCCGAATGCCGCGCGATAAACCTCGATAACAGCGTCACCTGTGTAGCCAACCGATTTTGCTGTGTCTAAAAAGCTTTTAAAATCAAATTTTCCGTCAAGAGGTAGCATACAGTCGCATTTTTCGTTGCTATCGCTTAAATGCAAATGCTTGATTTTATTGCCCAAAAGCTGCAAAACGTCATACGGTGAATAGCCGCCGCGAAGGCTTTGCTTGACATCCAGGCAAAAATTAACGTTATCGCCTAAATAGTTTGACATATCGCCGAGCGCTTCAAGACTGCCGGCTCTAAAGTTAACAACATTTTCTTGTAGAAGCGTCGCGCCATTTTGTCGAACAGCCTCAGCAACACGAGCAAAGCGGTCAAAATAACCGTAGTTGTTCATAGTACCGTTGGGTTTGCCGCCGTGCATAATAACATATTTTGCGCCAAGCTCGGCTGCAATTTCACCATAACGTTTGAACATTTCAATCCCCTCGTTAAAGCGGCGGTCATAGTTTGAGAATAGCATAAACGACTCGGCGAGCGACATTGTAGGATGAATGCTCGAAAGAGTTATGCCGTATTGATTTTTAATTTCAGCAAGTTGCTTAACAAACGGCGGCTGCAATTCGCAGTTGGCGTTAAAAAATATTTCGGTAAGCTCTACGCCGCGTGAGGCAATAAGCTTGAAGGACTCTTCAGTATACATAGGATAAAGGCACGAGCTCGATATACCTATTTTCATAAATTGCCCTCCTCTTTATACGGATCTACAAATACCGTTTTGTTTGTGGTGTAGATTACCATACCCGCTTTAGCTCCGTTTGGTTTTTTAACATATTTAATGGGTGTGTAATCGACAGGCACATTACCCGAAGCCGACGCCTTTGAATTTTTAGCCGCAAGGCTTGCCGCAAAAATAACCGTTTCGTCGCTTAATTCCTCGCCGCCACAAAACACAACAACGTGTGAGCCGTGAATATTTTTGGTATGAAACCACATATCGCCTTTAGAGGCTAAGGTGCAGGTAATATAATCATTTTGCATATTGTTTTTACCCACAAGTATGCGATAGCCTTCACGTGATTTATATTCGGTAAGCTGGGGCTGCGTCTTTTTGCGAGGCTGTTTTTTTGTGGTATGTTTTATATAGCCGCCAAGAGATAATTCCTCACGGATTTCGGCAATGTCGGCAAGGGTTTTGCATCGCGCAAGGCTTTCGTTTACCGATTCAAGATATTCTATCTCTTGACGGTCATTTTCAATAAGCGCGCCCAATGACTGCACCGCCGCACAGCTTTTTTTATAATCCTTAAAATATTTTGCTGCGTTTTGCTGGGGTGTAAGCGCGGGGTCAAGCGGTATTTCAATGGTAGATAAATTTTCGTCATAATAATTTTGCACACGAGCGGTAGTGCTTCCCTGCTGTATGGCATAAAGGTTCGCTTTAATAAGCTCACCGTTTATGCGTAGGTCTTCGCGGTTGCGATTTTGTTCTAATTCCACTCCACGAATTGCCATACGGCGATTTGCACGGCTTATAAGATTTGATAAAAGCTTTGTTATATCTGACGATGCTTTATTAATGCGAGCGGCATTTTCGCGTTCGAAATAAAACGCATCCAAAAGCTGTGATGGTGAATCGAACCGCTTTACACTATAAAGACCGCCGTATTGGGAAATTGGCATATAACAAAAATCGGCAGGGGTGCCGTTGGCTTTATAAAGTATATTAAACTCGCCCGATAAAATATTTTTCTTTAGTTTTTGTAAAGCGGTTGTTATATTTTCGTAATTTGAAATTTCTCGGCAAACCAAGGGCGATACGCCCTCAAGCGTTTGCAACAGCGCTTGAGATAAACCCTCACGGCCACAACTTAAGATTTTGTTTGCCGTTTCGTCTAAATCGGCGCTGAGTATATTTATTTTGTTTTGTGAATCGGGATAGCGGTAAGCAGCGCCCGACATAATAAGTCGCTCAGATTTTTCAACATCACTGCGGTGTACGGCATCATAAATTTTGCCGTCATCACCCACAAGGATAATATTACTGCTACCCGTTATAAGCTCACAAACAATTTTAGGTTTTATGCGGTCACCCATTTCGTTAGCCGTATCAAATGTGAACTCTATTACACGCTCAAGCCCTTTTTGCTCGACGGAAACTAGCTTTGCCGAGGAAAAGATTTTGCGTGCAAGCATACAAAACATAGGCGGCGTGTCGGGGTTTTCGTATTTTTGTTCGGTAAAATGCACTCTGGCGGTGCCTGATGCCGCGCTTAATACAAGGCGTTTTACAAAGCCTTTTTTGCGCAACTGTAGCACCAGCACGTCGCGTGCCGGCTGATAGATTTTATCTATGTGACAGTCAACCGTCTGCTGCAGCTCTTGTGTCACGGTATGTAAAAATCCGCCGTCGAAAGCCATTTTACCCTCCTAATATATCTTTTAATTCTTCACTTAACTTTAAATAGTAATTATATTCGTTTTGTTTGCGCGGCACATTACATAGGTCGCTCGCGCATTTGTTTGCAATTTTGTATTGCTTTTGGATATACTCTATCGAATCAGCGCAATCGGGCTTTAAAATTCCTATAATAGCCTGTGTATCAGATATTTCATACGGCGCACTAAACCGCACCTTCATTATAGAATAAATCTTACCGTTTTCTTGCAAGGCTTGTTCGCGCTCTACTTTAAATCCGTTTTTTGCAAGATACAGTCGCAGCTGCTTTGCGGCAGTGGTCGGCTGCAATATAAGGCTTACCGTACTGTCACGCAAAAATTCGGCACGACCAATAATTCCGCTTATAACCTCGCCGCCCATACCCGCAATTATTACGGTGTCGGCATCCTGCCGCGTGACACCTGATAGTCCGTCACACAAAACAAGCTTTACCTTGTCAATGCCGAGCCGCTCAAGATTTTTTTGCGCCGACTCTAACGGCTTTTTGTTTATGTCGGTAGCCGTAATTCTCTTACAGTTGCCCGAAAGATATAAAAACGCGGGCAGGTAGCCGTGGTCACAACCCACATCACAAACGCTACTGCCCTTGTTTACAAGACTTGCAATAAGAGATAGTCTTTTGCTTAACTCTAACATTATTTCTCGGCAAAATATGCGTTAAGCTTTGCAACAAGCTCGTCTACATCAGCGCCGTGAACGGCACACGCCTGCTCGATGGTCTCACCGCGAGATGCAGGGCAGCCCAAACAGTGCATACCAATTTCAAAAAAGTATTTTGCCGCACCTGTATCTATGTCGAGAACGTCGCCTACTATCATATCTTTTGTAATTTTCATTTTTATTTACTTCCTTTCAAATTAAAACAATTTTGGATTTTTATCTAAATCACTTCTTGTGTGATTAAATAACTTACGGTTATCAAGTGCCCAAACGCGACCCGAAAAGTCGTTGGGGTTAGCGCTCGCCACCGCCTCACGCATTTCATAAATACGGGCATCCATAAGGTCAAGCTCGGAAAGTATTTCGGCCTCGATAAACATAGGTCTTACCGCCGCGCCAAACTCGGGCTCGCCGTGATGCGATAGTATCATATGCTGTAATAACACCGACACTCTGCGGTCAACGCCTAATTTTTCGGCATATTTATCTATTTTTGTAGCGCCCATTGAGATATGGCCTAAAAGATTGCCGTCTATGGTGTATCCGTCGGCAATACCGGCATCGTTTACGTCGAATTCGTCAAGCTTTGAAATATCGTGCAGTATTGCACCTGCAAGTAAAAGCTCACGGTCAATAAACGGGTACACATTACAAACGCCCTCACAAAGACGAACGATTGACAACATGTGCATAAGTAGTCCGCCGCGAAGCGCGTGGTGAAGCTTAAATGCCGCCGGCCAGAAAAGCAAATTTTCGCGGTTGTCGGCAAGCATTGTGGTGACAATTAGCTTTAAATTATTATCTGTAAAGCCGTTTGCAATATTCATAAGCTCATCATACATTTGCTCGCTACTATAACCGCTACTGCGAACAAAATCCTCAATGCGAACATTGTCGGATTCTATTGTTGGTCTTATTCTCTCGATTCTTAGTTGGTCAGCGCCGTTATACTGAGAAATGGTGCCGCGAATTTTAACAAGGTCATTTGCCTTATATTCGCCATGCTCAGCGGCGCTATATCTCCAAAGCTTACCGTTTATTTCGCCAGTGCTGTCGCCTAAGGTGAAATCAAGATATGTGTCGCCCTTTGAAGAGGTTTTTGTTTCAACGCTTTTCACAAGGCAGTAGCCGTCCACACGGCCTGTGTTATCAACAGGTGTAAAGTTCATAAAAATTTTTCCTTTATCGTTTTTATTGTCCCGTGAAATCACGGTCAAAGGTTATTACGCAAACATAGGTTTTGTCGGCTTTTTGCGCCGCTTGACAGATTATGTCATTAAGCTCGTTTTCTGAAAGCTTTAAATCGGCAGGTACAACCACATCAAAAATCAAGTTTGTGCGTGTGTCACCTGCGGGCGTCATTCTGAAATCGTGCAGTGTAAGCTTTGCATCAATTTCTTTTAAAATGTTTACCATTGTGTCGCGCGCGGCGGCTACCGACTCGTTATCGGTGTCAATCGGGTCCATATGTATTACCAGATTAACGCCGAATTTTTCTTGAATTAGTTTCTCGCAAATATCAATTTTTTCGTGGCAAGCAACTATATCGATGCCTACCGGCACCTCAACATGCACCGATGCAAACTGACGGCCTGGGCCGTAGTTATGCACTATGAGGTCGTGAATGCCGTTAAATTCATCAAAACTTAAAATAGTATCGTTTATATCTTTTATAAGCTGACTGTCGGGTGGACCGCCTAAAATCTCATCAAGGGTGTCACGAGCCGAACAAAAGCCCGACCACAATATAAACAGCGCCACCCCTATTGCCATAACTGCGTCGAGGTTAAAGGGCAGTTTGACAAGGCTTGTTACAACGGCTGCCACCAATATTGCCGCTGTGGCAATACAGTCGTTGAGGCTGTCTTTTGCCGTCGCTATAAGCGCCGACGAATCGATTGTTTTGCCGATTTTTTTATTAAATAAAAACAACCACAATTTTATAACAATAGAAATCACAAGTATTGCTATTGCAGTTTTTGAAAAAACAGGAGATGTGGCGCCATCAATTAAAGCGGTAACGGAATTTTTAAGCAGTTCAAAGCCTACAAGCAGTATCAAAAACGATACTATAAACGCAGAGATATATTCCATTCTTCCGTGACCGAATGGATGGTCGCGGTCGGCAGGCTTGTTTGCGAGCTTAAAGCCGATAAGCGTTACCACCGAAGAGCCTACATCGGTAAGATTGTTAAAGCCGTCAGCGGTAATCGAAAGACTGCCGCCGATAAGGCCAATAACAATTTTAATAACACTCAGCAACACATTTGCAGCAATGCCCACCGCGCTGCCAAGATTGCCGTACGTATTGCGAACAGCAATCGACTTGGTGTCGGTACTGTTTTTAACAAATAATTTTACAAGTAGTGCGGTCAATAGGGTTTTCTCCTTTGCTGAATAGATACGCCAAGGCAATATGTTATTTTTTAATAATTTTTTCGATTGGGTAGGTTACCACCCAAACAACAGCCGTTAAAATAGGTGGCACAATCGACAACGCAATGCACACCACACGTGAAATCTCACCCAAAATTGTGTAAGAAGAATATAAGCAACCAAATAAAGAGATACCTAAAAGCAAAATTGCGGCAATATACAGCGTTTTAATGCGAGCGGTGAACACGAGCTTTTTATCTGATTTTTTATGCGTTTTAATGTTTAAAAAGATTCTTGCCACCAAAAGTAAAAGGGCCACCGCAAGACAGAGCCACATTCTACCCTTTAACACCAATAATGTAAAAACGCAATAAAGTATTGCGCTAAGCGCAAGCTCTAAAGCGCGCTCAGCGGTTATAAATTTAAAGTATTGCAATAATCTATATGAGTTTTGCTGCAGTATTTGCAACTGCCTATAAAGCGAAAACATTCCGCCTGCTGCAAGCAAAAAAATTGAAACAAAAGTAATATATGGCATAACTTTACCCCTTGAAATTTACACGCATAAATATTATATCATTTAATTTTATATATTACAATAGCATTTTTTATGTGTAAACGGTAAAAATATACGGGGGTGTTTTTTTGAAAAATATAAAACAAAATTTAAAGTCGGCATCATTTGGTGTGGCAGTCGGACTTGTAAACGGTGTGTTTGGCGCCGGCGGCGGTATGCTTGCGGTGCCGCTGCTAAAAAAATGCGGCCTTGAGCAAAAGTCCGCTCATGCAAATGCGGTAGCAGTAATATTGCCAATAACAATTTTAAGCGCAGTACTCTATCTCGTGAAAGGAACCGTTAATTTAAGCGACAGCTTTGCCTATATACCCACAGGGCTTGTAGGCTCGGTTATCGCAACCTTTCTGCTTAAAAAATTTTCAAATAAGTGGCTGCAAAAAGTTTTTGCCGTGTTTATGATTTATGCAGGCGTGCGCCTGCTTACAAGATGAATACCGGCGCCCTTTTAGCAGGGCTATTCTCGGGAATTATAGGCGGTATGGGGCTTGGCGGTGGCGCCGTGCTTATAATTTATCTTACCGTCTTTAAAGATATGGATCAGCTTAAAGCACAGGGCATAAATCTGCTTTTCTTTATACCGATTGCCCTTGTCGCCGTAATTATATATGCCTTCAAAAAGCAAATCAAATGGAAAGTAACTATACCAATTGCCATAGGCGGCATTTTGGGCGCGGCGGGCGGCTTTTTCCTCACCGATATAATAGGCGGCAATTTTACAGCAAAGCTGTTTGGTGGGTTTTTAATATTACTTGGAATAAAAGAAATATTTTCTAAACAATCAAAAGGCTCTTGAAAGTCCTTGACAGCCGTGCTATAATAAAATCGAATAAATGTTCGGTGAGGTGTTTAAAATGGAAAAAACTCCATTAACCCCAAAGCAAGAGGCTGTTTATAATTTTCTTGTTAAAAAAATGCAAAACGGTATTCCACCCAGTGTTCGTGAAATTTGTGCTGCTACGGGCATTAAGTCGACGTCAACCGTTCACGCTATACTCGGCGCGCTTGAAGAACAAGGATATATTTTGCGCGATGCAAAATATTCTCGCGCAATCAGACTTGAAAATAATTTTGATGCATCTATGGTACCGCTTGTTGGCCGCGTTACCGCAGGTCAACCAATTTTGGCGGTAGAGCAGATTGAGGATTATATACCCTACCCCACCAAAGACGCCGAAGGCCTTTTCGCTTTAAAGGTTGTGGGCTACAGTATGCGCGATGCGGGAATTTTGCCCGACGATATTGTAATCGCAGATAAGAACGCGCCCTGCCGCAGCGGTGATATAATTATCGGTATGGATGACGACGAGGCAACCGTAAAGCGTTTGCTTATTAAAGGCAACCAAGTAATATTTATGCCCGAAAACCCCGATTTTTCACCCATCTACCCCGAAAAGCCAATGGTGCTCGGTAAGGTTGTGGGCAGCTTTAGAAAGTATTAAGGTGCAAGGCATGAAACAAGTCGAAATTTTTACCGATGGCGCCTGCTCAGGCAACCCAGGCCCTGGTGGTTGGGGTGCGGTATTGCGCTATAACGGACGCGAAAAAGAGCTTTCGGGCGGAGAGGCAAACACCACCAATAACCGAATGGAACTTACCGCCGTTATCGAAGCGCTCGGCTGCCTTAAAGAGCCTTGCAAGGTAATGCTTACCACCGACTCAAAGTATGTGTCAGACGGCATAGGCAAGGGCTGGGCAGTATCGTGGCAGCAAAACGGTTGGCGCAAGGCCGATAAAAAACCCGCACTTAACCCTGATTTGTGGGAAAGACTTTTAGATTTACTCAAAATTCACGACGTTACAATAAACTGGGTAAAGGGCCACGCAGGTCACCCAGAAAACGAACGCTGCGACGCGTTAGCAGTAGCGTTTTACAAGAACTTGTAAGACGCAGTTATATATTTGTTTTATCTAAAAAGAGTGAGGAATAATTTCCTCACTCTTTGTTATTAGTTTCTTGCGGAACATTCTCTTGTCCAAAGATAAGATTATCACCTGATTCTTTGTCGATTATGTCAGAAAGTTTCCAATTTTCGCCGCAACGCACAAGCTGCCAGAATTCTTTATGCTTTTTTAATGCTTTACTTGTATCATATATAGAATCGTTTTCAAGTGCAGACCACTCAACATAAAACCATATGTGATCACAAGCATCGTCATAACTGTCGAATACACCAACAGGACGTGCATCAAGTAGTTTTACATATTTAAGTTCGCAACTTTGTTGCCGCATATCTGCCCACGCTTGTTGCGTTTTAAGTTTTTCCGACATATCCCCTGTCACAAACTGATTTGCAGCATCTAAATTATATTGCGACCAAGCATTTTTTACAGCGAAAAAAATACGCTTAAATCGTGGCATAATATTTTTAAACTTCCACGCACTGTCTTTTTGGTCGAGCATATTCATTATTTTTTTGCTTGCTCGTGCAGATTTTGAAAGTTTTTGCTCATAAATTATATATGCTGTAATTGGCGTTCCACCATAGATTAAAATTTGAAGCAGTTGCATTAATATTCCCGAAGCATCATCTTCAGTCATAGGTTCTTCTTGTTGATCTTCTTGATTTTTTGAAACACCAAAACCTCCGCCGCCACCGGTGTGCTGAGCAAAAACGCTGATATTCGTGCATAACAACATCACCACCGCACAAAACATGCAAAACAAACTTAGCTTTTTCATTTTTTGCTCCTATTATATGTTTCAGTTATAAAATTTCTTTTTGCAAGTCCATTTGAAAATGCTGTAGCGCTACCTGCAGCAACCGCAAGATTTAAACAATCGGCATAGTCGCCACCTCTTAAATGCTCTGCTAAAAACGCCGCTATGGCGCTGTCACCTGCACCCACAGCACTTATAACGCTACCTCTTGGTGCCGCTTTAGTATATGTTTCACCATTTTTACAAACCAAAACCGCACCCTTGCTGCCGAGTGTTATCATTACGTTTTGTGCGCCCATTTCTTGTAGCTTTTTGGCGTATGTTAACGCAGTGTCAAAATCGCCTATTTCTACGCCAAAAATTTGCCCGAGCTCGTGATGATTTGGTTTTATTAAAAATGGGTTATATTTTAGCGTGCCAAGCAATAAATCCTTTTCGGCATCTACTACAAATTCGATACCCTTGTTTTTAAGATGCTCAAGTATTGTTTCATAAATGTTTTGCGGAAGTGTTTTTGGTATACTGCCTGACAGCACCAAAAAATCGCCGTCACATAATTTATCTAACTTTGCATACAACTCTTCGATTTCTTGTTGTGATATATTAGGCCCTGCGGCATTTATGTCGGTATCGTTAAGCTTTACGTTTATTCGGGTATTGCCCGCAATTTTCACAAAATCGCAGTCGACACCCTTTTGTTTTAAGTGATTTTCAAGTGCTTCGCCCGTAAATCCACCAACAAATCCTATGCAAGTCGATCGAAACCCAAGTTCTTTTAGCACAAGCGACACATTTATTCCCTTGCCGCCAAAATGGATTTGCTCGGTTTTGGTGCGATTTACCGCACCGAGAGCCAAATTATCAACCGAGATATAATAATCTACCGCAGGGTTAAGTGTTAATGTATAAATCATTTTGTATTCATCCAAACTGCCATCTTACTCTCTTCGGTCCAAAGCTTACCTGCCGAGGCATAATCGGTAACGGTAAAGTATCCACCGTCGGTGGTGGGGATTTGAGCCTCAACCTCACAAGCGTAGGGTGCTGTTTTATTTTCAGAATATGCTATATCAATAAATCCATCATCGTTAACCTTTACGCTTACGGCATCGTCAACGCTGTAGCCAAGGCGGTTTTCCTGCGCCAACATCAAGGGACCACGCTGAATTGCAATATGATTTTTTGTTGACGGATGTTCGCGGTCAAAGGTAGGTATCATACAGTTAGCGCCCCAAATCACCTTGTTCATAAGGACTTGACTGCCGTAAGGAATGGGATAAATTGCACGAGCACGCATATCAAAACAAATTTCAATGGTGTCGCCCTTTTTCCATTTGCGATATACGCCAATGTAACCCTTTGTTGCGTTGATAATATTTCCGTTTACGTGTGTTACTGTGTTTTCGCTCCATTCAGGATTTCTTAAAAGAATTTCAAAATCGTCGGCGCAATCGGTATCAACGGTGATTTTTACCTTTTCACCTACAGGATATGCTGTATCAAAGGTAAGCTTTACAGTTTTGCCGTTTGTAAGAGGCTGAGCTACCTCTCCATTTTCATAAAGGTTTACAACAATACCCGAACGGCTTGTAAGCACTGCAGATTTCATAGCGACGCCAATACCTGCCGAACCGATACATATACAGCAGCCGTAGTATCTACCGTCTTTAAATGGTTTAAGACCGCCCGTACCGTTGCCACGAATTCCGGGGGTAAGTGGACTGTAGCTGTCAAACGGCATTGGCACCATCGCAAGCTCGGGATACTGTTTTGCCGCCGTGGTATCAATAGCGCCATCGGTATTAACTGCACCCAAATAGCCGTTATAAAGTGAACGCTCAAATGCGTCCATATATTTTGAATCGCCCGTTATAAGATTAAGTTGATAGAAAAACTGCATAAGTGTAACGGTAACACAGGTTTCTTGTGCGCGGGGATCTACTTTGTCGGGATTAGCCTGACGAACGGTAGAATGGTCAAACAGCTCGTGTGTGCAACCCGCCGAGCCGATAACCGTAAAGTCATCTTCAAGCACGCGATTTGCATAATTGATAATTGCGGTCAGGTGCTTCTTGTTTTGACGAATTCGATAATACTCTAAAAGTCCTACAAAGCAAGAGGTCATTTCATAAGCCTTTGTAACGGGGTACTGATAAGGGT
Source organism: Acutalibacteraceae bacterium (assembly GCA_045604765.1). GTDB lineage: Bacteria > Bacillota > Clostridia > Oscillospirales > Acutalibacteraceae > UBA737. Next base: position 24,283 of record JAZUOS010000066.1, on the reverse strand, counting down.
GGAGCTCATCGCGGTATGCGAGTTCGAATACATTTTCAACGTCCATACCGCCGCAAGCAACGATATACTCGGCAAAATCTAAATATTTTTCTTCTTTTGTGAGTGAATAAAGACGAACTATTGGCTCTAAAATAGATGAAGAATTAAGTCCGCGCCAGTGACGTGTAAGACGGGTTATAAGAAGCTTACCCTCAGTTTGCCAGCCGATACGCTTTGTAAGATAATCAACCTGCTTTTTCATACAGTCGATTACCTTTTGGTTAAACTCGGCGTCGTCACAAATTTCTACAAAATACTGCATACCTAAAAGCACGTATTTGCGGCTCCAAAGGTCCCAGCCGTCGTATTCTTTTTCTACACTATAGGTGCTGATGCGACCAAGCTCATCCTGACTTTCTACCAAATCGTTAACGGTGGCTTTAAGAACATTAAACAGCTCTTTATCTTTTGAATAGCTATATACAAAACACGCGCCACGCATCATCTTGCCCCAAAATTCACCGCGCCAACCGGCGTCGTGGTCGTCGGGAGCGCCATGAAATTGCTCTACAAATAATCGCCACATATCTGCGTCGCGAAGCTGCATATCGGTAATAAGCTTAAGGCTTCGGTCAAGCCAGCCCTCATACTTGGCACTACGGTCTATATCAAAAAATTTATCGGTATCATTTCTTGGAAAATTCGCAGTAAACTGTTTATACACATTCATTTTAAAGCCCCCGTTCTTAAAATTAATATAATATATATTTTTTTAAAAGTCAATTAAATCGGATGTGTTAAAATAAAATAGGTAGAAAATAATAAAATTATGTGCTATAATTGACAAATCTTAAAAAGGAGGCGGTAAAATGAAGTTAAAAGAATTTTTCACAAAGCCTTGTGTTTTGATTATAGTTAGCGCCATTTTATCGGTATTACCGCTTACTTTTTCGCAGTTGTTTTTTATTTCTTGGGTTTCATTTATTCCGCTGTTTTATATAGTAATTAACCGCAGTAGCGATAAATTTCGTTTTGCTCTTGGTCGAGGCTTTTTATTTGGTTTTATATATCACCTATGCATTTATTATTGGTTTATTTGGTTTTATCCACTCGACTTTGCAGGGCTTTCGGGCGGTGCATCGGTAGCGGTGGTGTTTCTGGCTGCGGTTGGTATAAGTGCAGTGCATGGCGCGCTTTGGTGCATACCTTTTATAATTTGTTGTATAGTCCGCAAAATCAGCAATAGTCCGTTTCTTTTGTCGTTTGCCGCTATAATCGGCATAATAAGCGCCGAAAAACTGACGAGCATCAGCGAGCTTTCGTTTCCTTGGGCAAGGGTGTCACTTGGGCAGTATAAGGCTACCGCTTTAATACAATCGGCCTCAATTTTTGGCATCGACGGGGTCGATATGTTAATACTTGCGGTAAATGCACTGCTCACAATCTGCATTATATCTCGTTCTAAAAAGCGCGCCCTTGCCGCTATTGCTGCAGTCGGTATATTTGTTGCAAATCTTGGCTTTGGAATAATCAGAATTAACACTGCAAAGGTCGGTAACGCCATTAATATAATGACCGTTCAAGGCAGCGTTGAGCAAGGTGATAAATGGTCAAGCGACGGCGATAAAATTTGTTATGATGTTTATTCTTCACTGACAAAAGAAAATATCACCGACAGCACTGACTTGGTTCTTTGGCCCGAAAGCGCTGTGCCAAAGGTATATAAAAACGAAGGCTCTTTGAAGCAATACAAAAAGTTGTCCAAAGAAATTGACACACCCATAATTGCAGGGGTTTTGTTAAGAAATGGCGGCCCGCACACCAACAATGCCGTGCTGGTCACAAAAGACGGTGCCGCGGCAAACTATGCCAAAAGGCAGCTTGTTCCCTTTGGCGAATATATGCCGTATCAGACTGCGCTTTCAAAACTGTTCCCCGTTTTGACCGACCTTAATATTATAGAAGACGATTATGTTTCAGGTAACAGCACCGCAATTATGGATGTGAAGGGTGGCAAAATTGGCAGCGTAATTTGCTTTGAAAGCATATACCCAAAGCTCACGCGGCAAAGCACGCTTGACAGTGCCGAGCTGCTTGTTGAGATTACAAACGATTCTTGGCTTAAAGACTCGCCCGCAATGTATCAGCACCTTGCCCACGGCGTTTTCCGTAGTGTAGAAAACGGACGGTATCTCGTGCGCAGTGCCAACTCAGGTATATCGGCAGTAATAGACAGCCGCGGTAACATTTTAAAAACACTTGACCCAAATGTTCAGGGTGTAATAAAAGATACTGTATATTTTAGTGACGAGCAAACACTGTACAGCATTATAGGCGATATGCTTTTCCCGTTATGCTGTATAGTATTTATCTCTCTCATAATTATATTGATTATTAAGCGCAAAAAATCGACGAACAGTTAGTTCGTCGATTTTTATTCTACTTATTAAACAAATGATAATAATACGCCGGTAACGCGCTCCAACCGTGGCAAAGAGAACCCGCATTGCCAAAGTCGGCATCTCCCTTTATGGTCTCCCAAAAAGATGTTGCGCCGCACTCTAACATATACCCATACTGCTCGCGAATTTCATTCAAGATAAACTCTTTATTGTTGGGGTCTGCTGCAAGCAAAGCGTCATATTTATACACAAGCATTGAAAGCGAGGTTTCAATTAAGTTTTTATCGCTCTTTATAGCCTCAACTGTGCGCTCATCACCAAGGCCTATAAGCAGTGCAAACGAATTGCCAAGCTGAGATTTAAAACTACGGTCATCGGTGCGAAGCACAAAATTGCCGTCGCTATCATCAAAGAATTCTTTGTTTATAGCCGCTTTTATGCCTTCAAAATCACATTCAAACTCCACACCTGCCATTTCACACATATCCTTAAACATTTTACCCGAATATACAAACGCGCAGTTTATAAGCAGATGATAATATTCGCTGTATACATACCTTGTTTGTGTGGGTATAGCATCGGCGCTGCCGTCGGTCCACTCATAAAAGTTCCAATAAGGCGCCTCAAACGATTTTATAAGCCCGTTATCTTCTACCCTATCCTTAAAATTCTGCATTATTTTAAGCATTGTGGGCATTGTTGAGTCAAGAATGGTTTTATCGCCCGTATGTTTTATATACTCGTAAACCTCAACTGGATACATAACCGAGAAAAACGGAATTGCGGGGGTGTCTTTTGACGGATATGTAAGCTCAAGCATACCATCAGCGCGTGTGCCCTTTGCAATAAGCTCAAGATTTGCGCGCTGAAATTCGGTCTCGGCAAAGGTATAATACCCGCACAGCATCTGATTGCGAGAATCAAGCACATAAAGCGCCTGCTCACGCCAAGGGGTGTCCTCGTAATGCATATTCATACAAAGACGCAGTGTGCGCACACAGGTGTCATAAATTTTTTGGTCAAGCTCACTATCAAGCTTTATTGGTGTTTCGGTAAGCGGGTAAATATATGGCATTATGCCAATTGATACAATCTCGACACCCTCGGGTAAAATCGCCTGTAAGTATCTGCCCGAAATTCTTGTAAAGTGGTTAAGAAATTCGTGCGTACCCTCTGTTAATTCAAAGTTAAGTGAAAAATCTCTGCCGCCTACAAGGTAACGTACACCGCCGTCAACAATATGCTGACCGTATGTAATTGTTGCAGTGCACGGTTTTTCAGCCTTAAACTTAACACATAAATAGCCCGCCGTTTCACGACCTACGTCGTACAAACTCTTTTCTTTATCTATAAGTTTGCCCTCGACAAACGGTAATTGTTTGGTTTTCTTTACAGGACGTGGCATAATGTTATATGATTTTTGTACTTCAACACAAGGTGTATCGCAAACATAATCACCAACACGCATATCACAGGCATAACCAATCTGCCCCGTAATTTTGCGTGTAACATTTTGTATGTAACGGTTATCGTAACCACCTAGCGTACCCTTGCGGCTATGGGTTGCTGTTTTGCCATCAACATCTAATGAATAGATAACCCCTGCACCGTCGGCAATATGTATATGAGAATCAATACCCTCGTATCGAACGGTTAGAGTAAAGGTGTTTTCACCCTCTTTGCACAAATCAGTTATATCAAGCTCGTCATAATATTTATGCTCGGGGTAGCCCGCAAATTGAGAAAAGCCCGCAAGCGCACCGTTTATATGCAAAACATAATCTATCTCGGCGCAAACGGTAAAGGTTGCCTTTTTGCCATCGAAAACAAACCTTTCCTCAAAAACCGCGTATTCGTTATCTTGGGGATTAGCGTTTATCCATATCCACTTAGCATTTTCATTAAACATGATTATTCTCCTTATCTACCAAAGTAGTTTTCTGCTGTAATGCCATTGATATGCCGAGCATCGTTTACAAGTTCAAATCTTGGTGATACAAGCTCGCCTGTCTTTCCGCTAAAAGATACTTCTGTTATGGCTGTAAAATTTGGGCGTATTGTTTTGCAAACAAAAGGAAACGGCAGATTAAATATATGTGAAAACACAACGCTCGACGAACCGCCGTGACTTACCATCATTATGGTATCATTGTTTTCTTTTATCACACGATAATAACTGCCTTCGCGTTCAAGTCCTAATGCTTTCATCCAACCGTCAAAGCCTTCCACAACCTTGTTATAGCTTTTTAAAACTGTGCGGTCTTTATATTCGGGGTCATTCTTCCAATCATAGCCCATCATATCCTTGCCGTTTTGTACCCATTCATCAACATTGTCCCACGGATGCATAAAGTCATCCGTGCCCGGTACGCCCCAATGAATTTCGCGCATAAAGTCAAGCTGGGTTATTTGGAGATTATGTCGTGCGGCTATATGCTCGGCGGTTTCGAACGCTCTGCCGCACGAAGAAGAGAATATTTTGTCTATTTTTTCGTTTTTTAGGCGCTCTGCCGCCGCTTCGGCCTGTGGATGACCAAGCTCGGTAAGGCAATCGTCTTTGTAATTTGGGTGTCCGTGACGAACAAATATAATTTTCATTTGATTGTTCCTTTGCTAAAACTCTTTATTTCCAGCCTTTTCATACCAGTTAAAGTGTGTTTCTTTGCCGTTAAGCAACCATTTTTCAGGGGTGACGTTTTCCATCCAATCAAGCGGTATAAGTGCATCGGCTTGAATAGAATTTATGCGATACGCTTCTTTTAACTCTTGCTTTTCGTTTTTACTCATAACATTTGGTTTTGGTGATACAAAAAGTGGTGTGCCGCTGTTTGCCACTGCGCGAAGCCACTCGCGGTTCATATTCCAATCGATCTCACCCATAATACCAACACAATCGGCATCAGCCAAGAAAAACGCCTCGTGGTGCAGCATTCTGAAAGCAAGTGCGTTAACGCCGTATTTACGTACGCGTTCCCACTCGCGACCGCTGGTGTCGTCGCCCGTGCGGTTAAGGTGCACAAGCCCTGCAGCCAAATGGCCTATAACATTGCAACCAAGTATTATCGCTCTGCCTTTTGAGGCCTCATAAATAACGCGATACAAATCAAGTATAATTTCGGCGGTTGTCTTATTGCGGTTATAAAAGCTCCAACCATCTTTTGCAAATTCGCGAGGACGCTCAAATCCCCAAAAGCCCAACATATCATAAGTAGAAAAGTCGTGCTTTATAAGGGTGTAACCCCAATCGCATATCATTTCAATAAGATTTTGCACATACTTTAGCGTGTCGGGATGTGAAGCGTCAAGATATAAATTATTGCAGCGCGAACGCATCTCACTATTTTGGTCGGTAACTTCAAACTTTTGGTCAGAAAGCGGCCTTATCCATATACCAGGTCTAGCACCCATTTCACGCATCTCGTCGGCGAGCGCCTTCATATCAAAAAACTTGCCCTCGCGCAAAATATTCCAAGGCGCGTCGCACGGATTTTTTTGCCAACCGTCATCAAGCACAATATACGGGCGGTTTTGAAGTTCGCCGCAAGCCTCCATCAAAAGCTTTGTGTCGGTTAAAATTTCCTCGTGCGAGGTTTTGCCGTAGGCATAATACCAGTTATTTGTGCCGTAAACCTTGTGGTCAACGGTAAGCGGATTATCACAAAGTGTTTTATAGTAATCTTTTAATGCATCAAACGCCGAAACATCACGATAATCACCAAACACAACATCACAAACCGAGAGCTTTCGGTTTTGCAAAATAACGCCTCTGCCGCCGCATCGAACATCTAACCAAAGGGTAAGACCCGCGGTATCGTACTGCCACATACACATAGCATTCGGCTGTGTTTTAACACCAAAGCATTCGGTATAACGGCCGTTAAAATCACGGTTTTGGTCGCTACCGTTTGACACCGCACATACCCAAGGTATCATACGGTCGGGCACAATGCCGCGCCATTCGAGGTCACAGTATCCACGCTCCCAAACATCACCGTAAATCTTTACCTGCTCGTTTCGTTTTTCTCCTTCAGTGAAATTCCAACGGAGACTTATATATTTAACGGGTGTTTGATCTGCTGTAAGGTCGATATGTAATAGTTCATTTTTTAAAGACACATCTACAATAATATCATCTTTTTTTATATTATTAGAAAACAAAAAAGTGTCTTTGCCGTTTTCGGTGTAAATGCTTATATAATTTGGCTCGCGAATTTGCATATTTATCGCACCTTTCGTATAGGAATAATTTTATCTTGATTATACACTGTAACAATTTTTATTGCAATAGTCGGTTTGAATTTCTCCATCAATATTACCGTTTTTATTGACAAACCACCATTTGTTATGGTAATTTAAAAACGCAACAAGTATAAGACTATTTTTTAGGAGCACCACTATGAAACCATACATTATCGGTATTGCAGGCGGTAGCGGTTCGGGTAAATCAACCTTTGCCGAACGAATCAAAGAAGCCTTTCCCAATCATGTGTCACTAATTAGCTGTGATAACTACTACCTGCCTCACGACGATTTACCGCTCGAGAAAAGAGCACATCTTAACTATGATGCTCCCGAGGCATTAGAGTTTGACCTTATGGTGCGACATTTAGAGCAGCTCAAAAACGGACAGGCTGCCCTTTGCCCCGTGTATGATTTCACCCGCCACACACGAAGTGACCGTGTGACCGAAATTAAACCTCGGCCCATTATTTTAATTGACGGCATTCTTATTTTCCACGATCAATCTTTACGCGACTGTATGGATCTTAAAATATATGTAGAAACCGACGCTGACGAGCGAATTTTGCGTCGCGCCCGACGCGATATGGTAGAACGCGGACGCGACCTTGACAGTGTTATCGAACAATATCTATCTACAGTAAAGCCGATGCATAACACTTATGTAAAACCCACTAAGGTTTTTGCCGATATTATTTTAAACGGCGGCAAAAACGAGCAGGCGTTTGCGCTTGTAAAAGCACAAATTGAGCAGATATTAAAAAGTCAAAAATAATTTATTTACAAAGCAAGAGAAATCCTCATTCATCAAAATGGTGAATGAGGATTTTTGTTTTTTTAATAAGCGGTAAAGACGCAAGGAGAATCAAGTTAAATATCGGCAAATAGTTTGTTAAAATCAATATCTGCCATAAAGGTGGCTGCATACGACATTGTTAAATGGAATAATGAGGTATTCCATTTTGTGTCTTTTCCCCAACCCTCAAATGTGGTTGTGCCGTCCTCTCGCAAAATACGTTTCCACGCGCCCTCGTCAAGCAGCGCTTCTTGAATCAGGTCGTGGCGGTTGTTTTTAATATGACCGAGCAAAACAAGAAAGGTGCAGAAAAGCGAAAGTGAAGAAATGGTATTTTCTGTCATCATGGATAAAAAATTTGCTTTAAAGATATTGTCCCGACAAAGATCAAAAGCATACACGAAGCTGTTACCCACCAGACTGATATGATCTGTGTTTTCGCTGTCACAAAACAGATGTTTTTCCTCATCATAAAACGCAGTATAAAAGGCAGATATAAGCGATGCTTCATCGCGGTATTGGGGCAATCCTAAAACACAAGAGATATGATTTGCCGTTTGAATTGCCGCAATGTAATAAGCGTTGATAGAGATGTGGGCTTCTTTGCAGACCTGACCTTCGCGAATATCCACAGCATAATTATGCTGGAAATTTTTAGGCCACTCCACCACACACCATTTATCAAGATTTCTTAAAAGTCCGCTACTTTCATAGTTTTTGCGATAAGCATCAAGCAATTTTTTGACCTTTTCATAGTTCTGCGCTAAATAATCCTTATCACCTGTGTAATTGTAGTGCCATAAAACAAGATATACCAAAATTAAGGGATATTCCGCAATCTCCTGCATATGAGAACAACACATACAGGTAACAAGCGTATCCGAAATAAAATCTGTGGAAAAAGCATCGTCAATCAGCTTGCGCACCATAGAATCGTCGTCCGTAAGAAGCATATTGGTTAACGCCGTATAACATCCGTCGCCAAGATAAAATCCCTTTTCACGCTCCATACAATCTTGGATAACCTCTTGCACACCGTATTTTTGAGTATGTACACAAAGCTCCCATATTTTTCTTAAATCATCATTTTTAGAATATTGTGGGTTTAATTCTACTTTTAGTTCAAAAGGATAATGACGAACAGAAAAAGATACATCTTTTATGTCAGTAGCATCACCCAATATAAATTCTGCATACCTAAAAGATTTATAATCAAACCAATCAAGAAGGTCCTCTTTGCCCGAGAGGACCCATTCTTCTTCGTAGGTGCAGTTAGCGCGCAAATTGTAACGCAAAGTACCGTCCTCGTTTAATTCTTGCGCACAACGAACGGAAACAATATCTCCTTTTGTACCTTTTGCGGTTGCGCATAAATATCCCACATAATTGGAGCCGAAGTCATAAATAATACTGTTCTCTCTCTTGGTAACACAGACAGGATTGACAGCTTCAAATTCTAGCATATAACTTTTTTGCAGAGTTAGTGTATGGTCGGCATATTTACTGATAGACGCATGTTCCCATCCTGTATCGTCAAAATCAGGCGAAGCAAAACCAACCTCGCTTGCATTTGAATCGTACCTCTCTAAAAACTGGGTTTCGTATCCGCATATTCCACTTTCCGTATAGGCGGAGTGTAGCGTTGTTTTAAAGGTTTCATCACTTGAAACGACCGCAACATTATCTATCATCAAATCAAGAATTAAGCCGTGGCGATTATCACCGCTTTGCCAAACACGGTTGATAAGCCCCTGATAAAGAGTATGAACCGCAATGGTGTTTTCGCCACCTACAAGGTATTTGCTGACGTCAATTACATTATAATTATATTTAAAATGATACGACGGCGCAGGTCCTTGCGCCACAAATCGCCCGTTAATGTAAAGTTTATAATAGTCATCAGCAGAGATATAAACTTTAGCATCATCACCCACGTTGTCACAAACAAATTTTTTTCTAAACAAAATATGGCGGTTGCGGTGCTCGTCACAAGGCAAATCCACCTTATCAAGTTGTTTGTGAAAAACATTTCTCGGTTTCAATGCGGCAAATTCATTGTTTGTAATCCATTTTCCAATAAATGTATGTTCCATAATTAAAGCATCACCCGTGTATAGTATAGTACAAAAAAGCAGACGTTTCAATATCGTTTTTCATAAAGTCAAAACATCATGTAGAAACAAACGAGGGCCTTTGTTTTTGTTGCGGGACAACTTTTTTAGTTCAAGTCCTCCCCAAAGGCGGTATGAAATCAACACGAAGTGTTGTATGTAATCACGGCAACGCCGTGAATGTAATCCACCACAGGTGGTATGTAATCAAGCCGAAGAAAAATAAATACAAGGCTTGCGCCTTGATGCCATACAGTCGCTTTGCAAACTGATTACATCCCGCTAATGCGGATTACATACCAAGCCTTCGGCTTGGATGCAACAAAAAAATAGCAGCCGCTTTTAGCGACTGCATTTTTTTGGGTAGTTTGAACTTAATGACACGTAATAAAAGTGCCTGAAAACTGAGTATATTCTAACATTTTACTTTGGATTCTAATTCTTCAATAAATTTCTTGGCATTATCTTTTAAATTTCCAGCTTTTTCTGTAACAAGCCAATCATTTACATATAGCTGAAAATGGTATTTTTTATCGGAAGTAGACTTTATATGAAATTTATTTCCTTTTTGCTTAATACGAAGACTAGTAATTTTAAAAAAAGGAATCTCAGTAAAAGTTGCGCCAGATGGTGTATAAATAAGCGAATCCTTAGTTAAATAAAAATAGATGCTTCGCTCATAATATCTATTCAACAAAAAGCGATAAAATCTTCCTCCATAACAAGGAAACATAATATCATTATATTGATTTTTCACTAAATCAAATGTGAAGTCAATATAATATTTAACTTGTTCTCTCCAATTCATACAATCACCACCTTGGGTGTATTATAGCATAAAAGCGGTGGAGGGGCAATACTTATTCACTCTTCACTATTACCTTTTACTTTCCAAAAATCTCGAATGCGAGTTTAGTGAAGAGTGAAAAAGTAAAATCCCGAACGCCTTCGCATTCGGGATTTTGGGGTTGCGGGACGACTTGAACCAATTATAGCGCGGCTTTGCCGCTTGCCCTCTTGCGGTGCCCAAAGTTCATAACGGCTTGGAGCGCCTATGAACTTTGACCGCGGCGCTTCGTTTTGCTCGCTTCTTCGTCCACCGGACGCGCTCGTAACCTCACCCCGTCTTATTCGCCCTTCGGGCTCATAACCCAACGGTGATGAATTTTAAATCTTTCCTACAATAAGAAAAAACTCAGCACACCGAATGGTGTTCTGAGCTTTTTTGGTTGCGGGGGAAGGACTTGAACCAACGACCTCCGGGTTATGAGCCCGACGAGCTACCAACTGCTCTACCCCGCGATATATATGACTCTCATTGAGTGCTAAAGTATTATACTACATAACTTATTATATTGCAAGTGTTTTTTTGTTAGAATTAAAAATTTTTTAAAATAACACCGCAACGGTATGTTGTTGCGGTGTTATTGTTTACAGTGTTATTCAAAATATTCCCCATACCACACCAAAAATGTATAAACCGTCCATATTTTTCGGCTCAAGTCGGTTTTGCCCGCTTTATGAGTGTCGAGCAGTTTTATAAGCTTTTCGGTATCAAAATATTTTTCTGCCGCTTGGCTTGTGAACTGTTCTTTTACGGTATTGTAATATTCTTCTTGCTTTAACCACTCGCGAATAGGCACGGGAAAGCCTAACTTATCCTTTTGCGCGGTCACACGCGGCAAGGTCTTTTCTGCCGCCTTGCGAAGCGCTAATTTTGTGGTAACCGTGTTAACTCGACAGTCAAGCGGCAGGGTGGCAGCTAGCTCCATAACCTTTTTATCAAGGAACGGCACGCGCAGCTCAAGTGAGTTTGCCATACTTGTTTTGTCGGCTTTAAGCAGTATATCTCCCATAAGCCACATATTTATATCAAGATACTGCATCTTAGTAACATCATCTTTATTTGCTACCTCGTCATAAAATTTGTCACACAAAATTTTAGGCTGTGGCGCCGATTTTGCCACTTCACTTTTAAGCAGCGCGTCGCGCTCAGATTTATTAAAAATATTTGCGTTGCCTATGTAACGTTCCTCAATAGTTTTACCGCGGCGAACAAGATAGTTGATGCCATGTATTTGCGGCAGATGCTCGCATATTTTAGAAACAATGCGTCGAACGGCAAACGGCAATCGGTCATAAAGCGTGAGGGTGATAGGCTCCTCGTAAATGCGGTAGCCACCAAAAAGCTCGTCGGCGCCCTCGCCCGACATTACAACCTTTACGTGCTCTGATGCTAATTTACTAACAAAATATAGCGCTATCGCGGCAGGGTCAGCCAGCGGCTCATCCATATGGTACTGAATTTTGGGGAACTCTGTCCAATATTCCTCGGGAGTTATTACCTTTGAAATGTTTTTAAGCCCTACCGTGTCGGCAAATTGTTTTGCAAAGCCTATTTCATTATAACGGTCACCGTCGCCGCTTTCAAAGCCTACGGTGAAGGTTTTGTCTACCTTTGCGGCCTCGGCAATATAACTTGAATCAATGCCGCTTGACAAAAACGAGCCTACCTCTACGTCGGCAATTTTGTGCGCCTCGACCGACTCGCGAACGGCTTTATCAACCTCATCAGCATAAAATTGGAGCACACCGGGCACGGTTTTAAAGTCGGGTCTGAAATAACGGGTTTTGGTGATTTCACCGTTTTTAAATGTAAAACAGTGCGCGGGCGGTAGCTTATAAACACCCTTAAAAAATGTTTCTTCGGTAGGCGAATACTGAAAAGAAAGATAGTGAGCCAAAACCTGCTCGTTTAGCTGCTTTTTAAATTCGGGGTGAGGAATAAGCGCCTTTATTTCGGAGCCAAAAATAAATGTGTTTCCAGTTTTTGTATAGTAAAACGGCTTTATGCCAAACATATCGCGCGCGCCAAAAATTGTGCCGTCGGTTTTATTAAAAATAACAAAGGCAAACATACCGCGAAGGTATTTTACAACATCCTCGCCCCAGGCTTCATAGCCGTGAAGCAATACCTCACTGTCAGCATTACTGCTAAAGGTATGCCCTTGCTTTATAAGCTCAGCACGCAAATCCTTGTAGTTATAAATTTCGCCGTTAAAGGTAAGCACCAACGACCTATCCTCATTAAACATAGGCTGGTCGCCGCCCTCAAGGTCGATAATGCTAAGACGGCGGAAGCCGAGCGCTATATCGCCGTCGATATAACTACCGCTCGAATCGGGACCGCGATGAACAATTGAGTCCATCATCTGCGACAAAACGCTGCCGTCATCGTTTATGTAATTTGTAAAGCCTACAAAACCGCACATAAGCGTGTTTTCCTTTCATTAAAAGTTAAAAATTCGGTTCAACTTTACTTTATTTAAAATTAAATTCACAAGTGCACCGCAAAATGCGCCGCAAAGCGCTCCGCCAAGCAGAAGCACGGGCAGATAATATATAACCCCCACACCCACAAAAGCAGTTGCCGCCAAGCACTGAAAAATATTATGCACCGTGCCCCCCGCAATGCTGATGCCTATGGGGCTTACCGACCTGAGCCTGCTTAAAAGACCGGCTGTCAGCGTTGACGCTACACCACCCGCGATAGAAAACAAGAATGATATCGGCGAGCCAAAAAGCAGCGCCGCAAGGCTTATGCGCGTAATGTTTATCGCCCAAGCGCCCTTTATATCACCAAAACATATAAAGGTTAGCGCTATGGCATTTGAAAGACCTATCTTTATACCTGGTGCCACCGCTATAAGACTTATAGATAAAAGGCTTTCAAGATACCCTACAATAAGACACACAGCTACTAACAGCGCATAAAGGGTGATACGCCTGATATTTACTTTATTTCTACTATTACCTTGTTCGGCAGACATATAATGCTTTCACCTTTTTTTGAAATTTTACCTGTATTTACACACACCTGATTTTTGCAAGTGGCGTTGCTCATATAAACCACACCGTCTTTAATTATTACGGTATTGGTGCCGGTATTAACCGTTTTATTTATGTTAATATTCTCATTATAAACAATTTTGTTGTCTTGTTTAACAACAACACGGCCACCCTGTTTTGAAAAAGAAATCAGCAAAACTATTGATAAAACGAAAGCTACTGCAGCCGAGCAGATTATAGCAATATCGCCTTTTTTCAAAACCGTCACCGTCCTTTTTGTTTTATACTATTATTTATTTTAACATATCTTTACAAAAAAGTGAAGAAGTTGTATAATATTCTTTATGAAAAAGTTTATATCGCTTAACTTAAGTTTTGTCCTGTTGCTACTTTGCGGATGCATAGCGCAGGAAAATAAAGACACCCGTTTTTTACTCGACACCGTAGTGACGCTGACTGCCAATTGCAGCGCTGAAACGCTTGACGGTGCTTTTGAGTTGTGCGAAACTTACGAAAAACTGCTTAGCCGCACAGTTAAGGGCAGCGATGTTTATATCCTTAATAATTCTGACTGCTTTTGCGAGGTTGACAATCACACCAAAACCATTATCGAAAAGGCGGTTTACTACGGTGACTTATCAAACGGTAAATTTGATATAACCATATACCCCGTAAGCTCGCTTTGGGATTTTAACAACCAAATAATACCGTCTCGCGACGAGATTGCCGAGGCGCTTAAAAATGTTGACTATCAGAGCATTGAAATAAGCGGCAACAAGGTGAATTTAAACGGCAAGCAAATCGACCTTGGCGGCATTGCAAAGGGCTATATCGCCGATAGACTGCTCGAATATTTTAAAGAGAATAATATCAGCGAGGGTATAATAGATTTGGGCGGCAACCTTGTGGTTTTTGGTGACCGCGACTATGCGGTCGGCATAAAACAGCCGTTTGATGAGGGCAAGCTCGCCGCAACGGTAAAGGTTCGAAACAAAACGGTGGTAACCTCGGGCACTTATGAACGGTATATTGAGGACGGCAAAAAAAAATATCACCATATTTTAGATAAAACAACAGGCTATGCGTATGACAGCGACCTTGCATCTGCTACGATTATTGGTGACAGTTCGTTTGATGCCGACGCGCTGTCTACCGTTTGCATACTTTTGGGGCTTGATAATGCAAAAGAACTTATCGAAAACACCGATGGCGCCGAGGCTGTTTTTATCGACACCGACAGAAAACTACACTACACATCGGGGCTTGCTTTAAAAGACAATGTTTTTACGCTTAAATAATACTTTATTTATTAACAATTATAATATATAATATATACATTACATTTTTTAGAGGTAAATTATGGGATTACTTACAGCCATTTTTGGCAATTACAGTGAAAAAGAAATAAAACGTATACGTCCTATTATGGAAAAGGTGCTATCTTATGAAGAGCAGTACCGTGCACTTAGTGACGATGAATTGCGTGACAAAACTGACGAATTTAAAAACCGCTTGCAAACGGGTGAAACGCTTGACATGATTTTGCCCGAGGCTTTTGCCGTTTGCCGTGAGGCAGGTGACCGCGTTTTAGGTATGCGTCACTTCCCCGTTCAGATTTTGGGCGGTATTATACTGCATCAAGGCCGTATCAGCGAAATGAAAACAGGTGAAGGTAAAACACTTGTTGCAACACTTCCTGCATACTTAAATGCGCTTACCGGCAAGGGTGTTCATATTGTAACGGTCAACGATTACCTTGCAAAGCGTGACTCCGAATGGATGGGTAAGCTCTACCGCTTTTTAGGCTTGTCGGTAGGTCTCATCATCCACGGTATGAACAAGGATGAAAAACGCGCGTCCTATGATGCCGATATCACCTATTGCACCAATAATGAGTTAGGCTTTGACTATCTACGCGATAATATGGTGACCTACAAGGAACAAAAGGTTCAGCGTGAGCATAACTTTGCCATTGTCGACGAGGTTGACTCCATTCTTATTGACGAGGCCCGTACGCCTCTTATTATTTCGGGTCAGGGCAGCAAGTCTACAGACCTTTACACACGCGCAAACTCATTTGCAAAGTCACTTAAAATGGTTAAGGTTAAAGAGATGGACGATAAGGCAAGTGACGAGGATGCTGCTTATGATGGCGACTATGTTGTTGACGAAAAGGCTAACACCGCCATCCTCACCCCCGACGGCGTTAAAAAGGCTGAGCAATATTTCCAGATTGAAAATCTTAACGACAGCGAAAATATTGAGATTGCGCACCACATAAATCAGGCTATTCGCGCTCACGGTATTATGAAGCGTGATGTTGACTATGTTGTAAAAGACGGCGAGGTTATAATTGTTGATGAATTTACCGGTCGCCTTATGTATGGCAGACGCTATAACGAAGGATTGCATCAAGCTATTGAGGCAAAAGAGGGCGTTAAGGTAGAAAGAGAGTCAAAAACCCTTGCTACCATCACCTTCCAAAATTTCTTCCGCCTTTATAACAAGCTTTCGGGTATGACGGGTACCGCCATGACCGAGGAAACCGAATTTCAAGAGATTTATAAGCTTGACGTTGTTGAAATTCCTACCAATAAGCCAATTGCCCGTATTGATGAAAATGACGCGGTTTATAAAACCGAAAAGGCTAAATTCAACGCGGTTATTGACCACATTGTTGAGTGTCACGCAAAAAATCAGCCCGTGCTTGTTGGTACTGTTACAATCGAAAAGTCAGAGCTTTTGTCAAGTATGCTTAAACGCCGCGGCATTAAGCACAATGTGCTAAACGCAAAGCATCATGAAAAAGAGGCCGAAATTATTGCTCAGGCAGGCGTGCCCGGCGCCGTTACAATTGCTACTAACATGGCGGGCCGTGGTACCGATATTATGCTTGGCGGTAATGCCGAGTATTTGGCAAAGGCGGCTCTTCGTCACGATGGGCTTAGCGAAGAGATGATACTCGAAGCCACAGGCTTTGGTGAAACTGATAACGCCGATATTATTGCGGCTCGTGAAAAATATAAGGAATATTACGCAAGCTTTAAGGCAGAAATTGCGCCCCACGCGGACGCTGTGCGCCAAAGCGGTGGTCTTTGCATTATTGGTACCGAGCGCCACGACTCGCGCCGAATTGATAACCAGCTTCGCGGTCGTGCAGGTCGTCAGGGTGACCCTGGCAGCACCAAGTTTTATATCTCACTTGAAGACGACCTTATGCGCCTTTACGGTGGCGAACGCATTGCGGGCATTATGAGCACAATGAACATTGATGAAAATATGCCACTTGAAAGCGGTATGCTTTCAAAAACCATTGAGGGCGCTCAAAAGCGTAAAGAGGGTATTAACTTTGCTTCGCGTAAAAATGTGCTTGAATATGACGATGTAATGAACAAGCAGCGCGAATTGATTTACACCCAGCGAAATCGCGTGCTTGACGGCGAAAGCATTAAAGATACCGTGCTTAAGATGATTGATGACACAATCGATATTTACACCAAAATTTATCTTGCCGAAGATGATGATAACGGCACACGCGATATCAAGGGTCTTCGCGACCACTTTGGCGGTTGGATAATTAGTACCGACGACACACAGTTCACTACCGAAAAACTACAGGGCCTTGAAACAGAAGAAGTTGCCGAGCAGTTAAAGGCGGTTGCGCACAATAAATATGAACAGCGCGAAGCCGAATTTGGCAGCGCCGTTATGCGTGAGATTGAACGCGTTGTATTGCTTCGCTCGGTTGACTCTAACTGGATGGATCATATTGACGCTATGGACCAGCTGCGTCAGGGAATCGGTCTTCGCGGTTACGGTCAGCATAACCCTGTTGTCGAATACCGCAACGAAAGCTTTGATATGTTCTCGGCTATGACCGATGCTATACGCGAGCAAACCGCAAAGCTTGCGCTTTCGGTGATGGTGCGCAAAAACGAAGAGGTTAAGCGCGAAAAGGTAGCCGAAGAAACAACTGTAGGCGGCAATAAGCCACTTACCGTTCGTGGCAAGGGTGTTGTAAGCAAAAACGCATTGTGCCCATGTGGCAGCGGTAAAAAATACAAGCGCTGCTGTGGTAAGGATGAAGAATAAATGAGTAATTTTAAAAAAGCATTAAAGCTTTTTACCACCTTTTTTAAAATAGGCGCCTTTACCTTTGGCGGCGGTTATGCTATGATACCGCTCATTCAACACGAGGTAAGCGAAAAAAACAAATGGATTACCGATGAAGATATTTTAGAGATTGTCGCCATTGCCGAGTCCACCCCTGGCCCTATCGCAATAAACTCTGCTACATTTGTAGGATATCGAGTTTGTGGTGTTCTCGGTTCTATTGCCTCGACACTTGGTGTGGTGCTCCCCTCTTTTGTGCTCATTTTGGCAATATCCTTTGTGCTTGCTGCTTTTCAGGAGCTGCGCGCCGTGCAATACGCCTTTATGGGTATCAGGGCTGGCGTGTTAGCGCTCGTTTTAAAAGCGCTTATATCTATGTTCAAAAAATGCCCTAAGGGTTGGGTGTCATACACCGTTATTGCGTTTGCCGCCTTGGTAGGAATTTTAACCGATATCAATGTTTTTCTAATAATTATTGCGTCTGCCTTATTCGGCCTTGTGACCTATTCTATATTGCGTAGGAGGGCTGAAAAATGATATTTTTAGAGCTTTTTTGGACCTTCTTTAAAATAGGACTGTTCACCTTTGGCGGAGGCTATGCAATGCTACCACTCATACAAGAGCAGGTAATTGCTCACGGGTGGCTAAGCGAGGAAGCAATCGTTAATTTTATTGCGGTTAGCGAAAGCACACCCGGCCCCTTTGCCATTAATATTGCAACCTATGTCGGCTCACAGGTTGGCAGCGCCGAATACGGCGGTTTACGCTTTACGGTTTTAGGCTCGGCTTGCGCGACGCTTGGTGTTGTTTTGCCGTCGTTTATTGTAATTTTGCTTGTGGCAAAATTTTATCAGCAATTTAAAAACAGTAATGCAGTTAAAGGTTTAATGACCGGATTAAAGCCTGCGGCAATAGGTCTTATTGCTTCGGCCGTAGTGTCGATGGCACTTACGGTATTTATACCAAGCGGTTTTAGTTTTTCAATGTTTAAGGGTATAGAATTTTATATCTCGGCTGCAATATTTGCGCTTTGCACATTTTTAGTCTTTTTCAAACGCAAAAAAATACCGCCTGTGCTAATCATTTGTATCGCGGCAGTTTTAGGAATTGCTACAGGATACGCTTTTAATCTTTAATTCACAATGCACAATTATTATATAATTAAGACACTGCTTTAATTAAAGCGGTGTCTTTTTGAATTTATTATCATTAAATAAGCACCTACTTCATTTAAAAAGTAGGTGCTTGATTTTTAGTAAATTGTGCATTATGCATTGTGAATTTTAATATGCATTATTTCTTGCGTGCAAACACAAGTACTGCGCCAGCAAGAGCAGCTACTGCCAAAACAGAAGCAACATTGTCGCCTGTTGAGGGGCTCTTATTGCTGGTATCTGTGTTCATATTACCGCCACCAATTACTACATTTTCATAGCCTGCTGGTAATGTCTTGGCAATTATAAGCTCAGCCGTTGTAGCTTCTTTTGTGCCTTCAGCGTCTAAGTAAACCTTTTTACAAACCGTGCACTTATAATGCTCCTTGATGCCTTCTATCTTATCAGTAGCAGCAACCTCGGCAACCTTTTCAACCTTGTGACCTGCAACTGCTGTTACAACCGATTTCTTATATCCGCAAATTGTGCACTTGTATTCTGATTCTTCATCAACAAAGCAGGTGCCTACAACTGCCAACTTACCTGTTGCTTCATAGTTGTGCTCGGTGCATTCCCAACCGCAGTCAACGCATACAGCATCTTCGTACTTATGCTTTTTAACAACACCCTCTTCGGCAAGATTTCTGCTTTCAACGGCATTAAGTCTTCCTTCACAGGTGTAGCAAATCCACCAGTGGCCCGTTTCGTTGTTGTACACCTGAATTGAACCGTTTTCACGGTTGGTTGCATTATGCTTACCAAGTGGAATGATGAGTTCTTCGACTTCAGGAATTTCCTCACTATCAAGATATTTACCAACTGGGTTTTCAGACATTTTTGCATCGGCTTCAGTCTCTTCGATAAACATTCCGCCGCATACTGTACAGTGCCAAAATCCCTTACGTCCTTGTGCGCTTACATCACTGTTGTAGCATCCCGCAGGAATTTCTTCTACCCATTCGAGTTGATGACCGGACGGAGCAGGGCCAACCTCAACTGTATCATTCCAATCACAGTTATTGCAGTAACTTACAACAGCTTCTTTTGTTGTACAAGTAGCGTCGCGATGCTCGCCTTCTACATAAAAGCCCTCTTCGTTATGATAGCAATGATATTCACATATTACGCAAGTATCAACATTCCATTCGTGAGCTGCCGCGCCAACAGAATATGTGAAACCGCAATCCGCGCACGCATAATAGTGCACTTTACTTGTCTGTACTAATTCTAATTCGCCGTGAAATACACTAAACATATCAGCATATTCTTTGGCAATTTCAAACTTAGTAAGATCTGCAACACTCTTTAGATCAGTGTCTGTATAGTCTGCCTTATCATCCCAAGGTTCTGCACTTGCATCGGTGATAACATTCTCAAAGCAATCCAAACCTGCGGTTGTCTCCTTATATGATGTAGAATAAGGACTTGTTCCCAACACAATAGCATTTGTTATAGTATTTATCTCAGCAGCACCGTCAAAACCATTAATAAGACAAAGTGGTCTTGTGTTTTCTTTACAGCCTGTTTTATTTCCGTAAACTGCAGCATTATTAACTGCTATGGTTTCTTCTGAGTTGTTGGCGCCCATAATAACCGCAGCCGCACTCTGAGAGCGTTCACCGTATACATAGTTGTTAGCAACAATAATACTGTCAAAGCTTACTACGCCTGCAACCTTAGCACCATAACCAATACCGCAAGTACCACCTACAATAGCACCTGTACGACACTGACCATTTGTTTTACCATGAGGACTTGTTAAAACGCCGGCAATGTAAGAGTTTGTAACTGCAACATTTTTAAATGTAGCGCCGCCGTCTGCTGTCGGGAACAAGCCTGAACTACAGCCAATTGCATACATACCCGCGATGGTAACACCATTACCATCAAAACCGCCTGCAAACCAATTTTCATTATCTCTAGTAATCCAGTTGGTAGGTGTAATGCTCTCAAAATAAGCCTTTGTTTCTTCACCGTCAGCAAGTTCTAAAATGTCATAAACGCCATTTCCGTCAGCATCAGCTGTAGCTATGCTTTCGGGCTGTAAAATAATAGTGTCAATGCCGTCAGCCATTTTGTAAAAAAGCTTACCTGCAGCGGTTTTTCCCTCTACTTTGTTGATGAGGTAATTAAGCTCTTTCGCGTCATCAATTATGATGGCATGATCCCAATCGGCACCAGTCTCGCCATTATCAGCAAGTTTAGAATCCTCCGTGCCGTCCCAGAATAAAGTTGTACCACCACAAAGAGGGGTTTTAACAACCTCTTCACCTTCTTCAGCACTAACAATAATGCCGCCTGCAAACAAAGATACTGCAAGCACAGCGAAAGCCATAACAAGCGCTAATATCTGTTTGCTGTTTTTAAACAATTTTGACATTTAAAAACCAATCCTTTCCCTTTGGGGAGCATCCCCTTATTAAGTTTATGTGGAAGTCATCTTACAAAAGAGGATACCAACCCACATTTACATTATGTACACATACATTGTAATATAAAATATACAAAATTTCAATACTTTTTTCAATATTTTTATGATTTTTTATTATATTCTTGGTAAGTTTTAAAAATGCACAATATAGTGTGGGATAGATTGGAACGCTACACAAGAAATAAGTGATATTGTGAGCAAAGCTCACAGTGATATTTGACCTGCGGTCAAGTTATATGAAAGCCTTGTGGCTTTCGTTATATTATATTCGCCAATAAACTGTCCGTCGGACAATATAACTTGGCGAAAGCCAAATATAACTGCGAAGCAATATAACTCGCCGCCAGGCGAATATAACTGCAAAACAAAAAACAGACCCCGAAGGGTCTGTTAATTTGTTTTGCTTTAGTACCCACATCATCCCGAATTAGTGAGCGCAGAATGCGGCAGACCTTTCGGCAGGGTTGATAGTTAAGAACATCGCTATCGTTTTGCGAAAATGTGACTACTAAAATTTATGAGAATTAGATTAACTCGATAATTGCCATTTCAGCAGCGTCGCCGCGGCGTGGGCCAGTTTTTGTAATACGGCAGTAACCACCGTTTACATCTGCATACTTAGGAGCGATTTCGTTGTAAAGCTTTGCAACTACATCTTCCTTAGTAATAAATGCCATTGCCTGACGTTTGCTGTGTAATGTGTTTGTCTTAGCGAGTGTAATATACTTCTCTGCCATTGAACGAACTTCTTTTGCGCGTGTAACGGTTGTTTCAATTTTTCCGTTTTCTAAAAGAAAAGTAACCATTGCGCGAAGCATAGCAGTTCTGTGATCGCTGGCTCTTCCAAGTTTACGAGTACCCGGCATTGATATTCACTCCTTTATTCGTCGTCTTTCTTGAGTGCAAAGCCAAATGAAGCCAATTTTGCAATTACTTCTTCGAGTGACTTGCGGCCCAAGTTTCTAACCTTCATCATATCCATTTCAGACTTGTTGATGAGGTCTTCAACAGTATTAATACCTGCACGTTTAAGGCAGTTAAAGCTACGAACCGAAAGATCGAGCTCATCAATAGTAAGGTCAAGCACCTTTTCTTTAGCGCTGTCGGCCTTTTCTGCCATTATGCTCTGGGTTTCGCTGATACCCTCTGCAAGATTTAAGAACAACTCAAAGTGCTCAATAAGGATTTTTGCAGACATAGAAACTGCTTCATCAGCCTTAATGGAACCGTCGGTCCAAACCTCGAGAGTAAGCTTGTTTTTGTCAACAACATTACCAACACGGGTGTTATCAACATTAAAGTTTGCTTTCAAAACCGGAGTGTAGATAGAATCAATCGGAATAACACCGATTATATTCTGTGCCGGCTTATTCTGCTCTGCAGATACATAACCCCTGCCCTTGTCGATAGTCATCTCTATATTGAGCTTTGCACCCTCGTCAAGAGTAGCGATATACATATCAGGATTAAGAATTTCTACTTCGAAATCTGACTTGATTGCTTCAGCGGTGAGTACGCAGGGGCCTTCTGCCTCGATGTAAATCTTTTTAGCAGCGTCTGCATGAAGCTTAGCGATAAGTCCTTTAAGGTTAAGAACTATCTCGGTAACGTCTTCCTTTACACCGGGAATAGTAGAAAATTCGTGAACAACACCGTCGATTTTAACGTTGGTGATTGCAGCACCGGGCAAAGTAGAAAGAAGAACTCTTCTAAGACTATTGCCAAGTGTAATTGCATAACCGCGTTCGAGCGGTTCCATTACGAATTTACCATACTTTCCGTCTGCTGAAAGTTCGAGAGTTTCAATTCTGGGCTTTTCAATCTCTATCATTTAAAAGCTCCGTTTCTCCGTGTCGCAAATTTAAGAATACAGTGTCCCGACACGGTGGACAAAATATAAGATAATAAATTTAAAGCGGTTATTATCTTGAATAGAACTCGACGATAAGCTGCTCTTCAACAGGAGCTTCAATCTGCTCACGTGTGGGAAGGGCAATAACCTTAGCTGAAAGCTTTTCGCGATCGATGCTGATCCACTCCGGAACAGGACGAGCGCTGTTAGCCTCTACAACAGCCTTGATTTTGTCGCTTGATTTTGCCTTTTCGCAGATAGCGATTTCATCGCCTGCTTTGAGAAGGTATGAAGCGATATCAACACGCTTACCGTTAACTTCAAAATGACCGTGGCCTACAAGCTGACGAGCTTCTGCTCTTGAAGAAGCAAAGCCTACTCTGTAAACTACATTGTCAAGACGGCTTTCAAGAATTTTTAAAAGGTTATCACCGGTAATGCCGGGCTTTCTTTCAGCAACCTCAAAATAATGATGGAACTGACCCTCTTGAACGCCATAAAAACGTCTTGCGGTCTGCTTAGCACGAAGCTGCAAACCATATTCGGATGACTTCTTTCTACCTTGTCCGTGCTGTCCGGGTGCATAACCGCGGATACCTACAGAACACTTTTCAGAATAGCAGCGCTCACCCTTAAGGAACAATTTTTTTCCTTCACGGCGGCAAAGTCTGCAAACTGCACCGGTATATCTTGCCATCTGTTACACCTCCAAATTAGTCAGCAACAAAAGTTGCAATTTGTGTTTATTATTATACGCGTCTTCTCTTGGGAGGACGGCAGCCGTTGTGTGGAATTGGGGTTACGTCTTTAATCATAGAAACCTCAAGACCTACTGACTGCAATGCGCGGATAGCAGCTTCGCGACCAGCGCCAGGTCCTTTAACATAAACTTCAACAGTCTTAAGACCGTGTTCCATAGCAGCCTTTGCAGCCTTTTCAGCAGCGCTCTGAGCTGCGAAAGGAGTAGACTTTTTAGAGCCACGGAAGCCGAGTTCACCGGCAGATGCCCATGAAAGAGCATTACCCTGAGTATCGGTGATAGTTACGATGGTATTGTTGAAGGTAGACTGGATATGGGCAGCGCCACGTTCAATATTTTTCTTTTCGCGACGACGACGTGTAGCAGTCGCTTTCTTAGCAGTAGCCATATTATCTTCCTCCTACTTATTTCTTCTTGTTAGCTATAGTCTTCTTCGGACCCTTACGAGTACGAGCATTTGTCTTGGAACGTTGTCCTCTTACGGGCAAGTTCTTGCGATGACGAAGGCCTCTATAGCTTCCGATTTCGATAAGTCTTTTAATATCAAATGCGATTGTACGACGACGGTCACCTTCTACCTGAAGATTGTGGTCGATG
>JAZUOS010000065.1:0-58204 GCA_045604765.1 Acutalibacteraceae bacterium | reverse complement strand
AAGTCTTGACGCTGTATGCTGTCGGCTGTACCAAATTTACCGTTACCGTAGCCGCCGATTATTCCGCGTCCTACCGAATATACCACAGCATCGTTATACCATCCGCTTGCGCTTGTATCGGGGAAAATGGTGTCGGTAAGTTTTTTCTTAAGCCAAGTGAATGTGCCTGTAGCATCGTTTTCATAATTATATGTAAATTTAATAGTATAATTCTGACCTACAACTAACGGATAACCGTCAAGTTTTTCATAATATTTAACCTGATTACCCTGCTTATCAAAAACGGCAATTTTATTTGCAGTAATATTGCCCTTGTAGTTCGATGTAGGAGTTAAGGCGTACACGCCGCTTTGTGTAACGCTTATGTCCCAAGAGCCGTAAAAATCTTCTTCAGAATTCGTTTCATAATCTGTAAAGTAATAAATTGTACCCGAAACACGCTTGTATAGACTTAACGCCCCACCAACGTTAGTGTTTGTGGCGTAACATGCAAATCCAACTGTACCATTTCGGCGAAGCAACGGATTTACGTCTTTAGAATTATTTCCTAAATTCACAAACTCATAGGTTTGAATGCCACTTGCAGTCCATTTTGCAAAATCTGTGACAGAGCTAATAAGCGTTGCTTGATTTTTAGTTCCAGAGCCTGCCGCATATTTGCCTGTGTTTTCGTTATACATTGTCCAATATTGACCGTTTTTAGCAATATGCCAAATACATTTTGCATCGGGAGCAATAATATCGCCGTTTGTTAATGTAACATCTTGTATCTGCAATCGGGTTTTTCCTGTATCCTCGGCTTTCATAGCACCGTTTTCATAAACTATAACATAGTCACCCTCGGTTAAAGCACCACTATAAAGTTCAAAAACATTACTTGTAGAGCCGCCGTCATTTTCAGTTTTTGAATAAAGAGCATACAATGTTACATCACTTGTAACTGTATATTTACTGCCAACAGTATAGAAAGAGGGAGTTGAGGTTGTGTTTTGAACAGGTTTGTCTACCCAACCAACAAATGCACAACCCGTTTCAACACTTCCCTTGTGTGCAGGCAATGTGATTTCATCGCCGCCATAAACCGTTTGGGTTGATGCGATACCGGCATTTTCGGCAAAACTAACATTTTTTTGTGTTCGCGGTGCAAAGTTTATTCTAACAGTTACATCACTTGTTGCATTAACAATAAACGCATTACCACTGCGTGTTACCTGAGCATTGCCGCTAATAACGGTATAGCCGGAAGCCTCATAACCTGTTGCAGCAACTGCATTAATGGTGCGACCGCTCACCGAAACGGTACCCCAAGAAGTATTGTTAGATTGTGCAGTAATATTATATTCACTATCTGCAGCACTGCCCGACGGTGTTGTGTAATCCGCAGGAATATCTTCGCTAAACAAAACAAATGCAAGCTCGGGATAGTCAACAAATACATTACGCGTACCGGTAATGGATTCTACCGAGTCATTACGGCCAAGCTCCCAAGTGTCAACGGGGTCTTCTTCCATCCATTCAAGCAAAACCTCTACGCTTTCCATAACGCCTGGCTCGCCCCACATATATCTTGTGTTGCCCCAACGAACATATTGATAAAGCATAATTCTTGCAACATCGCCGTGCAAATTATATTGTCCGTTTGATTCCCTATTTGGATCGTAATATCTGCTGCTTTTACCATAAGCGGTATTGCCACGGCTTGAATTCTCGCTTTTTGATGTAGGTCGCAACATCATAATATCATCTTCATCACGACCTTCGAGACCCTTACTATCAGGCCAAGTGTGTTCTCGATTCCAGGTGTTGCCGCTATCCCAAGCAGGACCAATTGCAGTTCCCGAATAAAATGACGATATTTTATTGCTTGTCTTACCACTGTTTTGACAGTCGGTATACTGAAATAAATCTGTTGTGGCACTATACGAAGTCTTATATGAATGATTTGACTCCATTAATTCCTGCAGCTCATTATACAGTTCACTTGAAGGAACTCCGTTTTCTGTGCTGCTACCCTGCATTGAGGCAAGCTCTGCATAAGAAATATTATTATCTTCATAAAATTCTTCTGCTTTTGGTGAAAGGAATGTAGCATCGGTACCTCTTACGCCCCAGTTTTTAATATAGCTACCAGAATAAACATAGTCAACATTGGCAGCGTATGCGGGTATATTTATGCCAAACAGCATCGTGAAGCACATTACTAACGCCAATATCACGCCCATTGAACGTTTTGCTATTGCCTTCATTTTAAAAATCTCCTTTTAAGCGATAAATTTGCATTTTAATAATATCATATATCCTCGAAATTTGCAACCGAGAATTCACTTAATCGGAGATAAAATTCTCGTATAAAATTAGACTTGAATATTGTCGCCATATAATGTATAATACATGAGTTATATTGTATTATTATATATAATTATACAACTTTTTACATTTTATTTACAAATTTAATAAATTTGTTTGATAAGATTAATTAAAACTTTGTTATAAAGGAGAAGTAAAAATGATTGAAGTTGCAGGCCTTAGTAAAAGGTACGGTACATACCTCGCTGTTGAAAATGTTAATTTTTCAATCAATAAGGGTGAGGTTGTAGGTTTCCTTGGCCCTAACGGTGCAGGTAAGTCTACTATAATGAACATACTTACCGGCTACCTCTCACTCACTCAAGGCAAGGTCACCATCGACGGCTTTGATGTTGCTGAAAATCCCGAGGAGGCAAAACGCCGTATAGGTTATCTGCCCGAATTACCGCCGCTTTATGTTGATATGAAGGTGCGCGAGTATCTTAATTTTGTGTATGACCTTAAAAAAGTTAAGTTCCCAAAAGGACCCCACATTGATGAAATTATGCGTCTTGTTCGCATTGACCATGTGCAGAATCGTCTTATTAAAAATCTTTCAAAGGGTTACCGCCAGCGTGTTGGCTTTGCGCAAGCACTTATCGGCAACCCCGATGTACTTATTTTGGACGAGCCTACCGTTGGCCTTGACCCACAGCAGATTATAGAAATCCGCAATCTTATAACAAGACTCGGTAAAAACCACACCATTATTTTATCGTCACACATACTTTCTGAAATTCAGGCAGTTTGCGACCGTATTATAATTATAAACTACGGTGAAATTATTGCCGACGATTTGCAAGACAACCTTTCAGAAAAACTTTCAACCGACCACTCACTCGTGGCACGCGTTATTTGCGACGAACGCGATATGTTGGCAGCGCTTAAAACCGTTAAGGGCGTTAAGGATGTTACAGCGCTCGGCAAAAAAGAAACAGGCGCCTTTGACTTTGAAATCATACCCGAAGAGGGTGTTGACGTTCGCGCAGGCATTTCAAGTAGAATTGCCGAACGGAAAAAGCAGTTACTCTCACTCACAAGCAGCCGTCTTACACTTGAGCAAATCTTCTTAAAGTTGACTCAGGCTCCGAATAACGATGAGGCTCGCAAAATGCTTGGCCTTGATGAAAGCGTTGCCGACGAAGTAGAAGATAACACAGATATTATTATCGAAATTCCTGAAGAAATTACTACTGAGGAGGGTGAACAATAATGCTGGCAGTATTTAAACGCGAATTTAAATCATATTTTACAAACCCGTTGGGCTTTATAATCCTCGCAGTGATTTATTTCTTTTTAGGTCTTGGTTTTTCTCAAATCTACAGCGCGGGCGCCCCTTATGTTGAATACGCTGTGCTTTTTGTTGCACAGATGGGATTACTTTATTTTGTTATTCCTGTTATTACAATGCGACTGTTCAGTGACGAACGCCGCACCAAAACCGACCAAGTGCTCTTTACAGCGCCAGTCAAGCTTATAAACATAGTTTTGGGCAAGTTTTTTGCTGCATTTGCGCTTTTTGCTTTAGGCTTTGCTCCAACAATTATTTATCAGATAATTGTTTCGGCTTATGTATCGGTTAATCTTTTTTACTACATATACGCGCTTATAGGCATTATGCTTTTCGGCGCAGCACTTATTGCAATCGGTATGTTCATCTCCACGCTTACCGAAAGCCCCATAATTTCAATCATTTTTACACTCGTTATAAATTTGTTCATTATGTTTGCGGGCAGCTTTGCAAATATGATAACCGTGCCTTCGGCAAGCGCCTGGTATGAAAAGGTCTGGGCAGCAATTGTAAAAGGCTTTGCGTATGTTATAGGCAAGTTTGATTTTGTAACCATTCTCGACAGCTTTGCAAATCAGGCATTCGCAATTGCAGACGTTATTTACTTTGTAAGTGTTATAATAGCATTTATTTTCTTAACCGAGCGCGCGCTCGAAAAGAGAAGATGGTCTTAAGGAGGTAGAAAATTATGAAAAACAATAACGAAAACATCGAAATAATTGAAACCTCTGTTGAGGAGGCCGCTGAAATAAAAAACAAAAAGTCTTTCAAGGATTTTCTCGCTTCAATAGGCAAATTCTTTAAGGGCAATAAAATTAAAAACGATGCGCTGTTAAGACGCGGCGGTTATTCACTTGCCATCACCGCTATTGTGCTTGCGGCACTTATGCTGGTTAACTGGCTGCTTATGCCGGTACTCGCTAAACGCTTTCATCTTGAGTTTGATATGACCAGCAACCAAAAGAACTCTATTACTCAAGAAAACATTGATTATATCAAGGGTGTTGACAACGAGGTTAACATTACAGTAATAGGCAGCGAAGAAAACTTTACAAATTATATGGCCTATTACGCTCAGAACTATTACAGCGTTGCGCTTAGTTCTTCCTCCGATGCCGAATATTTTGAGCAAACACTCACTCTTATTTCAAAATACGGTGAATACAACAAAAAATTCAATATCAAGTTTGTTGACCCACAGTCAACCGAATTTGCAGCAATTACATCTGCACACTCATCATATACATTTATATACGGTGATATTATTGTTGACAGTACTATAAACAATAATAAGCGTACAAAGATTTTAACCTTTAAGGATATCTATGCCTTAACCGAGGATTCATCAGGCGCATACTACGGCTACTCCTCTTATACACTCGCTTCTAACAGACTCGAAACCGCGCTCACAAGTGCTATCGCTTATGTTACAAGCACAGATACCAAAAAGGTTGCTGTAATTTCAGGTCACAGCAACAATTCATACACAGCAGCATACAGTGATTTGCTTGTTTCAAACAACTACATTATAACCGAGATTTCAGACAAGCTTATCAGTGAAATTCCAAGCGAATATGACGCAATTATAATCTCGGCTCCCACAACTGACTTTATCGGCAGCGAGCTTGAGGCTATTTCCGAATTCTTGGATAACGGCGGCAAGCTTGGCAAGGGACTTATATTCTTTGCCGATGCAGCAAGCCCATACCTGCCTAACCTTTACGAATTTTTAGAGCAGTGGGGCATTCAGGTTGGCGAAGGCATTGTTTTTGAAACATATGGCCGAAACATTTTTGGCGATACCCCAACCACTATGGGTACCTTCCCCGTTGAACTTGAAGACGACGATATCACCGAAAATTTCCTTAACACCGGCGCTATCACAAACTATAACGTGCCTATGAATGTTTGCGAGCCTTCAACCACATACCGCAAGGCAACAGCATTAATGCAAACGCTTGAAAGCACCGTTGTGGCGCCCATAGGTGTTGCAGCCGATTGGGCTGAATATACCGAAGATGATATGAAGCGGTTTGACACCGTTATTCAATCGGTTGAGCTTAACCGCGATAGCGACAATAACGAGATTTCAAGTTATGTTATGGCGTTTGCTTCGGTTGAGTATGTACAGTCGACCTGGGCTTCATACAGTGACCTTTGCAACCAAAATATAGTTATGGCTGCCACAGACCGCGCTTCTCATGTGGGCGATACTTCGATAACATTTACCTCAAAGGTAATTGAAAATGAGAGCTTCGCCTCTGAAATCAATGCCGGCAGTATTAATGTTGTAAATGTTGTATTTATGTTCATTATACCGATCTCAATGGTAGCTATAGGTATTATAGTATTTGTAAGGAGAAGAAACGCACGATGAGTGATTTTTTCGAAAACGATAAATTAACAAACGAACCCCTTGTTAATGATAAGGTTGACGAGAATGCCGCAAATGAAATTGCCGAAGAAGAAAGCACGGTATTTTCAGCGCCGGTAGAGCATAAGGACAAGGCGCCTAAAAACGCAGGCAAAAAAAGACTTGTTTCAATCATTGCAGCCTGCCTTGCAGTAGCAGTTCTTGTAGGCGGCACAGTAGCTGTTATCAAGCTTATTCCCGAGCTCAAAGAGGAAGAGGTTGCCGAAAGCGTATTTGAAGATATTTCGCTAATAGATGAAGATTCCTCTACCTTTAAAACCGTTAATGTAACCAACACAAACGGCACATTTAAGTTTATTAAGCAGCAAATCACCGCTACCGATGAAAACGGCCAAGAAAAAACATCTGCCTATTGGGGCGCGGATGGCATCGACATTAAAAAGATGAGTTCTGATGCTATGAATTCGATGATTTCTTCAGCAGGCAGCATTACTGCCGTGCGTGAAATCACCACTAAAACCAGCGAAGAATGTGGTTTTAACAAGCCGCTTATTAAGGTTAGTGTCGAAGATGCCAAGGGCGGTTCGTTTGGCTTTACTGTAGGTGATAAATCTCCCGACAGCTTGGGTTATTACTTTATGCTTGACGGCAACGATAAGATTTATGTTGTACCTACAAACGAGCTTTCGGAATTTCAGTTCGATTTGGTTGACCTTTCTGACAAAACTGCCATACCGGCTACAATATTCACAACCGACACCTCATCAAATAAATCTGAGGACGGCTCGTATGCATATTTTGACTCGTTAACACTGTCGGGCAAGCTTTATGAAGAGGCGCTCACCTTCGAAAACAATAAAGATGATAGTGCTTCGGCTGAAATCGTGCCGTATATCATTACTTCCCCAAGCAAGCGATACGCAAAAACCGAAAATCTGATGTCGCTTATTAACCTATTCTCAAAAACAATTAATGTTACAGGCAACTATGCGTTTGATATAAATGATAAAACCTTAAAAGAATTTGGCCTTGATAATCCTGACGCTGTTGTGACTATGACTATTAACGGTGAAAGTAAGAGCTTTAAAATCTCGCTTGTAGACAGTGAAAATTGTGCTGTTATTTATGATGATGCTACAATGATTCGTAAAATTCCTGCAAACTCGTTTGAATTTTTATTATTAAGCCACGAAGGTTTTTATAATCCAAATCCGTTTATGTATTCTATAAACGATTTGTCAGCGCTTGAATTGATTGACGGCGAATATAAGGTTAAATTTGATATTTCTTATACCGAGGATGAAGAATCTTATAAAACATATCATATTTTAGCTAACGGCAAAGAGATTGTAGCTTCTGATTTCCAAAGCTTTTATGCCGACTTTGTTGGTTTGCAGTGTAGCGACTTTAAAGTAGAGCAACCGTCAGGCGGAGCTACGAGTACAGTAACCTTTACCTTTAAAAACGGTTCTGATATTAAAGTTGAATTTTACAAGATTAACGAAACTCAATATCAATACAGTCTTGATGATGTTCCAATGGGTAGAATCACATCTTCGGCATATAGAAAGATGATTCGAAGTATTAAAGAACAGGTAAAATAAAGTAAACAAAAAAACCATCGCATCATTTGATGCGATGGTTTTTACTTTTAATCTAATTTGTTTACTACCCTAAACAGCAGTTTGTATCTTTCTTCTTCAAGTGCGCTTGCAGGATGTAGTGTCGCGATTGTACCGTCAGCTGCCGAACTATATCCATTTTCATCTGATATTACAATCTTATATGTTAACCTTGCTTTGTTTTCACTGCTAAAATCGGCATCAACAAATTCACATTCATCGGTTGTCGCAATCAAGATGTAATCGCTGTCGCTATCCTTTGCTCTATAAATTTCATACTGACAAGGTTTATCGGACATCCATGCAAGATGAACACCATTTTGGGTATATTCACACACTAAACCAGTCACAACACTACGTTTACTTACCGATTTAAAACCATCTAATATATACGTAGCACCCTTTTGTGTTTCAAAGGTTATGAAAAATCCGTCGCGCTTATATTGAACTTCTTTGCCGTCACATAAAACCACAACGCCATCAACACCCTCGTAACGCAAATTTAGTGCACCTCCTGATTCGGATACTATTTTGCAGTGCTGAATTTTGCCGTCATAATAATCGCAGTCAACCGTAAAATTACCGCGAGCTTTTAAACCCTTAAACGATATCTTTTGCCACGCATCAGGTAATGATGGCAGTAGTGATATGTATCCTTCGTGACTTTGAAGCACCATTTCGGTCATACCCGCTGTTGCACCAAAGTTGCCGTCAATTTGAAATGGCGGATGCACATCCCACAGGTTTGGATACGTGCGCTCACGAAGCAAGTTTTGTAAAAGCAAATATGCGTGATTACCATCACCTACACGTGCCCAAGCATTAAGACGGTGTGCAAGTGCCCAACCCGTAGACTTATCGCCACGCATTTGTAATGTAAGCCTTGCCGCATCAAGCCAAGCAGGAGTGCTATGAGTGATTGTGCTGCCCGGAACTAACGCCACAAGCTGTGAAATATGGCGATGCTTCGCCTCACCTATTTCCCCGTAAAAATGCTCTTCGTCATATTCCTTAATCTGCCCACTATAGCCGATTTGTACGGGACCATAACCGTCAAGTTGCTGCTTTTCCAGCTTGGTTGTTTCATCGGTAATATTTAAAAGCTTTGAGCATTTCAAATCATCAACGGCATTTTCATATATAAACTGCTGATCAAAACCACAGCCTACGGTATGATAGTATTGTTGTTTTTTATGCTGATGCACCCAACTGCCCGAAAGTATTTGTTCGGGTGATGCAGAAAAAGCACACAAATATCTGCCGTCATAATTTTTAACGCATTTGGTAAGAAATTTTGACATACCGTGAATGGCAGGGTATGAATATTCCTTTAAAATACTCTCGTCACGGGTAAAATCATAATAATCCCAAAACATTTTGCTTGTCATTCCGCCCGTGCCGGGACCGGAGTGTGTGTTTTTAGACATACCATCAATTTGATACATCCAAGCGCCTGTGCCGATTATCCAACCGCACTCACCGTCGCCATCAACATAGTTTTGAGGCGCTACATCCTTTATCCAGTTTGAAGCGTGAACACCTGCCGCCGTTTTATAGTTTTTCCAATAATCTGCGTATGCTGCAAAGGTTTCGGCAAGGTTTGTGCTAAACGCAGGCCAATAGTTCATTTGAACATTTATATTATGCCAAAACCCACAGGTCCACGGCGATTTATCATGTACTGTCCACACACCCTGAAGTGAGGCTGGCGGCGTACCTTTACGAGACGATGATACAAGCAGATGCCTGCCATATGCATAATACAACTCTTCAAGATACGGCTCGCTATTTCCCTGTTGATATGACAAAAGCAATTCTTCGGTGCTGCGACCATCATCACTACCGCCCAAATCAAATTCTACTCTATTAATTAATTCGCAGTAGTCTGCTGTATGGCGAGCCAAAAGTTCATCCCACCCGAGCCTCACCGCACTGTTTAAGATATTTACGACGGCTTCGTGTGGGTCGTCACCCAACGCCTTGTGACATCCTTCCGTAAATACCTCAGGGCAAAGCTTATATGATGTATCAAGTGTGTAATAAAGCACTGCGTTGGTTGCGTTTTTTACGATTATATTATCTGCTTCGGATATTAAATCACCGTCGGTAACTATCTCAAGACGTGCCTCGTAAATAAGCTCGCGCAAGGGCAAAGTGCCTCGCATAATAAGCACGTTATTATCTACGCTTATTTCACCGGTTCTTCCGCCATCCTCTATTGGTCGCTCATTAAGATACGGAATTACAAGTTCAGTTTTAAAATCAACAATTCCGTTTTGCGCTGTAATTTTATACGCAAAAACCTTATCGGGGTAACTCACAATTGCCTCGCGGCAAATACTTACACCGTCTGTATTGTACGTTGAATAAGCAACACCTGTATTTAGTGACAAACCACGTTCATAGTTTTCAATACTATGGTGATCAAATTTTATAAACACCTCACCAAAGTTTGAAACACCGCCGTGCGAATAGTCATTGCAAAAGGTGTTGGTAGTAAACTGTATACGTTCGGTGTTACAGCCACCGAAAACATTTGCACCAAAATATCCGTTGCCAATAGGTAAAGAATATTTCTCCCACCCTTCATTTGTGCTTTCAGCAGGAGAAAAATAGCGCATTATAAGTTTATTTTTCATAAAATCACACCCTTTGTTTTAATTATATATCATATTAAATTTTTTTCAATAAATAGAAAAGAAGATGCCTTATAAAAAGCATCTTCTTGAAAAATATTTTAATTTAAAATTATTTTGAGTAAACTTTTTTTACGCCAAAACCAAAAGCTACAACTGCCAACATAACAACCATAGCATATACAGCGGTCATATCACTTGTTTGAGGAGCAGAAGCTGAACCATCGGCATTGCTTACTGCGTTAGGATCGGTCTTAACATTGTCGTAGTTACCACAAACAATAACAGCTGTGTTAATCTTAATTGTCATCTCACTTGCAGTAAGACTACCCTTAACAATTTCGTAATCAGTGCCTTGAACAGCGTCAACTGTCTTGGTTGTAGCTGCAAGATTTTTAACAGCGCTTAATGTTATAACACCAGAATTCACAGGAGCAGAAACACCTTCTACAGAAGCCTCTACCTTGTAAACACTCCAACTGTTAAATGTGCCATACTTAGAATTGGCCTTAACTGTAAGCGTTGCACCCTTATCAAGTGTATATTCAGTGTCAACCTTGCCTACGGGATCAACTACATCTGCCTTTCTAACTGTTGCAGTAACCTTTTCAGTTGCTGTTGGGCTATCAGCCGCAAGTGCTGTTACAGAAAAGCAACAAAACATAACCACGCTAAGAACTAATGCCATAATCTTTTTCATTTCTATATACCTCCAAAAAAGTAAAAATACAACTATACGTCTAATATTATATACCACAAAACTTCAAAAGTAAAGTCTTTTTTAAAAAATTTTTATTTTTCTTGATACCACATACATTTTGTGGTAAACTTTATTAGACATATTATATTTAGGGAGTAGTACTGTGGATTTAAAGCAAGAAATAAACCGTCGTCGCACCTTCGCGATTATATCGCACCCTGACGCCGGTAAAACAACCTTAACCGAAAAATTACTTTTATACGGAGGCGCCATTCAGACTGCGGGCTCAGTAAAAGGCAAAGCCACCGCCAAGCACGCCGTATCCGACTGGATGGAGCTTGAAAAGCAGCGTGGTATTTCTATTACCTCTTCCGTAATGCAGTTTGAATATAACGGCTATTGCATCAATATTCTTGATACCCCTGGTCACCAAGACTTCTCTGAAGACACCTACCGCACACTTATGGCTGCCGACAGCGTTGTTATGGTTATCGACGCTGCAAAGGGTATCGAGCCGCAAACACGTAAGCTTTTTAAGGTTACAGCTATGCGCCATATCCCCATCTTTACATTTATTAACAAGCTTGACCGTGATGCCCGCGACCCGTTTGAACTACTCGACCAGCTTGAAAAGGAATTTGGCATAGGTACCTACCCTGTTAACTGGCCGATTGGCTGCGGCGTTGATTTTAAGGGTGTATTTGACCGTGACCGACGCCAAATTATGACCTTTAACGAATTTCACAGAGGTCAAGATAAATTGCAAGCAATTGAGTGCGATATAACCGATACCGAAAAGTTAGACGAGCTTATTGGTGAGTATTCTCGCCGTGACCTCGTTGACCAAATTGAGCTTCTTGATGGCGCAAGCTATGATTTTGATATTGAGCAGGTTCGCTGTGGTAAATTAACACCCGTGTTTTTCGGTTCGGCGCTTACAAACTTTGGTGTTGAACCTTTCCTTGAAAACTTCTTAAAAATGACAACCGCTCCCCTCACTCGAAATACAAAAGAGGGAGAGGTAATACCCGAAAGTGAAAACTTCTCAGCATTTGTTTTTAAGATTCAGGCAAATATGAACAAGGCGCACCGCGACCGTATGACCTTTATGCGTATATGCTCGGGTAAATTTGAACGCGATAAGGAATATTATCATGTACAGGGCAAAAAGAGCCTTCGCCTAAGCCAGCCGCAACAGCTTATGGCTGACAGCAGACAAATTGTTAATGAAGCATATGCCGGTGATATTATCGGTGTATTTGACCCTGGTATATTTTCTATAGGTGATACCGTATGCGAAGCAAAACACAAGGTTGAATTCGAGGGCATACCCACCTTTGCGCCCGAGCATTTTGCGGTTATCGAGCATAAAGACAGCCTAAAACGCAAACAGTTTGTTAAGGGTGTAGAGCAGATTGCTCAAGAGGGCGCTATACAAATCTTCCACGAGCCGAACACTGGTATGGAGCGCGTTATTGTAGGTGTTGTTGGTGTACTTCAATTTGAAGTTCTTGAGCACCGCCTTAAAAACGAATATAATGTTGATGTTATACGCAGTAATATGCCCTATCAGTTTATCCGTTGGATTGGCAACGAGGATATTGATGTAAGCAAACTAAACCTCACCTCTGATACCAAATGGGTGCAAGACTTTAAAGGTAACAACCTGCTTATATTTACAAGCGAATGGAACATTAACTGGGCGCTCGAAAAGAACGAGGGCTTAATACTTGAAGACTTTAGTAAGAATTAGGGTGAAATTATGAATATAGCAGTAATAACAGGTGCATCCTCAGGTCTTGGATGGGAATATGCCAAAGCGGTTTATAATACCCGCCTTGACCTTGACGAAATTTGGGTAATAGCCCGCCGCGAAGACCGTTTAAAAGAATTGCAGGCAGAGCTCGGTAGCACGGTAATCCCCGTAGCGTTCGATATTACCGACCCACAATCAGTTGAGGATTACATTTCTCTTCTAAAAGAAAAGAATGCCACAGTAAAATTGCTAATCAATAATGCAGGCTTTGGTAAGCTTGGCAATTTTGACGAGTTATCACTACAAGAAAATACCGCTATGGTGCGCCTTAACTGTGAGGCGCTCACCGCAATGACCGCGGCAACACTTCCCTTTATGAATGAGCGTAGCGAAATTATAAACTCTTGCTCAATAGCATCATTTGCGCCAAACACTCGTATGGCGGTGTATTCATCAACCAAGGCTTATGTTATGAGTTTGTCACGCGCGTTGCGTCTTGAACTTAAACGCCGCAAGATAAATGTGTTGGCTGTTTGCCCCGGTCCTATGAGCACCGAGTTTTTGGCAATTGCTAACATTGAAAAAGGCGCAAGCGGTACATTTGACACCCTGCCCCGCGTAAATCCTCAAACAATGGCGGTAAAATCACTTCAAGCATCGCGCAAGGGCAGAGCCGTTTACACCAACCGAGTATTTTATAAGTTCTACCGCTTACTTGCAAAATTACTTCCCCATTCACTTGTAATGAAGTTGTGCGGAACCTGATAAAAAATGCACAATTCACAATGCATAATGCACAATTAACCCCGATTGTTAAGTTTAACAATCGGGGTTTTTCTAATTTTTCAATATTAATATTTCTTGTAAAGTGGGCCGTATGCCTGGCAAGCACGGTAGTCCTGACCCTCTTTGTCCATACCAAATGCATTCCATGCAGCAGGACGGTAAATGTCATCCTCGGGTACGTTGTGCATACAAACGGGGATGCGGAGCATTGAGCACATTGTGATAAGGTCAGCACCAATGTGACCATAGCTGATAGCACCGTGGTTAGCGCCCCAGTTCATCATTACCTCATAAGCGGTCTTAAAGGGTGAGCCCTCTTTACCGTCACAACGTGGAGCAAACCATGTGCAAGGCCATGTTGGGTTGGTGCGTTCCATAAGTGTGTCAGAAACTTCATCGGGGAGATTTACTGTCCAACCTTCAGCAATCTGAAGCACAGGACCTAAGCCTTTTACAAGGTTAAGTCTTATCATTGTGCAAGGCATTTCAGCCTTTGTAGTATAGTGGCTTGAGAAACCGCCGCCGCGGAAGTTATCAAAACCAGCCTCGCACCAAACGGTAGCATCGGTCATCTTCTTGATGTCTTCGTCGGTAACTTCCCACCATTTTTTCATAACAGCGTTGCCATTTTCATCAGTGCATTCGCCACAAGCATCAAGACAAGCAGCGCCTGAATTTAGAAGGTGGATAATACCGTTAGATTCGGCAGCCTTGCCCTCGAGCTTATAACCGGTTACACGCTCGGTAGCTTCGCCCGACCAGTATGTACGAACGTCGGCAAAAATTTGTGCGCGGTGTGTAAGCAAGCGCATCATAAGCATACCCATACCGTTTAAAATATCGTTTTCGGTAGCAAGTGTAAATGGCTCGCGAGCACCTTCGTAGTCAAAGGTAGAAGAAAGTAATGCCTCTGGGTAGTCACAGTTTGGCCAATGGTCAGTCCACTGACGCTGACCCTGGAAGCCGCCTGCGATAGCGTTGTGGCCTACTCTTTCTTCAATAAAAGCCTCTGGAAGATTTGGATTTCCTGCCATAAGGTCTTTTATAATGCAGTACATTTTAACAGTGAATTCCCACTGCTTTTCCTTTTCTTCGGGGGTAAACTTAATACGACGCTCTTCGCCTAAGAATTCAACTGACTCGGGGTTGTCATCTCGACCCTCTTTGCAGTGTTCCTTGGTCCAAGCAAGAGCTTTTTGGTATTCTTCTTCGTTGTAGATGCCCTCTTCCATTCGGCGAAGAATTTCAACCTCGTCAACCGACTCAATGCGCATACCAAAATATGCTTCCATCATATCCTGATCCATAATAGAGCCCGCAATACCCATACACTGTGAGCCTATTTGCAAATATGATTTACCACGCATTGTAGCAACTGCAACAGCCGCACGACCAAAACGGAGAAGCTTTTCTTTTACGTCTTCGGGAATTTCTGAAACTTGGTCGCGGTCTTGAACCTCGTGACCGTAAATACCAAATGCGGGAAGACCTTTTTGTGCATGACCTGCTAAAACTGCTGCAAGGTAAACAGCGCCAGGACGCTCGGTACCGTTAAAGCCCCATACACCCTTAATTGTGTTTGGATCCATATCCATAGTTTCAGAGCCGTAGCACCAGCAAGGTGTTACAGAAAGGGTAATATCTACGCCCTCTTTTTTAAACTTTTCAGCGCAAGCGGCAGCCTCGGGCACACGACCGATACTGGTATCTGCCATAACTACCTTTACGGGATCACCGTTTGAATAAAAAAGATTTTCTTCAAACAATTTTTTTGCGGCGTTAGCCATAGCCATTACCTGTGCTTCAAGGCTTTCACGCAACTGCATAGGGCCTCTACGACCGTCTACTACGGGGCGAATACCGATTACAGGATAGCCGCCTACGTATCTTGATTTGCTCATAGTGTTGCAACTCCTTTGAAATAAAATATGAAACAAAATCTGAAAACAGATTATTTGCCACGAAATGTGTAAATTTTCATTATAACAAACGTTACGGGACCGCCCACCATAGCAGCAAGAATTGTACCCCAAAATTGCGGCAATCCCATTGTGTTTATTGTAATGAATGTAACAAGGAAAAAGATTATAAAGTTTGGTATATATGAAATAAAGAATTTAATATACCGTTCAAGAGACGGTTTTTTTCTAAATATAAATCGACTGCTTAAAAAGAACGCAATGGTGAGCGCAGTGTAGTAGCCAAGCACTGCGGCAACATTATCCTGAAGCCCAAGCGCGTGATAAATAGATGAAAATATAGCATCGTTAAGGGTGTTTACAACCCCCAAAACGCAAAATTCTATAAAATACTTGCTCAAAAATGTTCTTTTAATTTTCAAAAGCAATTCACGAATGGCGGTCACCCCCATTTGAATACTGTTATACCAAATAATAGTATAACAAATACTCAATAAAAAAGCAAGATTATGTTGACTTTACCTCGCGGTTGCGATAAAATTAACAAGCAGTTAAAATATTTGCCCCCTTAGTTAAATGGATATAACGGACCCCTCCTAAGGGTCAGTTGTGCGTTCGATTCGCGCAGGGGGTGCCAGAAGCGGCGAAGTAAACTTCGCCTAAAATAAGAAATAATATTTATTATATTACGTTCGCCTATGGCGAACTCCGATTTTATTCTTTATTAATTGTTCTTTATTATTTCAAAAGCACTTGACCGAAATTCAGTCAAGTGCTTTTTTTATTTTGTATATTTATCTGTTCGTTGCAAAATTTTTACCATCGGATATATAACCAAAGAACCTAACACAAGGTTACCTATACATTGTGTTATATCAAACGGAAGCCCTTGGATAATCCACGCAAGTGTGCCCTTAAAATCAAGTCCTGCTATAAGCGCCTGTGCAGGTGCATATAGCACGCCAAAAGACAAAAATCCATGCACCGCGCATACCACTACATATAAAATAGATTTTGTTTTTTCAGAAAGACCTTTTGGTATAAGCATAATACCTAACCACAAAAACACCCATATGTATATCTTTGGTATCCACCAAAGCGATATTCCTTCAACAAAACCTGATACCATCCAATATACAAAAATTGACAAAATTGCATATTTACGATAAATAACAGTAGTTACTACTATGAATACGCCTACAAAATGAACATTTGGCAGCCACTCCATTACAAAGTCGCCCACACACATAAGCGCGGCAAGTATCGCCAACACAACAATATCTTTAAGCTTTAATCTCATTTACTTGCTTTAAAAGAATATATTTCGCCCGATTTAATTTCGATGGCGTCCACGCCTTTTATTGAGTATTCATCATTCACATAAAAAGCCCAATACATACCGTCGATGTTAAAGTCAAGCGTAATTCCGTTTACGGTTTTAACGTAGAGGCCGTATTCGCTGTCTTCACCCTTTATAAGTCCTGCGTCCAAAAGTGCTTCGCCAACGGTGGTTTTGTTGGTTGACACCAAAAATTTAGTTTCCTTTTCGTCTTTGTCAACCACGGTAAAGTCGAACTGGGTGTCACCCTCGCCTATGGTTGTCACCTGCGCTTTAGATACAGTATCGGTTACTGCCGATGATACTGTGTCTGGGGTTTGGTTGTCGTTGCATCCAGTAATTAGTGCCATAGCCGCAATAAGCACAACGCAAAGAACACAAGACAACAATTTTAAAACTTTTGTCTTTTTCATAATTTGCATTCTCCTAAAAAATATTTTGTTTTTTCGCTTTTTGGGGTCGGCACTCGCAACACATTCAAAAAGCACTTGTCCAAAAAATATTCCGACTGCGGCACTGACTTTTTTCGCCTTCTCAAGACTATTCTCAATGGCTTGTCCTCTTTTTGCGGCATAGAGTAGAAAAAAGACCTTTTTGTACCTCACGGCGACGGGCTCGTACAGGAATTTCACCTGTTTCCTTTTCAAACAAGACTATTTTATATCATCTTAAAGAAAAATTCAACATTTATTCAGTTTACTTTTAATATTTTGTATGATACAATGTGTCAAAGATAGAAAACAATATAGGTGCAGTATGAAAGAAACAGTAAAAGAAAAAATTAAATACTGGATAAAAACGGTAGTCGAGTTTATTCTTAACCCGCGTTTGCTTTTATGCTTTGGGCTTGCCTGGATTATAACAAACGGCTGGGCGTATATTATCGCGGCAATTGCCGTGTGGTTAAAAATTGAGTGGCTTACCGCCGTTGCAGGCGGATACCTTGCAGCATTGTGGATTCCCTTTACACCCGAAAAGATAATCACCGTAATTATTGCAATATTTTTGCTGAAATTAATTTTTCCGAATGACAAAAAGACTCTTCAAAAGCTGCACAA
This sequence comes from Acutalibacteraceae bacterium, assembly GCA_045604765.1. Classification (GTDB taxonomy): domain Bacteria; phylum Bacillota; class Clostridia; order Oscillospirales; family Acutalibacteraceae; genus UBA737. The sequence continues at coordinate 40,377 of JAZUOS010000065.1, read as the reverse complement.
TATGAAAGAAAAAGCGAAAGACGAAATTAAGAAATTTAAAATTAAACGAAAAGCAAAAAAAGACCTTCGGGATAAATAATCCCGAAGGTCTTAATTTTTTATTTTTTGTTAATAACCTTTGTAAGCAAGAATACTATAAGGGCAATAACCGCCATCACCACAAATATACCTGCCATACCCTGCCACATAATTTTAATTGCGGGGGCAATTGCTTGCATTATTTCATTCCAAGTCATAATAACATTACCTCCTACAAATTACAGTAGCTGCGGTACAAGATTTAAAATCATACCGCCTGCAAGAACCGACGCAATCTGACCCGAAACATTAGCACCAACTGCGTGCATAAGCAAATGATTTTGGTTGTCGGCTTCAAGACCCAGTTTTTGAATAACGCGCGCCGACATTGGAAACGCCGAAATACCCGCCGCGCCAACCATTGGGTTTACCTTGTTTTTGCAAAAAAGGTTTAATACCTTTGCAAAGAATACGCCTGCTACCGAGTCAAATACAAATGCCACAAGGCCTAAAAGCATTATGAGAAGTGTTTCCCATCTTACAAATTCTTCAGCGCGCATACTAAACGAAATTGTGATACCAAGCAACAGCGTTACAAGATTTGCAAGCACATTTTGCGCCGAGTCAGAAAGTGAATCAAGCACACCGCATTCACGAAGTAGGTTACCGAACATCAAGAAGCCTACAAGCGCTACCGATGTAGGCGCAATAAAACCTGCCACTACCGTAACTATAATCGGGAATAATATTTTAAGAAGCTTTGATACGTTTTTAGGATTATAGGGCATTCTTATCTGACGCTCTTTTTTAGTTGTAACCATTTTAATTGCCGCGGGCTGAATAATTGGCACCAATGCCATATATGAATATGCCGCTACAGCAATAGGTCCTATATAATTAGATTTAAGAACCTGTGAAACCAAAATTGAAGTAGGACCGTCTGCCGCGCCTATAATACCGATTGATGCGGCATCCTTTAATTCAAAGCCCATAAGTCGCGCCACGATTATTACAAAGAAAATACCAAACTGCGCAGCCGCGCCAAACAAAAACATTTTAGGATTTGAAAGCAGCGGACCAAAGTCTATCATAGCGCCTATGCCTATGAACAATAATAGCGGCATTGCCTCGGAAGCCTCGATACCTATGTGGAACATCCACTCAATAATACCCTGCACTTCGCCTATGCCCTCAATATTCTGATTGAGAACACCTGAAAACGGCAGGTTCACAAGAATTGCGCCAAAGCCCATAGGCAAAAGCAATGACGGCTCATACTTTTTAGCAATAGCAAGCCAGATAAGCACGGCTCCTACAAGATACATCAGTCCTTGCTGCCAGGTTACTGCCTTAAAGCTTTCAAGCAAAAAGTCCATAAATAACACCTCATTTTTTATTTTGCACAGAAAAAAGACTTTTACTGCGCAATACTACACAGTAAAAGTCTTGTTACAAAACCAAAGAGCTTTGGGCAAAGGCCGGAATTTCTTCGTGATCACGACCCGTACCGCAGTTTACACTGCCACTACTCCCTTTCACCAATATTTATTTTATGAAAAATTTAACAAAAGTCAAGAAAAACTTATGCTAAATATTTTTTCTTATAAGCCGTATACTGCTCGCTAAAGAACGGATCGTTTTGCTTAATATCACGCAATGATTCGTGAACATTCATATTGTTATCGCGAGCATCTATTACACGAATAGCAATGTTAGAACAATGGTCGGCAACGCGTTCAAAATTGGTGGTAAGGTCATTAAGCACAAAGCCCGATTCAATAGAGCATTCACCCGCTTTAAGTCGATTGATATGCCCGTCGTGAAGTCTTAATATTAATTTGTCAACAACCTGTTCAAGCGGTTCAACCTGACGGGCGGCGTCAATGTTGTTGTTTTCGAAGGCATCAATTGCAAGGTCTAAAATCTCTTGAATTGCACTTGTAAGTGATGACATATCCTTTCCTGCTTCTTCGGTGAAGCTGATTTCTTTGTCGCGAAGTTCTTCGGCAGATTCAAGTATATTTACGCTGTGATCCGAAATTCTTTCAAAATCACCTATAAGCTTTAAAAGCTTTGAAATTTCACTACTTTCGCGTTCGTTTATATTTTCACCGCTTAACTTCACGAGATAACTACCTAAAACATCTTCAAGATGGTCGGCCCTTTCTTCACTTTCGCGGATTTCGATTGCAAGTTTAACATCACAATTGCCTAAAACGTTTATGCTTTGTTTTAATGCGGTTACTGCATTTTGAGCCATTTCAAGCGTCAAAGCGTTGCAACGATCCAACGCTATGGATGGTGTTACAAGCAATCTTTCGTCAAGCTCGGTAACGGTATCTTTTTTATCGTTATCGGGCACCAGACGCATTGCCAATTTTTCAAGCAGGCTTGACATTGGCAAAAGTATTGCGGTGCAAACAACATTAAATATTGAGTGTGCCACAGCAATTCCAAACTTACTTGCCGACTCATCAAACAACGGCACGACAAACAAATTATCTATTGCAACAAAACCGAGCAAGCAAATTATTGTACCTATTATGTTAAAGCTTAAATGCACAAGCGCCGCGCGACGAGCGTTTTTGTTAGTACCGATAGACGAAATCATAGCTGTAACACAGGTGCCAATATTTTGACCCATTATAATCGGTATTGCTGCACCGTATGATACGCTACCCGTGCTTGAAAGGGCCTGCAAAATACCGACCGATGCCGAGCTTGACTGAATAATTGCTGTAAGCACAGCACCCGCCAAAACACCAAGCAGTGGGTTTTTAAACATAATGAATAGCTGCTGAAATTCGGGAACGCTTTTAAGTCCCGAAACGGCGGCGGACATTGTGTCCATACCGAACATAAGTGTTGCAAAGCCTAAAAGAATTGTGCCAATGTCCTTTTTCTTGTGACTTTTGGCAAACATACACATTACTATGCCAATAAGCGCTAAAATTGGGGTAAAGTTTGACGGCTTCCACATAGCAATGTACCACGCACCGCCGTCTATGCCGCCAAGACTTAACAACCACGCTGTAACAGTAGTACCAATATTTGCGCCCATTATTACGCTGATTGCCTGACGCAAGGTCATAAGCCCGGAGTTTACAAAGCCTACCACCATAACGGTTGTAGCCGACGAGCTTTGAATAACCGCCGTAACGCCAAGACCTGTTAAAAAGCCTGCAAAACGGTTGCTTGTTAGACGACCTAACAAGCTGCGTAAACCATTACCCGCGCTGCGCTCAAGCGAGTCGCCCATTACATTCATACCAAAAAGGAATAGGCAAAGACCCAAAATCAATTTTAAAATTTCATTAATACCCATAAGTCACCTCATAAATATAGTGTTAACAAAAATTAGAGCATAATGTTAATTCGCTTAACATTATGCTCATTGTAGCATATATTTATCTTTTGTGGTGTTAATCCTATGTTAATCTTTCGGTTCGTCTTCTATTACCTGAGACTCTGCCTGTGGTAATATTTCCTCAGAAAAATCATTTAAAACAAAATCGCTGTTTGCTGTATGGGTATATTCATCGTCATAATCATCACGCGAAGCTGCAATTTTAACAATAAGAATAATTGCTGCAGCAATCAAAACAACAGCCGCGAAAACAATTATTGCAAATACAAGCTTGCCGGTTTTGTTCATATTGGTGAACCAAGCAAATTTGCCCGTGTTTTGCTGCGGCTCGGCATCGGTATCTTCTGCGTTTTCAACATTTAAAAGCTCTACAAAAAACGCCACTGCGCGTTGCATTGTTCCCTCGATTACATCATAACGGTAATACGCGCCTTCGGTTTGACCTGCGATATAGCAGTTATATATGCCAAAATCGCAAAGCGCCTCATCCTCGTATATAATTGCGTCAACCTCTACGCCGTTGACAGTATCTTTTATTAACTTATAGCCCTCGGGGAGAGCTGTGTCAATATCAATCTTCTCGATAATATACATTATATCATTGTCATATATATATGCCAATTTTGTAAAATTATCATTCTCGTCGCGCTTGTACCAAGCGCCGTTTTCACCGTTAGCATCGGTAAGCCAGCAAAGCTGGTATTTGCCCTTCTCATCATTTAAAACGGTAATTTCAGATTCTTTACGGGTAGCGGTGCCCTGTGTAAAGCCGGTTGGAATTGTAATTCCTTCAAAATTATTAACTATCGTGTAATCAATATCGTTTATTATAACAAGCAAGGGGTTAGCATCGCGTGCAGCTTGCTCGGCATCGGCAGTTTCTTGCTCGGTCATACGCTTAATATTTATTGTATATGACTTTTTGCTGCCGTCGGCTGCAGTTACCGTAAGTGTGCGACTGTTGTCGCCGACATTCAGCGCAAATGTACCACCGCCCACATAGGTAGCGCCACCATCGGCAACCGAGCCTGTAACAGTAATACTGTCAACACTGTATTTGACCGTCGCGGTATAGCTTGTTGTATTAGGGTTAAACGCAGGTGACAAAGAGCCACTGCTTAATTTAATAGAAGAAAGATTTGCATTTGATGACGGCTTTGGGGTGACAACCTTAACCGCTGCCGAAGTTGACGCAGGAAATTCAGAGTCTCCGTCGCTGCCGACAGCCGATACAGTTACATTAGAATTACCTGCCGCTATAGCAGTAAAATGGAGTGTATAAGAGCTTGAACTACTGCCGTTAGAAAAATTATCATCAATAAATTTTACTGTACCGTTGCTGTTTTGCAAATCGCTTGCAGAAATGCCCGAAACACTATCAAGCCTTAAAACGCTCGAATTATAGCTTGCATTTATTTCTACACCATAAAGCGCGGCGTCACCCTTATAATTTATAGAAATATTTACCTTTTGTCCTACCTCATAATTACCGCCTGATGCTGTTACGCTTGCGGCACTTGCATTAAATGAAAACAAAGATACCAACAAGGATAATACTATAATTACGGAAAAAATCGCTTTAAAATGTTTTTTCATTTTAGACTCCTTTAAGTTTAATTAATCGTTTTAACGCCTAACAGGTGTCGCTTTATGGCAGCAAGGTCAATTATACTTATCTTACCGTCACCATTTACATCTGCCGCTTTTGAAGCATCACCGTCTATTTTCTTAACATCTAACATATGTCTTTTTAGCGCCGCAAGGTCAACTATGCTTATCTTACCATCACCATTTATATCCCCCTTTTTAATCACCGGCTTTGGTGGTTCGGGCGGGGTTGGCAGTGGAATTGGTATTACACCATCGGGGTCGTCATATATGTACTTAAGTGTCATTGCATTTTTAGCATACAAAAGTCCACTTCCAACTATGTCTTGACCACTTGCAGCAAAATTAAAGAAATTGTAGTAGCCTTCATAGCCAGGATACTTTCCCGAAATAAGATCGCTTTTCCCATTTACGCCCTGCTCAACAATTATTGTTGCCGCAAGCACATAGGGACTAACACCGCTCAAACGAGCGGCCTCCATAATATCATCAACATATGCATTTGGATTACCGTCATATCCGTTTGCCATAAAGGTGTTAGCAACAACGGTTTTTAATCCGTCTTTTGTTTGGGTTTCTTTGTTGTATGATTGTAACGCAAAGGCGAAAATCTTTTCATCATTTAACGAATTTCGTGGGTCCATAAAATACTCTATAGCCGCGCGTGAGGCATATGTCCACCGCGACTCAAGGGTTGTCCACTTATCTGTCGCACTATCGTAAGCGCGCATGTCGCGCCACTCGTTACCGCCGTATGTAAACTCCACCCATTTGCGTGTGTTTTTTACATTGCCAACCCCATATTGCGCTTCCACTGCATCTTTAAATGTTAAACCAACATCATGTGGTATAAATTTCCAATTCGGATATGTTTCATGAAGAGTCCTGAGTAAATTTTTATAATCCTCGGGAAACCCATCTAAAGTCTTTTCGAACTCAACATCGGTTATTGGAACCGCTTCTATTGGTTTTGATTGTTCACCAATCATATTAGGCACTACACAAGGATTTGTAGGTAAATCTTTATATATTGGAATTTTAAATTCCACAACCGCGCTTTTATTTACAATGGTTTTTCCTTCTTCATCGGCAAACGCCTTACGCAAAATTTTACCGTTTGTCCAAGCATCGTAAAGTGCACTAGCGTATTGATGATTCCATATTTTGTTTACGACATTAAAATCTTTATAATAATATGTGTCCTGACCTATGCTAATATAACCATCCGCATACTTTTGCGCACCTCGAACTATGGATTTTCTTCTACTATCCCATGGGTCACGCTCATAAACATACTCGCCATAAACATAACCCTCTATATTATCATATTTAATTTTATACCATATTGTTGTGTTGCCAACCTTTTCCCCTTCTGTTTTAGCAAGAACAACAACATCCTTATTGCTAATACTGCCAACTTTTGTTGATTTGCTATCCGCTTGGCTTCTTACATTTACATTAGTTCCTTGTATATATGCGGTGTCACTTTCAGCTGATGCGGATATTACAGTAAGACAGCACGATATTAGAGCAATGGACAGTATTGCACTTAAAAATTTTTTTAATTTCTGCACCTTTAAAAATTCACCTCAAACGGATAATATCCCATTTTATTACAAAATATATTATATATTTTATGTCGTATTATGTCAACCGAAAAAAATTGGATAGGAACTGTATAGTTCCTATCCATAAGCTCACTGTTTTAACTTTTCTATCGCATCAATTACCGTGTCATTATCGTTGGTTATCAAAAGTATAACAAAATCGCCATCGGTTATAATTTTGGCATCTTTCATTATTTTTTTAAAGTTGGGGTCATACGCCGCCTGTGTGCCGCCCTCAAGGGTTTGTTTTCGCCTTTCAAGAAGTGACTCCAGCTTTGAAACGTCGTCTTTAGACTTTGCCTTTAGTACTGAAATTTCATAGGTGGTGTTGTCATTGCTGTGGCAAATAGCGTAATCAGCAAGCAAATCAAACTCTTCACACTCGTCAAACACGCCATCCGACCACATAGACATAAGATTTGCATTTAAATCAGACTTGTCTTTTATATAATTTTGAGTGTTATCATAAGATTGTGCTGCTGTGGCCGCGTTTAAAATTTGCTCGCAGGTGGTATCCGACGGAAACTCTTTACTTTCGCTACACGCTACACAAAAAAGCAATGTCGCACAAATTAAAATTGTTATCAGCTTTCTCATTGGTCTACACCTCTTTTAAGAAAAGAAATATTTTTTGCGGTTGCAAATTCGCTCATACTTTCAAGTATGAGCACTTGACTTATATCTTCATCCTTAACTATTTGCTGAACATTGTCGGTAAAATAGCGCAGGTCAAGCATCACCAAGTCATAGTGCAACGCCAAAAACGGTGCTATACTGTCGGCGAAGCTGTCGCGAATTACTAAAAGCTTTGGCCTTACCTCGCCTTTTTTTATATCAACACGGGCGTGGTTGCCGCCAAGAAAAACTGCATATTGGTCGGTGTCCACAAGTCGCGACATATCATATAGTGGAATTTGTTTACCGTCGGCTGTGATTGTATAATCGTCATCACCGTCGTAACGAAGCAAAGTTATCTCATCCTTTGGTGCTAAATAAAATCCCGACGTGCGCATTGAGGTACCACAAAAATCACTCGATACTTTTTCCGACTTAAAAAAGTCTAAACCCTTTGGCTGATAGCCCAAGCTGTTGCTAAGCAAACTATATGCTTGATAAGCGCCGTAAATATTATAGTGATGGTCGGTGTGGTAATAATTATTACCTTCACATAAATCATCATATAAATTTGGCGCCGTAAGATTATTATGCTTTGCTTGAGTGTAATAATCCTGCCACAACTTTTTATCATTTTCGGTAGGATAGGTATTTGGCAGATACTCTGCAAATACATCTACTGTGCGCGGTAGCACTGCTAGACACACGGGTACTCCCGTAACGTTTTTAAATTCTTTTATTACTTGTAAATTTTCGTTTAAGCGATTATCTTTTATCTCGTCACGCGCAATAAGTATATTGTTTTCAGCATATATTACACCGTTGTTTTCACCCTTGCCGAGTACCAACTCACTATATGCCTTAGTCGATACAAACGCGTCACGCGCAGGAAATTGATCACTTATATACGTAGCAAGCTCGGTAGTATACTCGCCCGAAAAAAGAAGGTCTATACTAAAGCATGGTGTTTGAGTGAGTGTGCGATTTTCTTTTTGTGACATAGCCTTATCGGGTATTACAAAAAACATCGCCGCAAGTATCACAATTACGAGCGAGCAAGAAATAATTGTCGCTATATTAAGTCTATTTTTCATATTACTGGAAAAGACTAGTCAGTCGAACGTCTGCGCTCATCATAACCTTGAGAAGATTTCGTTCGGACACTATGTATATAACGTAGTTAGGCTTATTTTTCTCTATCTCGCTTATTGTGCTGGTATAATCATTTTCGGCAAGCCATGTAACTTTAGAGAAACGGTCATTTACCATATCAAATGCGGTTCTACCAAATGAATCTCGGGTTATAACGGCAGAAGGTAGACCTGAACCGTTTTTATTAGTAAATTCGTATTTGTCGGCGTTATCTTTGGTAAGATAGATACTCTTTTTACCGCGGGTTATTGTTGTCAGTGTATCGGTAGGCATCTTTAGATTATACATAGTGGTAAGCTCCATAATACCCGTTACACTAGTCTTACCGTTTGTAGATGCCGCTTTGCTGTAATTTTCAAAGCCGTTGTAGTCACCAAACGAGAATAGCGCATCACCGCCGTAAAGCTCGGTTGTATAAAAGCCCATTTCTTGTGTGGTGCGTGGCTTGGCGCTTGGGTATTTGGACGATATTTTATTCATAAGGCTACTAACGCCAAAATACGCGCCGTATGTAGTCCAATGTGAGTCGCTATGGCTGTATATTTTATAACCTTCACCATCGTTTTTATGCGCTTTTAACTCGTCAAGCGGGTAAAGCACAGTAGCACCGCTTTGCTCGGCAATGCTTTTAAATGCTTTATAAAGTGTTTCACCCGATGCCGCTTTATATTCGCTTGGCACTGATTCGGGGTAAACCGCTGCCGAAGAAGGCACTACAAGATATACCACCTCGGCTCCAACCGATTTTGCCGCCTGCACAGTATCAGATATATTTTGCTTTGCATACTCTTTTTCGCCGTTTGATAAAAAGTTGGATTTGCTATGAGTTAAAATGGCACTATAAAAATGTATGCGGCTATCTAGTCCAAAAACAGGTTGATAATCGCCTGTTGTCATTTGATTTTTTATACCGTTTTTGGTAGTTATATATCTTGAGTCTATTTTAGAAATATCTTTTCCTGTTTCTTTTGCACTTATATCTACATAGGTACTGTAATCTATTTGCACTTGGGCTGTAAAATAGCTTTTGTCCTTGCCCTTTGCAGGAATTATCTTTTGAGATTTAACACCCATACCATCAATTTGTATATACTCGGTAGCTTTTGAACAACTGCCACCTATTATATAAATGTTATCTGCAACCGGTGTAAGTAAAGTAATGTTGGGCTGTGCGCTAGCGTTAGGATTTTCTTCCTCGCTCGAAGTGTCCGGAACACTTGAAGTAATGCTTGAATTATCATCGGTTGAAGACGGATTACTGCTAGGAGTATCAACCGATGAATTGTCAACTTTATTATCGTCATTTTCCGGTTTTGACGCAGTGCTTTGTGTATTACTTTGATTATTATCTATTATAATGGTTTCAACATCGGTGGTTGATGACATATCACCCGTAGGCTCACTACAAGCACAAAGTGTAAGCATTAATGCAACTACAATTAAAACAGATACTATTCTTTTCATTTTAATTTCTGCTTAAAATCTGAAATACAAAAACGGATTGTATGACGAATCCACAAGATATGCCGTGCAAAGCAACAACACAAGCGGTAGCGCTATACACATTATTACTTTAAATATAGTTTTATCACAAAGTTTGCAATAAATTTTGTGTGGCAGCTTAGTAGCGCCTACCGTTAAAACTGCCAAAAACAGCAGTGAACGCACAAAATCATAAAACGCATTGCCCGATACGAGCGGTGATGCAAACAGGCTTTGTAAATATTGCATTGGATTTTCAAGGTCGCACCAGATAAATATAAACCAGCCAAATAGAATTAAAGCTATGGCATAAATGTGAGATATAAATCTTGGCAATTTGTCAAGCAGCCTTCCTAAGAATGCCTTTTCTATGATTAAAATTACGGCAAAATAAAGTCCCCATAACACAAAATTCCAACTAGCGCCATGCCAAAGGCCCGTTAAAAACCAAACAATTATAAGATTTATAAATGTGCGCGCCTTGCCCTTGCGGTTGCCACCAAGCGGTATGTAAACGTATTCTCTAAACCACGTGGATAAGGTTATGTGCCACCTGCGCCAAAAGTCCGTAATGCTTTTTGATATGTATGGGTAATTAAAGTTTTCGGGGAAATTAAATCCTAATATGTGTCCTAAACCAATCGCCATATCGGAATAGCCCGAAAAGTCAAAATAAATCTGAAAAGCAAAGAATATAACACCCATCCAAGAACCCAAAACACTTGGGCTTTCACCAACACCGCTTGCAAAGCTTTCATAAAATGCGCCTGCCGTATTTGCAAGCAAAACCTTTTTTGCAAGTCCACAAATAAAACGCTTTATACCACGCGCGGCATTATCTAATGTGTGCGAACGCTCTCGCAAGGCATCGTCTACATCACGATAACGAACGATTGGCCCCGCTATAAGCTGCGGAAACATTGTAACGTAGGAGCCAAATGTAGCAATATTTTTTTGCACCCGCGCCTCACCCAAATACACATCTAACGTGTAAGACATTGTCTGGAAGGTGTAAAAAGAAATGCCCACGGGTAAAGATATGCCAAGTGGTTTTAGGTTTGAAAATGCAGGTATCAGCGCCAAGTTTTCTATTATAAAATCGGCATATTTAAAAAATCCTAATATACTTAAATTTATAACAATGCTGGCAACAAGCGCGGCTTTTGCCCTTTTGGGTGCCGATTGCCTATATTTACCTACCAATCTTCCACAAGTGTAATCGACTGTGATTGACAACAGCATTATCCAAATATATGATGGCTCACTCCAGCCGTAAAACAAAAGGCTTACCACAAGCAAGGCTAAATTGCGCGCCGCTAAATATTTTGACGGTATTAAAAAATAAATAAGAAGAACGGCCGGCAGATAAAAGAATATAAATTCAAGTGATGAAAATACCATTTTATTTACCCCCTCTACTTCTTACCTAACATTCTACCCCCCCCCGAAAAATTTTGTCAAGTGGGTTTGGTAATTATTACAAAATTGTCACTAACTAAATAATACCCTTTTTATCTTGGTTCTGTCAAGATAAAAAGGGTAATGTTACAATATTGTAATCTATCTGATTTTTCTTGCTTCTATATAAAAACGTTTATCGTCAGCGTGTCCCATAGAGAATGTCTTTCTTGGTAGTGAACCGTCGGCATTTACTGCCTCGAAAAGCTCACTTTTTTGCATACCGTCAAAGATAAAGCCTATTGCATCGGGTCGGGATGCTAATTTTTTAAGCGAATCTACACCGTGAATATAGTCAATCTCTGCCTCGGGGTGATTTATTACATATTCATCAAGGAAGATCTGCAATGTGCCAACGGCTAATTTTGCAGTCGACTTTACACCGATTTCTTTTGTTTGGTCACCATAAACACAGGTGAATTTTTGCGTGCCTTCACCCAATGTTTTAACAAATTCGTCAAGCAAGCTTTGGGGATTTACACCAAACACAACACGGTAAATAGGCTCAAACTCGAGCGCTGTGTCATGAATATTTACAATCTCGGTAAGTGCATAACGTGTTTCTTCGGTCTTATTAAGAGTGTAACATTCCTTTGCGGTTGCAAGTGAGTGATTGCCGTCGCCCACACAAAACAAAAATCCATCGTTTTGTTCTTTTAAATCGGCAAGCATTGACAGCACATTATCTTTTGCCTCATTGTTTAAAAGATAACCCTTTATACTGCCGGCATTACACATAAGTGTAAAATCGTAAACCTTTTCAAAGTCGCTTTTGTTGGCGTCAAGATATGAAAAAACAGTGTTTTTCACGTCATCAAAAAGCAGCATTACGTGAGGAAGCTCAAGCGGCGCATTTTTACGAATTTCTACTCGCGGTGGAATACGCGACAGCACCGTCTGCTCGGTAGCTCTTATTTCGGCATTCACGCCTACGTGATAGTCATAGCACTCAAGGTCAATTTTACCCACTATACCGCGGCGACATTTGCCGTCGGACTGAATTCGCTCAATATATATAAGGCTATCGGGATATTCGCAAAAAACATTGCTGTCAAGGTAAGCTTGCATATTTTTGTTTATTTTATCAATTCGCTCACTGTTGTCGGCCGACAAAAAAACCTCGGGCAAAACAATATTCAGCGCCGATGGCTTGTCAGCGGCGGCCACCTTTACCTCTTCCCAATATTCAGGCTCTGAGGTGTATTGGTCGCAAGCAATAACAGCCCAATTTTCAAAATCGCTTTTTGGCAAAAGAATATCTGCCGGCGAAAAAGAATGATTATATTTCATAATTTACCTCATTAATAGTACGAAAATTCTATTGAATCAATGTGATCCTCCAAGGTATCAACATAAACTGTAATACCACTGCGACGGTCACTTTCGGTTATAAACCAGTCAAGATAATATTTGTTTTCACTAACGCAATAAAAATGTGACGGTGAGCCTAAATATTCGATAATATCGGTAATTGCTGATATATTGCTGATTCCGTTTATCCAGAACTGACCGTACTGTGATTCGGCATTTAAAAGCCCATTTTCTTTTATAATAAACTTAACTATCGGGCATTTTTTAAGTGAAACAGAAGATTTTTTATCGTTATAAAAAACTGCGGTTATTTTTTTGTTATATTCATTCACAAATTCGGCGGTTATAGATTTACCCGCTAAAATTTGAGAGTCTTCATTATATTCGTCAGTTGTTGCTAAAGACCAGCCATCTTTGGTAAGGTTTTTGTAAGACGACGGCACATCAAATGTGCTGCCAACATAGGTGATTTTATATTCAAAATCCTTGCCTAAATAAATATCTGCATAATTTTCTTCATCGTAAAGACTTATGTCAACATAGGTAGGCATTACGCTGTCGTCTGACTTTATTTCGGGTATTTTAATTTCCTTATCAGAGGTCTTGGAATCTGTGGCTTGTTGTTCTTGCTTTGCAGATGATTTACCGTAATTCTCATCAAATTTTTCGCAAGCCGCAAGACTTAGCAGACACACACAGCACAAAACCAAACTTAATATTTTTTTCATCAGTTTGCCTCCTATTAATCTAATAGTTTAACATCGTTTAAAATAGCGCTTTTTAGCGCCTTGGCCGACTCAAATTTTTGCTCTTCCCGCACAAATTCGAGCAGCTCTGTTTTCATATTTTTACCGTAAATATCACCCGAGAAATCCTTTATAAAGGTTTCGCAACCTACCGTATCGGTCTTGTATGTCGGACGAATACCGACATTGGTGATAGCCTTATACTGCTTGCCGTCTACCGTAACACGCGATATATAAACGCCGCGCTTTAATGCTACCAAATTGTTTGGGTAATCTTGATTTGCGGTAGGAAAGCCTAAAAGTCTTCCGCGGGCGTCGCCGTGCAAAACGGGGGCGGTAAAAGAAAACCCACCGTAAATTTGTGTTGCGGCTTCTTTTATATTACCCTCGCGTATGAGATTTCGTATTTGGGTAGACGATAACGCGACACCTTCTTGTGTCACAGGCGGAACACAGACAAACTCTATTTTGTTTTGCTCACAAAAGCTTTTGAGCATTTGTGTGTCGCCCACAGCGTCTTTGCCAAAACGGTAGTTAAAGCCGCACACTATTCTGTCGGGATTGTATTTTTGTTTTAAACACTCAAGATAATCGACGGCGTCAATATTCTTAACATCGTCAAAGTCTTGCATTACAATCTTATTTATGCCCAACTCTTTAAGTCTATTCTCACGGTCATAGGGCAAAATAAGCAGTTCGGGCTTGCCCGAAATTGCATTTTTAGGCGGTATAGAAAATGTAACTGCAATACTAAAAAAGCCTGTTACTTCTTTGATTACGGCGCGGTGACCTTCGTGAAGACCGTCAAAGGTGCCAAGTATTATTGCAGTTTTCATTTTTACACCTACCTATCTACTAAACATTCTATTTTTAAAAGGTTTGTACCGGCTTCGGCACGACCAAGCCCTAAAAATCTTTCACCAAAATACACACGATAAGCTGCGCCGTCTTTAAAACCGTTAAACCTTATTCGGTCAAGATTAAGCACACCGCCGTTGCAAAAACGCACGGCTTGCTTTTCGCTTATTTGTATTTTGGGCATATATTCTACCACCAAGTCACACGGCAAAATATAATCTGCTATATTCTCTGGTGTGAGATCGTCTAAATTCACACACCGACTAAGACTAAAGCCTGCGGCTTTAGTACGGCATAGTCTTGTAAGTGTTGCGCCGCAGCCGAGTGACTCGCCTATGTCGCGACAAAGGGATCGTATATATGTACCCTTTGACACGGTGGTATCTATATCAAATTCGTTTTGGTCGTTTAAGCCTGAGGTTTTCTTGAGTGAAAAAACCTCTATTTCGCGGGCGGGTATTTCTGCTGTCTCTCCGCGGCGCGCAAGTTCATACATACGCACTCCGTTTTGCTTTATCGCGCTAAACATGGGCGGCGTTTGCATCTGCTTGCCCTTAAACTGCTCTAAAACAGTGTCAAGAGCTATATTGCTATCAACCTTGCTTTGTGATATTACATTCCCCGTAATATCGCAGGTGTCGGTAGTAATTCCTAATTTTACCGTAGCGGAATAGCCCTTATCTGCATCAATAAGATATTGCGACAACACGGTTGCTCTGCCAACAAGTATTGGCAGTACACCCGTTGCCATAGGATCAAGCGTGCCGGTATGTCCGACACGTTTTTCGCCCGTAAGTTTTTTTATTTTTGCTACCGCACCAAAAGAGGTTATACCCTCGGGCTTATCTAGCAGCAGAAGTCCAAGCATTTGTTTCCTCCATTTGCCGCTTTATAGCACTTAAGATTTTTTCTTTTACTTCATTCAAGCTACCGTTCAATATTACTGCGGCAGCATTTTTATGTCCGCCACCGCCAAGGCTTACACATATTTGTGATGCGTTTAGAGGCTCGTAGGTTCTAACCGACACTTTGTAGGTGTCATCACCGGTTTGCTTTATGGTAACACCTGCTTTAACGCCGTCAACACTACGCGAAATATTGGTTATACCTTCAAGCTGAGTTCCCTTGCAACCGGTTGCTTTAAGCATCTCTGCCGTAACCGTAACTATCATACATTTATCATCAAAATGATATTCTGCAGTATCAAGCACCATTCGTTCAAGAGATAAAAGCGCCTTGCTTTTTGTGTCAAACATTACTTTATTTATAACGTCGGCTTCTATGTTATAGTTATATAGTGCCGCCGCTATTTTGTGAGTTCTTGCTGTAACACACGAATACTTAAAGCATCCCGTATCGGTAGAAATACCGGTATAAATTGCCTTTGCTATTGTATCGTTTATTTTAACCTTAAGAGCGGATAGTATTTCATATATAATTTCGCATGTAGCCGAAGCGTCAGCATCGAGATAAAGTGATTTTGCATATCGTGTATTTGAAATGTGATGATCTATATTAAGGTCAATCACATCACCAAAATCTTCCTCTAAAGCACCAAGCAAGCGTTTATCGGCAATATCAACCGCAATAAGCGTTGCGCCGTCACGGCTAATGTGGTCAGTATCACACAAAAAGTATGAATACTCTTGAGGAATTACATCAGGACAAATAACCTCAACCTGTTTACCAAGCTGTTTTAGTCCGTAATATAGTGCATAGCCGCTCCCCAATGTGTCACCATCGGGTGATGCGTGGGTTAAGATAATGTAATTGTCGTTTTTCTTCAAAAACTTTACTGCGTTTTTAAACGAAACGTCAATACAACTATTCAAATGTGTCACTTCCTTTCGCAATATATTTTGATAAATCATTTATCAAAAGACTCTATGATTTTTGAAATGTGAGCGCTATTTTCGATAGAATTATCGGCAATAAAGCGAAGCTCAGGCACCTTGCGAAGCTTGAGTCGGCTTCCAAGTTCGCGACGGATATAACCCGCCGCGGACTTGTTAAGTGCTTTTACAGATTCGGCTGTTTTCTCACTGCCCTCTATAGCGCTTACGTAAACAGTAGCATAAGACATATCACCCGTAACGTCGAGCTTTACAATGCTTAGCATTTTACTTACTCTTGGGTCCTTTACCTCACGCAAAAGCTCAGAAAGGCAAAGCCTTATATCACTGGTTACACGGTTTATTTTAAATCCAGCCATTAGTCCTTATATTCCTCCATAATAAAGGCTTCAAAAACGTCGCCCTCTTTAATATCGGCAAATTTTTCAAGACCTATACCGCATTCATAACCCTGGGCCACTTCTTTTACGTCATCCTTAAAGCGACGAAGCGATTTGATAGAATCTTCACTTATTACTATGCCGTCGCGAACAACACGAATCTGGCACGCGCGGGTAACCTTACCGCTTGTAACATGGCAGCCTGCAATGGTACCAACATTTGAAATCTTGTAGGTATCACGAACCTCAACTGTGCCGAGTATAACCTCGCGGAATTTAGGAGCGAGCATACCCTTCATGGCAGCTTCTATTTCTTCAATAGCCTCATAGATTACGCGATAGGTACGCACATCAACACCGTCACGCTCGGCAGTAGCCTTTGCAACAGCATCGGGACGAACATTAAAGCCTACGATAATAGCGCCTGAAGCCTGAGCGAGCATTATGTCGGACTCGTTGATGGCGCCAACACCACCGTGAATAACGCTAACCTTAACCTCTTCGTTTGAGAGCTTCTGAAGGCTGTCTTTAACCGCCTCAACGCTACCCTGAACATCGGCTTTAACTATAATGTTAAGCTCTTTAAGGTCGCCGTCACTAAGCTGGCTAAAGAGGTTATCAAGAGTAACCTTTTCTTTAGCATTAAACATTTCGTTTTTAATTTTTTCTTTACGCTGTTCAACAAGCTCGCGTGCAAGACGCTCATCTGATACAGCGTCAAATCCGTCACCTGCATCAGGTGTTTCGGCAAGACCGGTAATCTCAACAGGAACAGATGGCCCTGCGCTCTTTACTACCTTGCCGTTTTCGTCGGTCATCTGACGAACACGACCAACAGCAGTACCTGCAACGATAATGTCACCTGCATTAAGTGTACCGTTCTGCACAAGAAGTGTAGCAACGGGGCCGCGGCCTTTATCAAGACGGGCTTCAATTACAACACCCTTTGCGCGACGGTCGGGGTTAGCCTTAAGCTCAAGCATTTCAGCAACAAGCAATACATTTTCAAGCAAGTTGTCAATACCGTTGTGTGTCTTTGCAGAAACGGGAACACATATAACATCACCGCCCCATTCTTCAGGAACGAGTGAATGCTCGGTAAGCTGTTGCATAATTCTATCGGGGTTAGCCTCAGGTTTATCCATTTTGTTAATAGCAACAATTATCTGGACCTCGGCAGCCTTTGCGTGATTGATAGCCTCAATAGTCTGGGGCATAATACCGTCGTCAGCTGCAACTACAAGAATTGCAATATCGGTAGCCATAGCGCCGCGCTGGCGCATAGCGGTAAATGCTGCGTGTCCGGGTGTGTCAAGGAAGGTAATGTCCTGACCCTTACACTTAACGCGGTATGCACCTATGTGCTGTGTAATACCGCCGGCTTCTGTATCAGTAACGGCTGTATCACGGATAGCGTCAAGCAAGGATGTTTTACCGTGGTCAACGTGACCCATAACAACTACAACAGGGCTACGTGGCTTGAGGTCTTCTGCCGAGTCCTCGGTTACGTCCATAATCTTTTCTTCGATTGTTACAACAACAGCTCGTTCAATCTTGGCGCCCATTTCGGTAACAACGATTTCTGCGGTATCGTAGTCAATAACCTGATTAACGGTTGCCATCATACCAAGCTTAAGAAGCTCTTTTATAACCTCGGCTGCTGTCTTTTTCATAGCAGCGGCGAGCTCGCCTACCGTAATTTCGTCGCCAACTGTAACGGTGATAGGGGTCTTCTTTATGCGCTCAAGCTGCATACGGCGCAGTTTGTCTGCCTCGGTTTCACGCTTAGCGCCTTGTGGACGCTTGTAATCTTGGGATTTTTGCTTAATCTTTTGCTTGCGTGAGTAATTATCGCGCATTGAATTTGCGGGCGCGATGTTTTCATATTTTTCGTTATATTTTTCGATATTAACATTAGAAGTACGCATATCGACATTGCGAAGCTGCGCAGGACCGCGGTTTGGAGCCTCGCCACCCTTTTTCTCCTTTTTAGGAGGCGCCACAAGCGGACCGTCATAGGGCTTGGTTTCTTTCTTTTCTGCCTTTTTAGGCTCAGCTTTCTTGGGCTCTGCTTTTTTGGGTTCGGGCTTCTTATCAGCCGTTTTAGCTGCCTTTTCTTCTGTCTTTGCCTTGGGTGCTTCTTTCTTTTCGGGGGTTTTACCCTCGGCCGCTGCGGCAGCAGCCTTTAACTGCTCAAGGATTGCCATCTGCTCGGCAAATTTTCTATCCTTTTCGTCCTGCTTTTTCTTAGCAGCAGCAGCGCGAGACTCGGCGCCCATTGCAAAATAATCGTCAAAGCTTTTAACAGCATTTTTCTTTGTTATTGCGTCAAACACCATAGCAATCTCGTTTTCGATAAGCACGGTCGAAGACTTTTTCTCTTCACCTGTAAGGGTGCCTACGAGCGCTATAAGTTCTTTTGAAGGCATATTAAAATCTTTAGCTAAATCGCTTATTTTATATCTGTTTATCATTTAAGTTCCTCCCTACATTAATGGCTGACAGCAAGCCGTCACCGAATGAAGCATCGTTTACCGATATTATTCCGCACTTACGACCTACCGCGTGCGATACGGTTTCTATATTATAGTCGTTTAAAATAATTGCTTTTATTTTAAACTTATCACTAAAAAACAACACTTCTTTTTGACTTTTTGGTGATATGTCATTTGCTATCAGAACAAGTTTTGCTTTCTTTTGTGAAAGCGCGGTTTTTGTGGCGTCAAAGCCGTATGAAAGTTTGCCTGCCTTTGCAGCAAAACCGAGCAAGGTCAAAATTTTATCATTCACTGAGCTTCACACTCCTCGGTGAGCTGTGAATATATTTCTTTGTCTATCGGCATCGAAAAGGTATGCGCCAATGCGTTTATCTTTTCGGCCTTTTTTAAACAGTCACCGCATTTACAAATATATGCGCCGCGACCTGAAAGTTTATTTGTTTTATCAATAACTATCTTGCTGTCAGGCGTTTTTACTATGCGGTAAAGCTCTGTCTTTGGTTTCATCTGGCGGCAGCCTATACACATTCTAAGCGGTATTTTTTTTGCTGACAAAGCGTAAACTCTCCTTTAATACGTTTTTATTTTAATTATTCGCCGAAAAATCCGCTTTCGGGGTGAATATCTATCTTCCAGCCTGTAAGCTTAGCTGCAAGACGAACATTTTGACCCTTGTTGCCGATAGCGAGTGATAACTGCGATTCGGGAACGCGGGCAATGCAAACCTTTGGATCGGCACTTTGAATGGTTACCGATACAACCTTTGCGGGTGAGAGCGCCTCACTGATAAACTCTACGGGGTCTTCACTGTATTTTACAATATCAATCTTTTCGCCTGCGAGCTCTTCAACAATTTTGTTTACGCGAGCGCCGCGCTGACCGATACAAGCGCCAATGGCATCAATCTCGGTGTTTTCACACCAAACAGCCATTTTTGTGCGGGCGCCGGCCTGACGAGAAATTGACTTGATTTCAATAGTGCCGTCAAAAATTTCGGGAACTTCGGTTTCAAAGAGGCGTTTTACAAGACCGGGATGTGTTCTTGACAACATTATGCGAGGACCGCGGTCGGTTTCCTTAACATCTACTACATAAACCTTGATGTGATCGCCCTCGTTAATAACCTCATCCGGAACCTGCTCAGCTTTTGGAAGCACAGCCTCGTTATGACCGATTTCAACAACTGCGTTACCGGTTTTGGGGTCAACACGCTTAACAATAGCGGTTATAACCTCGCGGTTGTGGCTCTGGAACTCGGCAAGCGCTTGACCGCGCTCAACCTCTTTTACGCCTTGACGGAAGTTGTTTTTAGAATTTTGCGCTACAATTCTGCCAAACTTTTTAGGGTCAAGCTTAATGTCAACAAAACCGTTTTCTACCGATTTTGCATCAATAGCAACAGCGTCCTCTTTACTTATTTGAGTATATGGGTTTTCAACCTCATCAACAATTTCTTTGCGTGCGGTAACGCTGAAAATTTCGTTTTCAACATCAATTACGCAAGATACTATTTCGTTGCCGCCGTAGTCCTTACGAGCTGCTACTGTAATAGCCTCGGCAATTTTGTCGGCAATAAATTCACAGGGAACACCTTTTTCCTGCCCCATAAATCTTATTGCTTCAAAAAGCTCTTTGTTTTCTCTTTTTTCTTTTGCTGTCATTTTTACTCGTGCCATTTTTTAATTACCTCTATTCTTAATATGTTTTAAAATACTTCGAAAATATATACCTTTGAAAAAGAACCTTTTTCAAAAATTGTTTCCTGTCCGTCAATTTCAACCGTTAAATTGCTGTCATATTTTTTTAGTGTGCCAACAAATTCTTTTTTGCCGTCAATTGCTTTAAAGAGTTTAATTTTAATCTCTTTGCCAATTGCATACTCAAAATGATGCGGTCTTACTATCTCGCGTTCGGTACCTGGTGAGCAAACCTCTAAATAATAAGAGCAGTCGATCGGGTCTGCCTCATCAATTACGGGGTCAACCGCGTGGGAAACATCGGTGCAGTCGTTAATGCTTATGCCCTCTGGCTTGTCAATAAAAATGCGCAGATAATGTGACGCGCCCTCTTTTACAAAGCGAACATCCCACAGCGTTACACCGCACGACTCTACCGTGTCTTTAACCAGGTCATAGACCTTATCGGCTATACTTGCCACTAATCATTCCTCCAAAATCAAAGTGAGCGGACTCGCGTCCACTCACCTTTCCTAAAGTTATTCACTACACATATTATAACACAATTCTAAATAAAATCAAGTGTTTTTTTAATTCACAAACGCAAAGTATAAAATTACCAATATACCTAAAATTATTCTATACACGCCAAACACCTTAAAATCGTGTTTTTTGATGTATGACACCAAGAATTTGATTGCAAGAATTGATACAACAAAAGATACCACGCAACCAATTAGTAAAATAATTATTTCATCGGTTGTGAAGCTGAGTCCGTCGGCAAAAAATTTCAACAGCTTTATAGCGCTGGCGCCAAACATTGCTGGAATACCCAAAAAGAATGAAAATTCTGCCGCAACGGTGCGTGATGTACCCAATAGCGACGCACCTAAAATTGTCGAGCCGCTACGCGAGGTGCCCGGCACTAACGACAAGCACTGAATAAGACCTATGTAAAGCGCGGTTAAATATGGCATTTTGTTAAGGTCTGTAATTTTTTCTTTTTTTCTAAGGTTTTCAATAATAATAAAAAGAATACCGTAAACTATAAGCGCGCCCGCCACAACAAAGGCACGCATATCGCCCGTAAGCATTGCTTCAATCTGGTCATCAAAAGCAAGGCCAATTATTGCCGCAGGAACACTTGCGATAAGTATTTTTACCCAAAGCAAGATTTTATCTACGTTAACGTAATTATTGCAAGCCCTTTTAAGTGTGACGGCCTTACCTTCTTCTTTAAAAAAAGGTTTCACAGCCGTTTTCTTTAAATGAAACGGCCACAGCTTGCTCCAAAAGAGTATTACTACCGCCAAAATTGCGCCAAGCTGGATAACCACCAAAAAGATATCCATAAACTCGTCTCGGACATTCAGCTTCATAAACTCGTCAACCAAAATCATATGGCCCGTACTACTTATAGGAAGCCATTCGGTAATACCCTCGACAATGCCAAGTATTACCGTTTTAATTATTTCAAAAATATTAGGCATATATGCACCTCATTAAATTGCAGGGCTTTTGAGCCCTGCAAAATTCAATTATTTCTTACCAACTAATTCTTTATAAAGTCCGATATATGCGCCTGCTGATGCGCCCCAACTGTTGTTACAGTTCATACCGCGACGGCGGAGAATATCCCAACCTTTTTTATCGCTATAGCCCTGTAATGCACGCCAAACAGCCTCTTGCATTTCGTGAGCATTAAAGTTTTTAAAGGTAAAACCGTTACCCTCACCGTCACCGCTGTCAGTAATGGTGTCGTTAAGTCCACCCGTTTCACGAACAATGGGCACGGTGCCGTAGCGAAGCGCCACCATTTGTGCCAAGCCGCAAGGCTCACTCTTGCTGGGCATTAAGAATATATCGGCGCCCGCATAAATGCGGTGAGCAAGGGTTGCATCAAAACCGATTTTAAGCCCAACCTTTTCGGGATATTTTTGTGACATTTCGTAGAAGAAACTTTCAAACTCATATTCGCCCGAACCCAAAATTACAAACTGAACGTCGGCCTGTAAAATCTCTTCAAAAACGTGCTTTACAAGGTCAAGTCCCTTATGCTTTACAAGGCGGGTAACGATACCAATAAGTGGTGTATCTTCCTTTTGGGGCAGTCCCATCTGCTTTTGAAGCTCTGATTTGTTTATTGCTTTATCAGCTAATGCATCTACCGTAAAGTTTTTAAATATCATTGGGTCGGTTTCGGGGTTATAAACATCATAATCTATACCGTTTACAATACCTGTAAGCTTATAGGTAAACTGCTTTAAGATATTGTCAAGTCCGTGTGAATAATACGGCTCTAATATCTCACGGGCGTATGTCGGCGATACGGTTGTAATCTTGTCAGCGCACTGAATAGCGCCCTTCATAAGATTAACGCAGCCGTCATATTCTACGAGGCTCTCGCGACCGGGCAAAAGGCCCAAAAGGTCGTTATAAAGCTCCATACCGTATTTTCCCTGGTACTGAATATTATGAATTGTAAATACAGTTTTGATATCGGTATAAAGTGGGTCTGCCTTGTAATATTCGTTAAGATATACCGGAACCATAGCGGTTTGCCAGTCATTACAGTGAATAATATCGGGTTTAAAATCGATATATGGTAATATCTCAAGCACCGCGCGCGAGAAAAATGCAAAGCGCTCGGCATCGTCATAATGGCCGTAAAGCATATCACGCTTAAAGTAATATTCATTGTCTATTAGATAATAAATAACGCCGTCTAAATGAGCCTCAAATATACCGCAGTACTGACGTCGCCAAGAAACAGGCACAGTAATGCTGCCAACAAAGGTCATTTTTTCACGAAGCTCGGGTTTTATGGTGCTGTAAAGCGGCATAACCACACGGCAGCCCACAAGTCTGCGGCGAAGCGCCTTTGGCAGCGCGCCCGAAACATCGGCAAGGCCGCCCGACATAGCAAAGGGCAGAGCCTCACTTGTTGCAAATAAAATTTTCATTGATTTTCTCCTATATAGGTTATTTAACGAATTAAACTTTTTGACCCTTTTCAATTAAAAATGCTTTTTCGTCAGTACCCTTTATGACCATACCTTCGCCTATGGAAGCATTTTTATCTGAAATAACATTTTGAAGCTCGGCGCCCTCACCTACAGATACGCTTTGCATAAGAATACTGTTTTCTACCACAGCTCCTTTTTCCACCTTTACGCCTCTGAACAGTACCGAATTTTTAACAGCACCCTCAATAATACATCCCTCTGCTACCAAAGAATTGGTAACGCTTGACTGTGTGCCATAGCGTGTGGGCATATCATCACGGGTTTTGGTATATATTGGGCGGTCGGGGTTAAAGAGGTCTTTTCTGACCTCACTTTTGAGCAAATCAAAGTTTGCGCGGCGATATGCTTTGGGGCAATCCATAATTGCCGAATAACCTTCAAACTTATATGCCATAACATTAAGAGTGCCTATATTTGCCGAAATTATATCGTCATTTATGGTGTCGCCACCCGTTTCGTAAGAATTTTTAACAATCTCGATAAGCTTTTCACGGTTAAACACATATATACCCATACTGCGCCAATCGTCTTCGCCGATTGTTGTGGGGAAGCCTGTAAGCACAACCTTGCCCTCTTTGTTTATATCAACTGCCATTGTGTTATCTTCGTTTAAAATTTCGATTCCCTTGCGGCACACAACGGTAATGTCAGCATTGGCATTAACATGTGTTTTAATAACCTCACTGATATTTATGTTGGCTACTGTGCGCGCATCATAAACCACTATATGCTTTGCGTTGCAGCACTCCATAAAATCCATAGCGCCGTAAAGGGCTTCAACATGATTTTGGTAAAGACGCACACGGCTAACATTAAAAGGTGGTAATATTCTTATACCGCCGCTTTTGCGGTCAAGATCCCAGTGCATACCGCTGCCGATATGGTCCATAAGTGAACGGTATTTTTCTTTTGTGATGATACCTACATTAGAAACGCCCGCGTTAACAAGGTTTGAAAGACCAAAATCTATAAGACGGTATCTGCCGCCAAAGGGTATTGACGCAATAGAGCGTTTTTGTGTGAGTCGCGCTATTGTTTCGTCATGAGCATTTGCAAATATAATACCTGCTACACTTGATGAAATCATTATGCTTCCTCCTTTACGTCTTCGGTTATCATTTCTTTTGCACCTACTGTGGCACCCTTGCCTACGGTTACACCACTGCCGATTACGGTAATACCAAAATCGTCAGCAGCAATTTCGGTTGGGTCTTTGCCCACAGTTGCATTTTCTTCAACAATAACATCTTCTGCAATTATAGCGTATTTAACCTTTGCGCCTTTTTTAATAACTGCGCCCGGCATAACAAGTGAATACTCAACACTTGCGTCCTCTTCTACCGTTACATTTTCAAAAAGAATGGAATAATCCAAGCTGCCGTAAACCTCACAACCGTCGGTTACAAGCGAATGCTCTACCTTGGCTGTGTCGGCAATATACTGCGGCGGAAGCGCTACCGTGCGTGAATAGATACGCCAGTCGCGGTCAGAAAGGTTAAGGTCAATCTTTGGATTAAGCAGGTCAAGGTTTGCTTCCCAAAGTGAGTCAACCGTGCCAACATCCTTCCAATAATCGCTAAAGCGGTAAACCATCATAAGTTCGCCATTATTTAGCATTAACGGAATTACGTTTTTACCGAAATCGTTATCAGAATCGGGATTTGCGTCATCCTCGGTAAGATACTTTTTAAGTTTTTCCCAAGTGAACACATAAATACCCATTGAAGCGAGCTGGCTCTTGGGGTTCTTGGGTTTCTCCTCAAACTCGTAAATACTTCCGTCCTCGTTGGTGTTCATAATACCAAAACGAGAAGCCTCTTCAAGCGATACCTCTAAAACCGAGATTGTGCAAGCAGCGCCGGTGCGTTCGTGCTGTTCTATCATTTTTGAGTAGTCCATTTTATAAATATGGTCGCCCGAAAGAATAAGCACATACTCGGGATTATATCTCTCAATAAACTCAAGGTTTTGGTAAATTGCGTTTGCTGTACCCTTGTACCAGTCGCCGCCCTTTTGACCTTGGTATGGTGGCAAAATATGCACGCCACCATTAAGACGGTCCAAATCCCAAGGCTTGCCCGAGCCTACATAATCGTTAAGCTCAAGCGGCTTGTACTGTGTAAGAATACCAACTGTATCAATTCCGGAATTGGTACAGTTTGATAGTGGAAAGTCTATAATTCGGTACTTACCACCGTAAGGCACCGCGGGTTTTGCAATTTTACCGGTAAGCACACCAAGACGGCTACCCTGTCCTCCTGCAAGAAGCATTGCAACACATTTTTTCTTAATCACAAAAACATCTCCTTTTTTATTTGCCCGTTATTTCAAGTTTTATTTTTTGCATTTTTTCGTTTTTTTGGTACTTTATAGTATGTTACTGAAAGAGCAGGTATGTCAAGAGAAATAGAATTTTCATACCCGTGCATAGCCGTGTCACTGCTCTTGTAAGAGTCTGCCACACCACCGTTTCCGCCGTATTTGAGGTCGTCAGAGCTAAACAGCTTTTTATAACTGCCGCTTACGGGTACGCCTATGCGGTAATCGTGACGGTCAACCGGCACAAAGTTGCAAACGCAAATAATTTCGTCGCCTGCTTTGTTAATTCTTCTGAAAGAAATTATACTCTGCGTATAGTCGTCATTAGATATCCAGCTAAAGCCCTCCCAAGAATAGTCAATCTCCCAAAACTGACTATGGCTTTGATAAAATTTATTAAGGTCTTTAACATACTCGTGCATTTGTTTATGAGCATCATAATCGAGCATAAACCATTCAAGCGGCTCGTCATACTTCCACTCAATAAACTGCGCAAACTCCTGACCCATAAACAACAGCTTTTTACCCGGATGCGCCATCATATATGCATAAAAGGCGCGAAGATTATCGAATTTATCTTTATATTCGCCGGGCATTTTATTTATAAGCGAACACTTGCCGTGCACCACCTCGTCGTGAGATATTGGCAAAACAAAGTTTTCACTGAATGCGTAAAAGAACGAGAAGGTAAGACAGTCATGATTATGCTTTCTAAAGAATGGGTCAAGCGACATATAGCGAAGCATATCATTCATCCAACCCATATTCCACTTAAAGTTGAAACCAAGACCGCCGTCAGAAGCCGGCTTTGTAACCATAGGCCAAGCAGTTGATTCCTCGGCAATCATCATAACGTTAGGATTCACACTAAATGCCGATTCGTTCACGCGACGCAACAGCTCAATAGCCTCAAGATGCTCACGTCCACCGTAGTTGTTTGGTAACCATTCGCCACCGTTTCTGCCGTAGTCAAGGTAAAGCATAGATGCCACAGCATCAACGCGAAGGCCATCTATATGGTATTCTTTAAGCCAGAACACCGCGCTTGAAATAAGAAAGTTCATAACCTGAACCTTGCCATAGTCAAATACGCAGGTTCCCCACTCTTTGTGCTCACCCTTACGGTCGTCCGCATATTCGTAGCACGGTGTGCCGTCAAAACGGTATAGACCAAATTCATCTTTTGGAAAATGAGCAGGCACCCAGTCAAGTATGACGCCAATTCCCGCGCTATGCATAATATCTACAAACTTTTTAAAATCGGTAGGTGTGCCAAAGCGTGATGTTGGCGCAAAATAGCCCGTTACCTGATAACCCCACGAGCCCTCAAAAGGATGCTCAGTAAGGGGCATCAGCTCTATATGGGTGTACCCCATCTTTTTTACATATTTTGAAATCTCTTTTGCAGCTGTAACATAATCATAAGTATTACCGTCTTCAAATCGTTGCCACGAACCTAAATGCACCTCATAAATATTTACAGGTGACTCCATTATGTTTTTTGTGTTTTGGCTTTCGCGCCATTCGCCATCGCCCCATACATAACCGTCATCGGCATAAACCTTTGAAGCGTTGTTAGGCGCAGTTTCATAATGGCGCGCATAGGGGTCGCTCTTAAATGTCACCTTGCCGTCAGGGGCCGTTATAGCATATTTATAAGCGTCAAAGTTTTGAATACCGTTTATTTGTGTTTCCCAAACGCCGTCAGCAATACGCATCATTGGATTTGCAAATGTGTCCCAGCAGTTAAAGTCGCCCACAACGCTTACAGCCGAAGCCGCAGGCGCCCAAACCCTAAATGTAGCCCTGTTCCCAGTTAAAAACGAGCCCAAATATTCATAAGCGTTATTCGTTATTTGACAGTTAAACGCATTATCAAAATCCCTCATTTTTATATCCTTTCCGCAAAACCGCATATTTTTACAGCTTTATTATAACTAATCTAATCTAAATTTTCAATAGTTTTTGTTAAAAAATGGGAAATAAATTTATTACCAATTTGTGTTTTTTGTGTAAATTGTACAAAAATTTACCAATTTTCTACACGAACAAATTTCTCAGTTGAACTTTTTTGTCTTTTCTTGTAGTCTAAGCGGCGCTTCGGTGCTTACAAGAACTGTCTCGTCTCCTATTACTTTAATATCGTCCCAAGGAATTATAATGTCTTCTTCCTTGCCAAAGAGGCCAAAAAATTTGTACCGACCAAAAATTATAATTGCCGTTAGTGTGCCTTTTAAAGTATCAAGCTCCACATCAGACACAAAGCCCAATACGCAACCATCTTTCAAACAAACAACCTGTTTGTTTTTTAGCTCATCAATTCTACAAAGCATAGTATCACCTCTTTTATGTATATGAGCAAATAAAATATAAAATAACTTGACTAAATTGGTTTGAGTTGATATAATATTTTAGCAATTTTTCTTTGCTGGTGTGGCGCAGCCGGTAGCGCAACTGATTCGTAATCAGTAGGTCGACAGTTCAAATCTGTTCACCAGCTCCAAACGAAAATCCGTTCTCGAAAGAGGACGGATTTTTGTTTGTATTATTCACTATTCATTTTTCATCATTCATTATTCATTAAACGAGAACGGATTTTCAAAACAATAATGAATATTGAAGCCGCTTCGCTGATGAATAATGAATAATTATTGCACCCTCCGCCGCTTTTATGCTATAATACACCTAAGGCGGTGATGATATGAAAAAAGTATTTTCTTGGATATTTTTCGTGTTAACGATTTTTGTTTTCGCGTTTGATTTATACTTTGCGATTTCCGGTACCATTGATGTTCAAAAGAATTTGGATAAGCTCGCTGCAACTCCAGGTGCAAGTGGAGTAGACTATTTGGGCGTGGGTGCAGATGTGCTTGTATTCGGGGTCATTGCAATCTCTATTTTGGGATTTATTTTTTCTATTATTTCTATTATTTCTTGTAAAATTTCGCAAAATCGTGTTATGAGTATTATGTCTTATATCGCGTTGGCTTGTTTTTCACTGCCTATACTTTTTCTTTTGGCATGTTTTATATTTTAAATATTTAAAATTAACAAAACTCAAACATTTCTAAAAAAACTCGCAAACAACCGAAGGGTATAATTTAATCACAAAATCAAGAAAGAGGGAACTGTTATGAATAGAAACGATCAGGATTTTCTTGTACAGAAAATTCGCACACAGTACACAGAAAAGGAACATACTGCACTTGACGAACTGAAAGAACTGGACGCAAAGGTGAAAAGACCTGCAAACGTATTTGCTTACGTCTTCGGCGGTATCAGTGCCATTGTTATGGGCAGCGGAATGAGCCTTGTTATGACCGAGATCGGTGAGATCGTAGGAATTGCAGATCCGATGGTTCCGGGTATCATTATCGGGGTCGTGGGTATGGTTATGGCGATCATCAACTATCCCATCTACAAGGGTATTCTGGGCTCACGGCGCAAAAAATACGCAGATGATATCATCGCTCTCAGTGATAAAATTATGAAAGGTTAAGGGTGAAATATAATGGCAAATTTCTTGAAAAAGGCTTTTCAGGATATGAAGGAAAGCGCAAAGGCACAGCACGAAGTTGACAAAGCTCAATTCAATGCTGTCAAGGCTGAAAGTAAGGCGAACTTTGAAGAAAACAGAGGTCACAATACTTTTGCAAAGGCAAAAGCGGATGCCAAAAAGAGTTGGGATGATGCTCATATGAGTCCTTCCCAAAGAGCAGAGAAGATGCAGGCAGAGCGTGATGTCGGGATCGCTGAAGCGCAGAAGCGTCAGGCTGATGCTCAGGCTCGCATTGATGCTGCCAAAGACAAAAAATAAGATCATATGATATAAGCGAGGTGCCGAAGGGTATCTCGCTGTTGTCATTTTTGGGGGAAGTGAAGAAAAAGACGATATCCTATGATATAAATTGAAATAGAGAGCAAAAATGAATGCGGTAGACAGCAGAAATCTTTCAAAAAGTTTTCGGTGAATGTACGCGGCAGATCGTCTGAATATGACCGTTCCGGTGGGAGCCGTATATGACTTATATGGCTTTATCGGTGAAAACGGAAATGGAGAATCCGCTGACCTGGGACGTCTCGGCGCAGCTTTACGCCAATACACGGCACGTTATCCCAGCGTTATCCCAGCGTTATCCCGGCGTTATCCCGGCGTTATCCCGGCGGAATCCGGTGGAATCCGGTGGAATCCGGCGGAATCCGGTGGTATGTCCTCTGCACATCATTTTCAATATTGACATAATAATATTTTTGTGCTATAATGAACAAAATGTGACAGTTCTGTGATGATTGAGATGATGGATCAGAAATAAATGATCAGAAATAAAAATATCCTATAAGTTTGTTTTTGTGGGATATTTATGATATGGGATTTTTATGATTACGATAAAAATTTCAAAAGATGGTTTTAAAAGATTGGTTTTACTGAAAAGACTTTAAAAATTATATGGTAAGGTGAAGATTATGACTTGGGGAACATTTGGAGCAGTACATATTTTTTCTTTGTTACTCTCGGCGGCAATAATTATTTCATTGTATTTTTTCCTTAAACGCCGGTCGGAAAAAGTTCAAATCGCAATATTGGGAGTGCTTTCCTTTTCCGGCATCTCCGCCATTATCTTCAATCTGCTGGCGTGGAATTCTCCGCTGGAATATTTGCCTTTCCATCTTTGCTCGCTGACTGCGATGGTTTTACCCTTTGCTGTATTCACAAAAAGTAAAGTTCTCAATAATCTGTTACTGCTTTGGGGCTTGGGCGCGATCCTTGCCGTCGTCGTCAATACCGCACAGGCAAATTACGAGATATTCAGTCTGACGTTTGCGTTTTATTATTTTCCCCACACACTGGAGTTCGGCATCATAGTACTGATGTTTCTCCTGGGGCTTGCCAGATTGGACGTAAAATGTATTTTTTCAACCATTGGTATCACATTTTCCGTTTACACGCTCGTTCACTTCATTAATATCGCCATCAATGCCTACTGCCTGGAAAACAACGTAGTTGATTACGCCGGAAACGTGATCCGGGTGAATTATATGTATTCGTTGGTGCCGGAAAATCCCGTGATGGCACTGGTATACAGCCGGCCTTATTGGTATATGTTTTCATTCATACCTGTGATCGTCGTATATCTTGGCTGTATCTATTGCAAACAGATCGTTGGGATGGTAAAAAAGCCGAAACAGGGTAAGAACCAAGAGCAGAAACAGGAGCAGTGACGGTTTTTCTCCCCCAAAACATCGGGACAGACGTTTCTTTCATATTTTTAAGGAAAGGCAGGTTTTAACAGAAGCCTGTCTTTTTCTTGTTTTCTTATCTTATCCCGTGGAATATGCCGTGGAATATGCCGTAAATATTCCCAAAACACTTGATATTTTTTCTCAATGTGCTATAATGTAAAATAAATTCGTACGGTCGTTTTTTGTTGAAAATATGACTCATACGAAAGAGCCGACATCAAAAAATGCGGAAAAGCTGTAAACGATAAAAGAAGTAGACGATAAAAGAAGTAAACGAGAAGAAAGCAAACGAGAAGAAAGCGAACGAGAAAAGCAGTAAACGAAATTGGCGTCGTGAACAAAAAGTCGTGCTTTACAATTCCAATAATTTTTATCGCTGACGGAAAGGTAATTTTATATGCTCTTACTTGGCATTGATATAGGAACGTCTGCCTGCAAGGTCGCCGCATTTTATCCCGACGGTAAGGTTTGCGGTGAAGTTACAAAGTCATATAAGGTTTATTATCCGAAAGCAGGCTGGGCTGAACAGGATCCGGATGAATGGTATGCTGCTGTTTGCAGCGGTATTAAAGAACTTTTGGGTCAGACAGGTGATGAGGAAATAGTCGCCATCGGCGTTGACGGGCAGAGTTGGTCTGCCATACCCGTGGACAGAGAGGGAAACGTTCTGCACAACACCCCTATCTGGTTTGACACGAGAGCAACGGACGAATGTAGGGAGATCATTGAAAAGATAGGCTTTGAGAAGATCTTTGAGGTTTGCAAAAATCCCATAAAACCTTCTTATACAACACCAAAAGTCCTGTGGTTCAAGAAAAATCTTCCTGATATTTACCAAAATACATATAAATTTTTGCAGTGCAATTCCTTTATAAACTATAAACTGACCGGCATCTTCAGCCAGGACAGATCCCAGGGATACGGGCATTTCTTTTTCGATATGGAAAAGGGTGAATATGATCCGGAACTGGCGAAGGAGCTGGGGCTGGATATTTCCATGTATCCCCGGATATACGAATGTAGTCACGTTATCGGCACTGTTACCGAAAGAGCGGGGCGTGAGACGGGATTGAAGCCGGGTATCCCCGTTGTTGCCGGAGGACTTGATGCTGCCTGCGGCACTTTGGGCGCAGGAGTTTGCCGGAAAGGGCAGACCCAGGAGCAGGGAGGTCAGGCAGGCGGAATGAGTATTTGCCTTGACGTTCCTTTGTCTCACGAAAAATTGATCTTAGGAAATCACGTCGTTCCGGGTCTTTGGCTGCTTCAGGGCGGAACCGTAGGCGGCGGTGGAACCATCAAATGGTTTTCGGAGCAATTCGGAAAAGCCTTTGAAGGTGATAACGTATTCAGAGCTATTGACGAAGAAGCGTCAAAGGTGGCGGCGGGAAGCGACGGAGTGATCTTCCTTCCGTATATGGCAGGGGAGAGATCGCCTGTCTGGAATGAAAATGCCAAAGGCGTTTACTTCGGGTTGAGTTTTGACAAGACCAGAGCTCACTTGGCACGGGCAACTATGGAGGGTGTGGCTTATTCTCTGAAACACAACCTTGAGACCGCCGGAGAGGTTGGAGCCGGAGTGGATTACCTTCTGGCAATGGGAGGCAGTGCCAACAGCTCACTCTGGATGCAGATCAAAGCGGACGTAACCGGAAAAATTATAAAAGTTCCCAATTCAGATAATGCGTCTGCCTTGGGTGCCGCGATCCTGGCGGGAATCGGTATAGGATTATACGGAACATTTGATGAAGCGATCGAAAAAACGATCTCCGTTCGCAAGACCTATATTCCCGATGCATCCAATGAGAAGGTATATAA
This sequence comes from Acutalibacteraceae bacterium, assembly GCA_045604765.1. Classification (GTDB taxonomy): domain Bacteria; phylum Bacillota; class Clostridia; order Oscillospirales; family Acutalibacteraceae; genus UBA737. The sequence goes on along the minus strand of JAZUOS010000065.1, from coordinate 7,347 downwards.
CGAAAATTACAATAAATACATTAAAATATATCAAAATTTAAAGGAGTTAATGTAAATGAAAGCTGGAGTACTTTATGCCAATGAAGACATCAGATATGACGATTACGAAACACCCGTCATAACTGCTGATGAAATTCTTGTAAAAGTGAAGATGTCGGGAATCTGCGGAAGCGACGTTCCGAGAGTTCTTCACAACGGTGCGCACTTCTTCCCCATCGTTTTAGGTCACGAGTTTTCCGGAGAAGTTGTTGAGATCGGCGCCAACGTTACCGGATTTGAGATCGGAGACAAGGTTTCCGGCGCTCCCCTCGTTCCTTGTATGAAATGTAAGGACTGCCAGAACGGTAATTATTCTCTGTGCAAGCATTATACCTTTATCGGTTCAAGAATACAGGGAAGTTTTGCTGAATACGTTAAACTCCCCGCACAGAACGCTATTAAGTTTGATAAGAGTTTAAGTTTTGAACAGGGCGCATTCTTCGAGCCCTCCACTGTGGCTCTCCACGGTATCAGATGCGCCGAGTACACCGGCGGAAAGCACGTTGCTATCCTGGGCGGCGGAACTATCGGTCTGTTCACCATGCAGTGGGCAAAGATCTTTGGTGCCGCATCAGTAACCGTTTTTGATATCTCCGACGACAGACTGGCTCTTGCCAAAAAAATGGGGGCTGACTTTGTGGTAAATACTGCAAAAGAAGAACTGCCGGCTCAGAAGTACGGATACGTTTTCGAGACTGCGGGACAGCCTGCCACTATGAGATTGGCGTTTGAAGTAGCTGACAACAAGAGCAGCCTGTGTTTCATCGGAACACCTCACACCGATCTGACGTTTACTCCCAAGCAGTGGGAAAACATGAACAGAAAAGAGTTTAAGCTGACAGGTTCATGGATGAGCTATTCTGCGCCTTTCCCCGGCGAAGAGTGGACCCTCACGGCTCACTATTTCAAAACGGGTCAGTTGAAATTCGACGAGAGCCTTATTTTCAAGAAATTCCCCATGAAGGATATTAAAGAGGCATTTGAACTTTATAAAACTCCGGGTGCTGTCGGAGGAAAGATCCTTCTGTACAACGACTGATCAATTCTTTGAAAACCACCCGCATAGCGGGTGGTTTTCAAAGGTAAAGACAAGGTAAAGACGAGATATAGACGGACACAAACACAAAGACAAAATAAAAATAAAGTCAAAGACGAAGACGAAGACAAAGACAAAGACCGGGATGAAGGCAAAGGCGAGGGAAAAGGTAAAGGCGAGGATGCTTTTACAGCTGAACACGACACCTTCTATTATATAAAGATCCGGCGGTTAGAAGGTAAAAGGAATGAAGAACGTTTTATTGATAGGTGATTCTATAAGATACGGGGCGAAGCCAAACAGCCCGGGTTACGGGGTGTATGTAAAAGAAAAACTCTCCCGGTTGGCAAACGTTTATGCTCCGGATGAAAACTGCCGATTTGCCCAATATACACTGCGTTATCTGTACGACTGGGCAAAAAAGGTCGAGGCGGACAAAATTGATATTATACACTGGAACAACGGTTTGTGGGATGTTTTAAGACTGAACGGCGATGAGCCGCTTACCCCCTGTGACGTTTACGTATACACGTTAAGAAGAGTATACAATATGCTCAGAAAGTTGTTCCCCAACGCAAAGATCATATTTGCATTGTCGACGGCTGTTATAGAAGAATGGGCAAAACCGGACTTTTTCAGATACAATTCCGACATTGAGGCATATAACAAGGCGGCAAAAGATTTAATGGATTCCTTGGGAGTTGAAGTCAACGATCTTTATTCGCTGACCAAGGATTTTGACAACTCATTACATTCGGACTGGGTGCATTTCAATGACGAGGGCTCGGAAATAATTGCAAATGCGGTGGTGGAAAAGATCACCCGTTACATAAACTGCGACTGATCTTACTGAGCTTCGGGGAGGACAGATGCCAAATTGCGGGATCCGTGACAAAAGGCTGTCTGAAAAGGGAAAATATTAATGAATAATGTTGTGGATGAGCCGTCTTTTTTAGAAAGGCTTGGGCTTTTTGTGAGGAAGAATGCTGTTATGTGTATTGCCTTTATAGCGGCGATCGTAACAAGTATTTTTATTCCGATTGACAAGGAATACATAGGATATTTTGATTATAAGACTTTAACGTGTCTGTTTTGCGTTCTTGCGGTGGTTTGTGCGTTGAAGAACGTTGATTTCTTCTATATGCTTGCAAGGAAGGTGGTCCATTGCTTCCGGACGGCGAGAATGAGCGTTTTAGCCTTGGTCTATATTACCTTTATAGGTTCAATGCTTATCGCCAACGATATGGCTCTTCTGACTTTCTTGCCCCTTGGATATTTCGTTCTTACCACCACCGGTAAGCAGAAATATATGGCGTTTACTTTCATTATGCAAAATATTGCCGCGAATCTTGGGGGAATGCTTACCCCATTTGGCAATCCGCAAAATCTTTATCTGTATTCCAAATTCCAGATCCCCAATCTGGAATTTATGGCGATCATGGTTCTGCCGTTTGTTATTTCGGTGGTGATCATCACCATATGTTGCATAATTTTCGTAAAGCCTGAGCCGTTGAGCTTGTCTGATGAGAAGATAGTTCTTGATCCTAAAAGGACTATGCTGTATCTTGCTCTTTTTGCTCTCTCCATCCTTATCGTTTTCCGTGGAGTTCCGTATTGGATCGGTCTGATGGTTATTCCCACCGTTCTTCTGATAGTTGACAGAAAAGCCTTGAAGATGGTGGATTACGGTCTGCTTCTAACATTTGTTTTCTTCTTTATCTTTTCGGGAAATATGGCACGGATCGGAGTTGTCAGAGAATTGTTTTCTGCACTTCTTGAAAAAAGCACTTTGCTGTTCAGTGTGGTTTCCTGCCAATTTATCAGCAACGTTCCGTCGGCGATCCTTTTGTCCCAGTTTACAAATAACTATGCGGATCTCCTGGTAGGTGTAAATATTGGCGGAGTGGGAACTCTGATAGCATCCTTGGCAAGTCTGATAACCTTCCGGGAATACGTAAAAAACAATCCGGGGAAAACAGGACATTATATTGTAGAATTTTCGCTGTTTAATTTTGCATTCCTGATCATACTGACCGGAATTGAGTTTTTGCTTAAATTGTTTTAACATATATAGAGAGAGTATATAAAGACTTTAGCACCTCACGCTTGATATTTCCTTTCAAGCGTGAGGTGCTGTTTTTATGGTTAGTAAGAGGCTTGTAAGGTTCAATCCTCAAAGTCCGTGTTGCCGCATTTGCAGGCGTATTCACGCCATCTCTCCGACTCTTCGGGGGCGCAATGCTTCACAAGCCATGACTGCGCGTCCCTGCTTCCGCGCTTTGCCGCCGCTTCATACCAGGGTTTTGCCCCTGCCACGGCGTACGCTTCATCATGACCGTTGTCAACGTCGTTATTATAAGAGTGGTTTGCGAAGAAACAGAACGCTTCAATATCGCCCGCAAGGGTGGCAGATTTGTAAAGATGCAATGCCATTCCCTCGTGAGGTGCGCCAAGCCCCGTGCCTATATCCTGTAAGTAGCAGTAGGCAAGCAGACTCCTGGCAGGGATATAGCCCTGGTCGGAGGCGGATTCAACCAATTTGAATATCTCCTGCTGGGCGCTGAAGGGAGCATCGGGATGCGAGAGGGAGATCATATGTTTGGCACATAACCACATGGCATAGGGGTATTCCTGATGGTTTTTCGCATATGGATTAAAGTAATATTCCACCACCGCATCAAGATAGTCAAGCTCCACAGCTTCGAAAAGCAGATCGCCGTAGGCGGAAAGGTCTATGTCTACGCCCCAGCCGTATCTGTAGCATTGTGCAAGAAGGTATTTTGCCTTACCGTCGCCCTCCTCTGCTGCTTCCTGATAAAGCCTTACCGCTTCAAGGATGTCGGGCTCCATACGCCAGCCGTACTGACAGCACATTCCAAGAGCAGTCTTGCCGAAAGGAGTGGAGAGATGATCCCCAAGCATGGTCCGCGCGTCTGTTACCTCGCCTTCCTCATCAACAAATCCATACAGATGATGCTCCTTGAGCTGTAACAGGATGGAGGCTGCCGCCGCTTCTTTGCATCCTCTTTCCCCCGCGCTCTGATAGTATATGAATGCCTGATCCTTGTCGGCTTTGACACCTATACCGTACTCATAGCATCTGCCCAGGTTATACATTCCCTCGGCACAACTCTGTTCGGTTGCAGTCTGATACCACTTTGCCGCTTTTTCAAGATTTATGATACGGCGGGGTTCAAATTCGGGGATCAGACTTCTGACAACAATACCGGAGCCGGATTCAAGACATTTACCCAGCTCTACCTGGGCGTTGGCACAGCCCATATTTGCCGAATCAAAGAACAGGTTGTATGCCTTGATTTTGTCCTTGGCAATACCTGTTCCCGTTTTATAGCAAAGACCGAGACGGTACCTGGCGTGAGCCCGGATCTTTGACGGACTTTTGATATTGTTCGCCCGGGCTTCAAGGTCAGCAAAGGAAAGGGTGTCCCAGTCGGGCTCCGCCTCGTCCTGTTCGTTTTGGTTGGGGTCGAGCTTTACCGATTCGTACAGACCCTCAAACAGCTCCGCACCCTTTTTACTGCTGGCACGGTATGCGTAGTAAAGGGCGTATGCAATATCGGCGGCGTCTCCCAATACGTAGACAGTCTCGCCATCGACTCTGATGCCCACGTTTTTGAAATAGCTTATGACCTTGCCCTTTTCATTTCGGGGAATACGCACGAAATCAAGAATTGCGTCCATATTGTACGGCAGTTCTCCCGCGGCAAGATATATGCTGTTCCACATATTTTCCCGGAATTCGATACATCTCTGTTTTGCGGCGGGATCCCATTCATGATCGCAAAGAGGGGAAATAAGGTTTTCCAGCACCTTCATACAGTAGGGGACAGAATTGACGTCAATAAAAGATCTGCTGGGATTTACCGCAAAGGTTATTTTATCTGCGGGATCTGTAAGCGGATCGTGTCCGAGGTGTTCGTTTCGCACCTTCATACTCGGAAACAGAGCCCAGCCGAAATCACCCGCGTGCAATTTGTTTTGACTATCGTAAAAATATCCGGGAACGAAAAGATCAAGGAAATTTCTTTGATCCTGATACTGACTTCTCTGACCGCCGTAGTACAGATATTTGATACAGGCTTGAAAGTCGATATCGGAGTAAGATGCGCCGTTGGGATATTTTTTTGGATCAAAAATGGGAGCCAGGCCTGCATTGGCGATCAGTCCTTTCCCGAAATCAAGTTCTGAGACTCCCGCCTTGGTGTTGGCGTATTTGATTCCCTCAAGAATGAGGGCGCCTGCTTCCTTATACAGTTTTTTTATTTTTTCGAAGATCGTGTACTTCTGTTTATCGGAAAGGTCAGGGTTCGTGCCTTTTTGGGTAAAGTAATAGATGATATCGTAGTTCTTCATTGTTATAACTCCTGAAAATTTATTGATAAGTCTTTTGTTTTTGACGGGGGTCTTTTATTGTATCAGATCTTGGAAAAACAAAAGCATAAAACTTTTAAACATTACTATAAATTGAAGCCACCTGTTTTTATTAAACTTAATATAGGCAAGGCAGGCGTGGCAGACTGTTTTTACAAGCCGGTTCCGGCGCTCTTTTGGGGGCTGCCGTCACCTGCTGCAGACGTTTGGTCTGACTCTTCGTTACCGGTTGGGAAAACATCTTCTCCCTTGTTGTCATGGGGGATATCCTTCCCGACCGTGTTGGCGTTGGTGTCATTTTCACTGGCAGACTCATCCACAGCGTCCTTGAGAGTCAGAAGGTTGTAGAGTTTTTGAAAATCATGAAAGTAATCCATATCATTATCTCCTCAATATATTTGTTTGCCGTCTTTGGATCTTCAGGGGCAAACTTGCTTTCAAACTTACATTGCCATCAATACAGGGCTGTGATGCAATGATAGAATCTTAAAAATTGCAGAAGATGTGATATTTATTTTCAGTGCAAATTTCGGGGGATAATTGTCTTCGTGGCAATATACCCCCAAGTGTTTCAGAAAAACTTACCTGCGGTACTGTTCTGCGTACGCGGCGGCAAGGTTTTCGATCAGATCACGGTACCGGGAACGGACATCTTTATCCCATTTATCGTTGAGATAGAGGAAATTTGCCATTATCATCATATAACAGACGTACTTGTAAAACTGCTCGTCAGAAATGGCATCCGTATCTTCCGTTATTTTGCTTCCCGCCGCCTTCAGAGCGCATAGCGGTTCGCAAAATGTGTTTGTCAGCTTGAGCGTGCGCTGACCGTTTTGCCTGACGTAACTGTAATCAATGTTAAAAAATTTGAAGAAGGCATCCTGATCCTTGCAGTAACGTCTTCCGCCATACACTTTGCTCTTGCGAAGTCCTCCGAAATAAAGGTAATCAAGGCAGGCGCAGGTATCCATCTGATCGTAAATGCTTACGGAAGGGTCGAATTGACCTTCTTCCATAATTACCCCATCCTCTGACGGTGCGGTGATATCTACGGCAACGGTCTCCTCATCAATGCCGCAGTGTTGGTGCGCCGCCCTGATCCCTTCACGAAGAAAGTCTCCCAGTTGTTCAAAAAGATTTCTGAGTTTCTGTATATCTGCGTGGATCTCATTATTGGCAGTCATATGTATGCCCTCCATTATAATATATAAATGTGTTTTGCGGTTGGACTCCGCCAGGTTTTATCAGTTGCAGGTGCGTGATGCCAGCGGTGTTTCCGTCTTACAAATGTATTATATCACGGATCCGGATCATTTTCCAAAAAAACTGTAGAATTGCACGGGGGTTTAAAATTTCCACCCCGGAATTTACAACAAACGCAAATACGATTAGTTTGATTTGTAACCCAAGTTCATTTTGGAAGTTGTTTTATGCCTCACGTGTGTTCAGAAGAGCCTGTTCTACGCCTTTCGGGTGTTTAAAAGAGCATGTTTTACGCCTTCCGTGTGTTCAGAAGAGCCTGTTCTATGCCTTCCGATTGTTCCGAAGAGCTGATCTACGCCTCCCGGTTGTTCCGAAGAGCTTGTTCTATGTCTCCCGGTTATTCCGAAGAGCCTGTTCGATCTTCTCAAGCAGTTCTTCCTTTAACCCTGCCGGCCCTTCCGTCAGAACCACATTTTCCCCAAGATACATCAGTTTTCTCACAATTTCGGTTTTATAATAATCCATTGTATCGAAAACCATTTCGTATTCACCGTCTGAGATGTACTTGCTGGCGGTGATCTCTTCATTTTCAAACATAAGGAAACACCTCTTGAGGGCGTTGTATCTGTCTGTTATGTGAAGTCTGATCCCCTTGTACCTGTGCTTTTCAAGGGCGA
>JAZUOS010000064.1:0-3152 GCA_045604765.1 Acutalibacteraceae bacterium | reverse complement strand
TTAAACCAAGAGTTAACGCCCCAACCTGCCGCTTTAATGCAACCCTCAGCAAGCGACAAATCCTCGTCACTAATAACAAGTCTTGGGTCTATTTTCATAAACACGCCAATACCAGTACATGTTGGACACGCGCCCATTGGATTGTTAAACGAAAACATTGTAGGGGTAAGCTCGGGTATGCTAATCCCGTGCTCATCACAAGCATAGCTTTGTGAAAATTGTAATTCCTCGCCGCCAATGACGTCAGCCGCCACAAGTCCACCCGAAAGCGATACCGCCGTTTCAATACTATCGGCCAAACGTGAACGAATGTCGGGCTTTATGACAAGGCGGTCAACCACAACCTCTATCATATGCTTTTTGTTTTTTTCAAGCTTAATTTCTTCCGACAAATCGTAAATATTGCCGTCAATACGCACACGAACATAGCCTGACTTGCGAACGCGGTCAAGCTCTTTTGTGTGCTCACCCTTACGGTTTTTTACTATGGGAGAAAGTATTTGTATTTTGCTTCCTTCATCTAGCGCCATAATTGTGTCAACAATCTGGTCGGTTGTTTGCTGAGATATTTCTTTGCCGCAAACAGGACAGTGCGGAATGCCAACGCGCGCATACAAAAGACGTAAATAGTCATAAATTTCGGTAACGGTACCCACCGTAGAACGCGGATTTTTAGAGGTAGTCTTTTGGTCAATAGATATTGCAGGAGAAAGTCCGTCAATGCTGTCAACGTTTGGCTTTTCCATTTGGCCCAAAAACTGACGCGCATAGCTTGACAGCGACTCAACGTAGCGTCGCTGACCCTCAGCATATATGGTATCAAACGCAAGGGAGCTTTTACCGCTGCCCGAAAGGCCTGTAAACACAACAAGCTTATCGCGCGGTATTGTAACATCCATATTTTTTAGGTTGTTTTCCCTTGCACCCTTTATAACAATTTTATCGTTTGACAAAATCTATTCCTCCAAGAATTTATTTACTCTTTCTTAGTTTTTCTATTCTATCACGCAGATATGCCGCGTGCTCAAATTCGAGAATTTTAGCCGCCTGATGCATCTCTTGTGTAAGTCGTTTAATAAGTGCCTCTTTTTCAGCACGAGATAGCTGTTTGTCGCTCTTTTCTTTGTCGGCTTTAGTGCCGATTTCAATAATATCAAGCACATCTTTTACAATTGTTTTTGGCACTATGCCGTTCGCTTCGTTATACGCTTGCTGAATTGCGCGGCGGCGCTCGGTCTCGCGAATAGCGTTTTCCATAGAGCGTGTAACGGTATCGGCGTACATTATGACCTCACCGTCGGCATTACGCGCGGCACGGCCTATAGTTTGCACAAGCGACGTTTCGCTACGCAAAAAGCCCTCTTTATCGGCGTCAAGTATAGCCACAAGCGACACCTCGGGTATGTCAAGACCTTCACGCAAAAGATTTATACCAACAAGCACGTCAAACTCGCCAAGGCGCAAATCCCTGATAATTTCCATACGCTCGATAGTATCAATATCATAGTGCATATAGCGAACTTTTATATCAAGATTTTGCAGATATTCGGTAAGGTCCTCGGCCATTTTTTTAGTTAGCGTGGTAATAAGCACACGCTCGTTTTTGGCAACGCGCTCGTTTATCTGCGATACGATATCATCTATCTGCCCCTCACTTGGCTTTACAGTTACAAGCGGGTCTAAAAGTCCTGTAGGACGTATTACCTGCTCAACAATCTGCGCCGAGTGCTGCTTTTCAAAATCGGCAGGGGTAGCCGATACAAATATCGCCTGATTTATATGAGAGTAAAACTCGTCAAAGTTAAGTGGCCTGTTATCATAAGCCGATGGCAGTCGAAAACCGTATTCTATAAGGTTGTCCTTGCGACCACGGTCACCGCCAAACATACCGCGTACCTGCGGCAGTGTTACGTGCGATTCGTCAACAAAAAGTAAAAAATCATCGGGGAAATAGTCCAAGAGCGTCGACGGTGTGCTACCTGGTGCACGACGCGATAACACGCGAGAGTAGTTTTCGATACCCTTGCAAACACCTATTTCACGTAGCATTTCAATATCGTATTCTGTGCGCTGACGAATACGTTGCGCCTCAATGAGTTTGCCGTTTTCCTGAAAGAAAGCGACACGCTCTTCCATCTCGTTTTTAAGTTCGGTTAGCGCTTCTTCTAACTTGTCCTGCGGCACGATATAGTGCGATGCGGGGTAAATCGCAGTATGACTTAAAAACTGCTTTACCTCGCCTGTTAAAACGTTTATTTCACTTATGCGGTCTATTTCGTCACCAAAAAACTCTATACGCAAAGCGTTGCCGTAAGAGTACGCCAGATACACCTCTACCGTATCGCCACGAACACGAAATTTGTTACGCACAAAATTTATGTCGTTTCGTTCATATTGCAAATCTACAAGCTTGCGAATAAGCTCGTCACGGCTTTTTTCCATACCGGAACGCAAAGATATAACCATATTGCGATAGTCAATCGGGTTACCAAGCGAATAAATGCACGAAACCGATGCCACGATTATAACGTCACGGCGTTCAGATAGCGCACAGGTAGCACTGTGACGCAGCTTGTCAATTTCGTCATTAATGGCACTATCTTTTTCAATATAAGTATCGGTGCCCGGTATATATGCTTCAGGTTGGTAATAGTCGTAATAGGAAACAAAATATTCTACCGCATTGTTAGGGAAAAATTCTTTAAACTCGGTACAAAGCTGTGCGGCAAGTGTTTTGTTGTGAGCGAGAACAAGCGTCGGGCGGTTTACACGCTCGATAATATTAGCCATCGTAAAGGTTTTACCGCTGCCCGTAACACCGAGTAAGGTTTGTTCTTTATCGCCGCGATTTAAACCCTCTACCAGCTTGTCAATCGCCTCGGGCTGATCACCCGTAGGCTTGTATTTTGATACAAGTTCAAATTTGTTCAAGAGCGTCAACCCTCCGTTTTTGTATATTTATATTATTATATCACAAAAAATTTTATAAGTAAACAAAAAGCAGATGCTTTTTTGAACAAGTCCAGTAAAAACGGACAATAGAAAAAAAGAGTCCCCTATGGTAGAATTGAAATAACTACCATAGGGGGATTTTTTATGCCAAGAGAATATAGAAATATAAAGGAATATGAAAGCGAAATATTTGCATTGCG
>JAZUOS010000063.1:0-3175 GCA_045604765.1 Acutalibacteraceae bacterium | reverse complement strand
ATTCGATTTTTACAACGGTGTAAGCTACCGCCATTGCCTCATTCACCACGGCGGCACAACAGAGCTCGGTTCAATGACTCCGCCCCACGATATTTCAGGCAGAGTGGTTGGCGAGTACATCTCAACTCACGAAAATGCGAAGAAGCTCACCGCTATGATGCGTGAAAGCTATGCTCTTCTCAAGGATCATCCCGTAAACCTCAGACGCATTGCAAACGGTCAGAAGCCGGGCAACTCAATCTGGCTGTGGGGTGAGGGCAAAAGACCTTCACTTGATAATTTTGAAGAGCTTTACGGTGTCAAGGGCAGTGTTATTTCCGCTGTTGACCTGCTTAAGGGTATAGGCATTGCAGCAGGTATGAACACTCCTGAGGTTGAGGGCGCAACGGGTTATATTGATACCAACTTTGAAGGTAAGGCAAATGCGGCTGTTGAGGAGTTCAGGAACGGCAAGGATTTCGTTTATATCCACATTGAAGCTCCCGATGAATGCGGCCACAGAAACGAGCCTGAGAACAAGATAAGAGCAATTGAGCTTATTGATGAAAAGGTTCTTCCCGTTCTTACCGGCTATCTTGATAACTGCGGCGAGGATTATAAGATTATGATTCTGCCCGACCATCCTACACCCATAGTTACAATGACCCACGCAAGCGACCCCGTTCCCTATATGATTTACCATAAGAACGGCGAGACTGAAAGCGGAGTTGAAACCATAAATGAAAACACCGCAAAGGCAACCGGTAATTACGTTGAGGTAGGTCACACCCTTATAAAGAAGTTTTTGGAGGTTTAAAAATGGGATACAAAATTAACACAAAGTGCATTTTAAGCGGTTATTCACCCAAAAACGGCGAGCCCAGGCAGCTTCCCGTATATCAGAGCACTACCTATAAATACGATTCCAGCGTAGAGATGGGCAAGCTTTTCGACCTTGAGGCATCGGGATATTTTTACACCCGTTTACAAAACCCAACCAATGATAGCGTAGCCGCAAAAATTTGCGAGATGGAGGGCGGCACCGCCGCTATGCTTACGTCAAGCGGTCAAGCAGCATCCTTCTATTCAATATTTAACATTGCTTCTTGCGGCGATCACGTTGTATCAAGCTCTACCATCTATGGCGGCACATACAACCTTTTTGCCGTTACGATGAAGCGCATGGGTATTGAGTTTACATTTGTTAATCCCGACTGCTCTGACGAGGAGCTTGAGGCAGCTTTTCGCCCCAATACCAAGGCTGTATTTGGCGAAACAATAGCAAACCCTGCACTTACAGTTCTTGACATTGAGCGTTTTGCAAATGCGGCTCACGCACACGGCGTACCGCTTATTATTGATAACACCTTTGCTACCCCTGTAAACTGCCGCCCATTTGAATGGGGCGCAGATATCGTAACCCATTCTACTACTAAGTATATGGACGGTCACGGCGCAGGTGTTGGTGGCTGTATAGTAGATAGCGGTAAATTTGACTGGACAAAATACCCAGACAAATTCCCTGGTCTTTGCACACCTGATGACAGCTATCACGGTGTAACCTATACCGAGCGTTTCGGCCTTGAGGGTGCATATATCACCAAGGCAACCGCACAGCTTATGCGTGATTTTGGTTCTATTCAGTCGCCTCAAAATGCGTTTCTTTTAAACTTGGGACTTGAGAGTTTGCATCTTCGTATGAAAAAGCATTGTGAAAACGGCTTAGCAGTAGCGAAATTCCTTAAAAATGACGATCGTATCGCTTGGGTAACCTTCCCCAATCTTGAGGGTGACAAGTATTATGACCTTGCGCAAAAATATTTGCCAAACGGCGGTTGTGGTGTTGTAAGCTTTGGTGTAAAAGGCGGAAGAAAGGCTGCCGAAAGCTTTATGAAGAACTTGAAGCTTGCCGCTATTGAAACTCACGTTGCCGATGCACGCAGTTGTTGCTTGCACCCTGCAAGCGCAACTCACCGCCAGATGAACGATGCTGAACTTGAAGCTGCAGGAATTTCAGCCGACCTCGTTCGTTTTTCTTGCGGTATTGAGAGCGCCGCCGACCTTATCGCTGACATAAAACAAGCGCTAGATAATATTTAATTAAGGAGGCATAAAATGCCCATAAAAATACCAAACGATTTACCTGCGGTAAAGATTTTAAATGATGAAAATATTTTTGTAATGACCGAAACCCGCGCCATAACACAGGACATTCGTCCGCTTAAAATATTACTGCTTAACCTAATGCCTAAAAAGATTGAAACCGAAACTCAGCTTTCGCGTCTTCTTGGCAACTCACCGCTTCAGGTAGATTTTGAGTTTATACACACAAAAAGCCACGTTTCAAAAAACACGTCTGCCGAGCATCTTTTTACCTTTTATAAAACCTTTGATGATGTAAAAGACAAAACCTTTGACGGTATGATAATTACGGGGGCGCCTGTTGAGCAAATGCCCTTCGAAGATGTTGAATATTGGGATGAGCTTTGCGAGATAATGGAATGGACCAAAACCAACGTTCACAGCACATTTCATATTTGTTGGGGCGCACAGGCCGGTCTTTATTACCACTACGGCATAAATAAATATCCACTGCCCGAAAAGCTTTTTGGCATATTCCCACACAAAGCCGATTACAAGCACTCTATACTTTTGCGCGGCTTTGACGATGTGTTTATGGTGCCGCAGTCTCGTCACACAACCATAAAAACTGAGGACGTAGCGGCAGTGCCCGAGCTTAAAATTTTAGCATCTAATGAAAAGTGCGGCATCTATGCCATAGCTACCGAGGGCGGCAAGCAGATATTTATAACAGGGCATAGCGAGTACGACGCCGACACCCTTAAAAACGAGTATTTGCGTGATTTGAACGCAGGGTTGCCTATCAAAGTGCCCGAAAACTATTTCCCCGATGATAATCCCGAAAACGAGCCGCTTGTTACATGGCGCTCACACGCCAATTTGCTTTATAGCAACTGGCTTAACTATTTTGTATATCAGACCACACCGTACGATATAGAAAAAATAAAAGAATAAAACAAAAAGCGTTGATGAATTTGAACAAGTCCAGTAAAAACGGACAATAGAAAAAAAGAGTCCCCTATGGTAGAATTGAAATAACTACCATAGGGGGATTTTTTATGCCAAGAGAATATAGAAATATAAAGGAATATGAAAGCGAAATATTTGCATTGCG
>JAZUOS010000062.1:0-2460 GCA_045604765.1 Acutalibacteraceae bacterium | reverse complement strand
CTTGATGGTTTTGGTAATTGGTATACCATTCAGGCACAAGAAGAACGCGACCACGCAATGCTTTTCTTAAAATATTTGCAAAGCAATGGCGTAAAGGTTACGCTTAAAGCAATAGACCAGCCCGACAAGGAGTTTAAAAATCACCTTGACCCACTTCTTACCGGTGCTGAGCACGAGCGCTATGTAACAAACTTAATTCACACAATTTATGATGCGGCTTACAGCGTAAAGGATTTCCGCACAATGCAGTTTTTAGACTGGTTTGTAAAAGAACAGCTTGAAGAAGAGGAAAACGCCGACAAATTGGTAAACAAGTATAAGCTGTTTGGCGACGACCCAAAGAGCCTTTATTTGCTCGACCAAGAGCTTGCAACCCGTGTTTACACAGCGCCAAGCTTAACGCTGTAATTAATGCACAATGCATAATTCACAATGCACAATTAACTAATACGAAAGCACCTGCTATAGAGATATAACAGGTGCTTGAATTTTGTTACAAATATGTTGCTTGACAAAGCTCGTTAGTTACTATAGACTAAAATAAAAGGAGATACTAATTATGATAAGCTGCATATTTAAAAATAAAACAAAAAATATTTTGATGATAATTTTTACCTGTCTACATATTCTTAATACAAATATACCATATGAGCTTTATTTTTGCATAATACATGGCTCGGTAATATCCATTGACACTTTATTGAGCTTTATTGCGTATATCTTGATTTTAGTTTATATGTTTACGCTGAAAATTAAGTATAGGTTTAAAGAGTGGCTGGTTCCTACGGCATTCGCGATTTTGTGCGGGTTAGTAATTTATGATATAATATTCGACATAGTTTATAGTCTCACTCAATACGGTAATTTGTGTTCGACAAAAATTTTAAGCTTTGCGATTAACGCTGTTTCGGCTACGTTATTAGCGCTGTGTTTTTGTGGCTCAATTAAAAATTTTAAAAACGCCATATTCTTAAAAATTGGTTCACTCGCAATGATGATATACACAGTAGTTATGACAATTACCGAATTTATATTAGTTGGCGGCGCAGAGTATTTTGCCAATATACCCACAGAATATTTAGCAAGTGTTTATATATCAATGGGCAAAGCCTTGATCAAACTTGTTATGATATTACTTTTTTATTTTGGACTTTTTAACTTAACCTTAAATAAAAAAAGCGAATATATAGATATAACACCATTTGTTGATGCGCGAAAAGCCAAAAAAGCGGCAAAGCGCAACGCAAGGCTTGAAGCAAAGCAGCAGCAAGAAGTTGCACTTAACGAGCCTGCTCCCGAAATCCCCGACGGCTCTTGGCGCTGTATGGCTTGCGGTAAAATATTGCCCGACGGCATCGACCGATGCGAGTGTGGGTATAAAAAATAATGAGCAATTTGAAAAATGCAAAAAAGAAAATTTTTCTTTTCTGCATTTTTTATTTTTCCCCGTTAATACTATTACGGGAGGAATAAATTATGAAAAAATTATTATCTTTAATTTTGTGCCTTATCTTTGTTTTATCTCTTACTGCTTGCGGCGGCGCGATAGATGATATGACAAGCGATGCCGAATCAATGGGCAGCTCAATTGTCAGCGACACCGAAAGTGCAGTCGACGATGCCACCTCTGCTATTAAGGGAGACGACAAGAAAATGAATCTTATGGCAGGCATTACCGCAAAGGATGCAAAAGAGGCAGCGCTTCGCCACGCGGGACTCCAAGAATCACAGGTAAGCGATGTTGACGTTGATCTTGACCGTGACAATGGCAAGCTTATTTATGAGGTTGATTTTAATTCGGGCAACACCGAATACGACTATGACATTAATGCCGAAACAGGCGAGGTAATCTCGGCAGATAAAAGCAAAGATTAAGCAAAAGGCGTGGGCGACCGCGCTTTTTACTTTTTTGTTGATAAAAAAATAAAAATATGTTATTATATTTTCAGTATCATTAAAGGACTGAACATATATGAAAAAATTATTGTGTATCGCAATGTGTTTGTTAGTGGCGCTTTGTTTTGTTGGCTGCAAAGATAAGGCAGAAGAAAACGAGCCGCCGCTGATGGAGCTTATGTCAAGATCGCTGTCAGCAGAACACGAATTTGCCATCGTTGACGAAGATAATAACGTTGTGCTTAAAAATGCCGATGTTAAAAGTGTGCTTATAATGTATAAAAAGGGGCAAAACCGCTATTTAGAATTGCGTTTTACCGACGAGGGTGGAAAAAAGTTTAAAAAGGCTGCCAGAAAAGGCAATTTGAGCATTACGCTTGACGGAGAGAATATAACATCTAACATAACTGCTAACGAAGAAAATAACGAATATGCAAAAATTACCGGTATATATGAAGAAATAATAGGCTATTTTAATGAGATTACATAAAAGAAAGAGTGAAATCCATTTGAACAAGTCCAGTAAAAACGGACAATAGAAACAAAGAGTACCCTATGGTAGAA
>JAZUOS010000061.1:0-24439 GCA_045604765.1 Acutalibacteraceae bacterium | reverse complement strand
ATTTCTACAATAACCAACGCATACAACTTAAAACAAAACTGACTCCGCTCGAAAAACGAAGTCAGTATATTGCTTAAAATTTAATTTTCGCTACCATAGAGCACTTTTTTGTGCTGTCCGCACAAATTGGGGCGGTTCATTAACGGTTGGGTGCTTTTTCTTTTTGTGAAAATTCGTTTTTTTCGTATTTTATAAAAACATCTTGACAAAATCGTATTTTTATCTGTGGCGTATATCCAAAATTTAATTTAGAAGATTAAAAAATCCCCGAGAAATCTCGGGGATTTTAAGTTTAATTATTTATCTCTTTTCTTAAAGCCGCGTCTGTCACGGTTGCCACCATTTCTGCGAGGTGCTTCGTCTTCGCCGTCGTCTTCAACAACTGCGCCGTTAACCTCTACAAGTGCATCGCGACGTGAAAGGTTAATTCTGCCCTGATCGTCAATCTCGGTAACCTTAACAATTACCTGATCGCCCACAGCTACAACGTCTTCAACCTTTTCTACACGCTTAACATCAAGCTTAGAAATGTGAACAAGACCTTCCTTACCGGGTGCGATTTCAACAAAAGCGCCAAAGCTCATAAGGCGGGTTACCTTACCGCTGTAGATTGCGCCGATTTCGGGATCGTTTGCAATAAGATTTACTATATCAATTGCAGCCTGAGCCTTTTCAAGATCAAGACCTGCAACAAATACGTGACCGTCTTCTTCAATGTTAATAGTACATTCACACTGCTCTTGGATAGACTGAATAACCTTACCCTGCTTACCGATAACGTCGCCAATCTTGTCAGGGCTGATAACGGTTGTAAGCATCTTAGGTGCGTATGGTGAAAGTTCCTTGCGATACTCAGGAATACACTTGAGCATTACGTCATCAAGAATGTATTTACGAGCCTTGTTGGTCTTTGCAAACGCTTCCTTAATAATTTCGGGTGTGAGGCCGTGTACCTTAAGGTCCATCTGAATAGCGGTGATACCCTTGTGAGTACCTGCTACCTTAAAGTCCATATCGCCGTAGAAGTCTTCAAGACCCTGAATGTCAACCATTGTCATAAAGTCGCCGTAAACGCCCTCGTCACCTGTGATAAGACCGCAAGAAATACCCGCTACAGGAGCCTTAATTGGAACACCGGCAGCCATAAGGGCTAGTGTTGAACCACAGATAGAGCCCTGTGAGGTAGAACCGTTAGAAGAAAGAACCTCACTTACTACACGAATAGCGTATGGGAACTCTTCAACAGAAGGAATAACAGGCAAAAGTGCACGTTCAGCCAAAGCACCGTGACCGATTTCACGACGGCCAGGTCCACGAGAAGGCTTGGTTTCACCAACAGAGTATGATGGGAAGTTGTAGTGGTGAATATAACGCTTGCTTACCTCTTCATCAAGTCCGTCAAGCTTTTGAGCCTCGCTTACGGGAGCCAAAGTAGCGATTGAAAGAACCTGTGTTTGACCGCGGGTAAACATACCAGAGCCGTGAACACGTGGTAGCAAATCAATTTGTGCATCAAGCGGACGAATATCGTCAATACCACGGCCGTCTACACGCTTGCCTTCATCCTTAAGCCATGCGCGAACAACGTGCTTTTGAACAAGATACATAATCTCGTCAAGCTTTGCTTCGTTTCCTTCAAAACGCTCGTCAAACTTAGCGTGAACTGCATCATAGATTGGAAGAAGAGCCGCATCACGAACGTTTTTATCATCGGTATCAAGTGCTTTCTTAACGTCTTCAATGCAGAAAGCCTCAATCTCTGCCATAATTTCCGGATCAGGATCGCTTGATTCGAATGTAAATTTCTCTTTACCGATTTCAGCAACGATGCCATTGATGAACTTAACGATTTCTTTATTTACCTCGTGACCTGCCATAATGCAGTCAAACATAAGGTCATCAGGAATTTCGTTACCGCCTGCTTCAATCATTGCAACGAGGTCAGCAGTTGAAGATACGGTAAGATTAAGCTCGGTAGCTGCGCGCTGCTCGAGAGTTGGGTTAATAATAATTTCGCCGTCAATAAGACCAACGCTTGTAGAAGCGATTGGGCCATCCCAAGGAATGTCAGACACTGCGATAGCTGCCGATACACCGATAGCTGCTGTGATTTCGGGTGAGCAATCGGGGTCAACCGACATAACGGTTGCAACAACCGAGCAGTCATTTCTCATATCTTTTGGGAAGAGTGGACGAATAGGTCTGTCAATGCAACGTGATGAAAGAATAGCTTTTTCACTTGCCTTACCCTCACGGCGCTGGAAAGAGCCTGGGATACGACCTACTGCATACATTTTTTCTTCAAAATCAACTGAAAGTGGGAAAAAGTCAACGCCCTCACGCGGCTTTGAAGATGCGGTTACTGTGCAAAGAACGCTTGTGTCACCGTAACGAGCCATAAAAGCTGCGTTCGCAAGGCCTGCCATTTTACCGGTCTCAAGGCTAAAAGGTCTGCCTGCAATGGTGGTTTCATAAACCTTAAAATTTTCAAACATGTTTTCTAATCTCCTTTTGTTTTAAATTTCTTTTTATCAAGAGATTTTCCGTTTAGCAATAAAACCAAAACTCAACTTATTGGGTTCTCGTTTTACCGCTAAACAACAAAAAACCTCTTTAAATACTACTGCCATTTAACAAAATCAAACCGAGCAAATAGATATTGCTCGGTTTGTTTGTTACATAATTACTTACGCAAGCCGAGCTTCTTAACGATAGCACGGTATCTTTCGATGTCTTTCTTCTGAAGGTATGCAAGAAGGTTTCTTCTGTGACCTACCATCTTAAGAAGACCGCGGCGTGAGTGGTGGTCCTTCTTGTGAATATCAAGGTGAGCGTTGAGCTCGTTGATACGGAAAGTAAGAACTGCAATCTGAACCTCAGGAGAACCTGTGTCACCCTCGTGAACTGCGTACTCAGCCATAATCTGTTGCTTTTGTTCGTTAGTCATTCTTTTTCACTCCTTTTTAATAATATTGTCCGCCATATTCCAAGCAAAAGGTCTTGAGCGTTCCAAATAATTGGCAGTCACCAAAAGCATAGAACATGGTACCTGACCATAGTCAGCCATAGCATTATAACACAAGTGTTTCAAAAAGTAAAGACTTTTATTTTTAAAATTTATAACAAATAATATTTACGAATAATTCACACTTTTAGCAGATATTTGTAATAAATTATTTTTAAGATTAAAATGTAATATTTTCATAGGAGTTGAGATATTAATGAACGAATTTGAAAACAACAATCAAAATAATGATACTCTATCGGGTTTTGATAACACAAACGACAGCACTTATAACAAAAAGGCGGATGATATTATTCAAGACGAGGTAACACCAACCACACCGCCCCCACAATACTCCGCGCCACAATATCAAACACCGCCTGCCTATACACCACCTTATAATAACTTTTATCAAGCGCCACCGCAGAGGCCAAAAAAAGAAAAACGTGGTCACAGCACTGCAGTTGTAATTATTGCAAGTGTTTTAGCGGCTGTTGTAGGCGCTGTAAGCGGTATTTCTATTTTAGCTGCCGTTTTTAAAGCAGATACAAACACAACCTCTATAACCGAGCAAACCGATAAAACCCAGAACAATGTCAACATAACCGTTGACGAAACGGCTTCGTCTATTGCAGAAGCAGTAGCTGTTAAGTGCAGCAACAGTGTAGTGGCTATTCGCACAACCACATCGGTTATGAGTTTCTTTGGCGGCAGCCAAGAGCAAATGGGTGACGGTTCGGGCGTGGTTTATACCGCCGATGGTTATATTATAACCAACTATCATGTAATAAGCAGCGCTGCGCAGTCTTCTAACTCTAAAATAGATGTTTTTGTTGGCAGCAACAAATCAACCTCATACCCCGCAACCGTTGTAGGTTATAACATTTCGTGCGACCTTGCGGTTTTAAAAATTGATGCTAAAGATCTTACCCCTGCAGAGCTTGGCAACAGCGACGAGCTTGCTGTCGGTCAATATGTTGTTACCATTGGCGCGCCGGGTGGTCTTGAATTTATGGGCAGCGTCACCTACGGTATTATAAGCGGTCTTGACCGCACCGTTTCAACCAACTCGGGTCTTAAGCTTATTCAAACCGATGCCGCCATAAACCCCGGCAACTCGGGTGGCGCGTTGCTTAACGCTGAGGGCAAGCTGATTGGCATTAACAGCTCTAAAATCGCGTCGGTCGAGTATGAAGGTATGGGCTTTGCAATACCCGTAAATACCGTTAAAGAAAAGTGTGACAAAATAATCTCGCGCAAGGGTGACTCACAGGCATATTTAGGCGCGAGCATAAGCAGCACATATACCAGTCAGGTGCTTGCGTTTTACGGTTACCCATCGGGCGCTGTTGTGTCAAGTGTGGCAGAGGGCAGCCCTGCTGCAAAGGCAGGCATTGAACGCGGCGACATTATAACCGAGTTTAACGGCGTTAAAATTACCGAATACACCGTGCTTGGCGACGCACTGTATGACTGCGAGCCAAATGATACCGTAACGGTAAAAATCTATCGCGGTGGCAAATATTATACCGTTGATATAAAGCTTACCTCTGACACTTCAAATTAATTCATAATACTCAACTATTTTCAATTAAGTCACCGCCTGAATTCAAAGGCAGTGGCTTAATTTTTTTATTAACTATTGTAAAACGCGAAAAAAATGTGCTATAATACAAAAAAAATCTTTTGGGGAGGTTTGTTATGTTTTACAAAAATCTTAAAAACCCACCAAACAAATACCGTCCTGCACCATTTTGGTCGTGGAATGAGAAATTAGATACAGCTGAAACCGCGGCTCAGGTACGTGAAATGGAAGAGGTCGGTATAGGCGGCTATTTTATGCACGCGCGCGGCGGACTTCAAACTGAGTATATGTCGGACGAATGGTTTGATAATGTTAAAGCCACCTTGCACGAGGGCAAAAAACTCGGTATGCAGTCCTGGGGCTATGATGAAAACGGCTGGCCCAGCGGCTTTGGTTCGGGTCTTGTTAACGGCCTCGGGCTTAAATATCAACAAAAATATCTTCGCTGCGAGGAAACCGAAGCCGCAGTAAAAAGCGACACAACAATTATAAATTTGCCTTACAACGATAAAAATTTGCACTTTTATTATGAGGTTAATCCATTTTATGTAGATACACTCGACGGCGAGGTTATATCAGAATTCATTCGCGTAACACATGAGGCTTATAAAGAAAAGTTAGGCGAAGAATTTGTTGATATGGCAGGCTTTTTCACCGATGAGCCGCAAATTTCACGCAACGGTTATCCGTGGTCGTTTATACTCGAAAAAGAGTATATGAAAGCCTACGGTGAACCGCTTGCACCAAACCTTACAGCGCTTTTCTATAACACAAAAAACAGCAGCGAGGTAAAATATAAATACTTTAAATTGCTCACTGATTTGTTTTCTGAAAACTTTATGAACAATATCTACAAATGGTGCTGTGATAACGGTAGTGCACTTACGGGTCACATGGTGCTTGAGGAAGGGCTTTGGGCCCAACTTATCTCAAACGGCGCTTGTATGCCCCACTATGAATATATGACCATACCGGGAATGGACAATTTAGGTAGAGTTCTTAACCACATTGAATGCGAAATGCAGTTAACCTCTGCCGCCAATCAATTAGGTAAAAAGCAAATACTCTCCGAAACCTTTGCTTGCTGCGGCTGGAACGTTAGCTTTGAAGAACTGCGCTGGATTTACGAGCATCAAATGGTGCACGGCATAAATTACCTTTGTCAGCATCTTGAGGGTTATACCCTGCGTGGTATTAGAAAGCGTGACTATCCCGCAACACTGTTTAAGCAACAGCCTTGGTGGAACGATTACCGCAGCTTTAACGATATGGTAAGCCGCATAGGTATGCTTATTGCAGAGGGCAAAATAGAACACGAAATTTTGGTACTTCACTCTGCCGACAGTGCTTGGGCGAATTTTGATATAAACTCACGCAGCTATGCGTCAAATCTATGCAATGAAATGGTTGATATTATGAACCGTCTCGAGTGCGCGCAGCTGCAGTATCATTTGGGTGATGCAACACTTATGCAGCGTCACGCAAAGGTAGAAGATGGCAAAATAATAATAGGCACGCAAAGTTATTCTGTTGTTGTGGTTCCGCCCACCGATTGCTTGGCAAGCAACACTGTAAAACTGCTTAAGGAATTTAAAAAGCAGGGCGGATTAGTAATATTTACAGGTCGTATTCCTTCTATGATAAACGGTAAACAAACCGATGAAATCAACGAATTTGCCAAGGATTGTGTTTGCACCGACGGTATCGGTTTGATTGCCGCAATACCCGAAAAGCTTCGCAAAATAAAGCTTGAATATGATGGCGACCATCAAGTAGTGCCAATTCTCACAGCTGTTCGTCGCTTTGACAAACAAAAAATGACCATGTATTATCTTGTTAATCCGTGCAACGTAAAGCACGATTTTATCGCTACCGTAAAGGGCGGCAGTGCCACAATATTTAATGCTGTAACGGGCGAAGAAGAAGCCGTTGTCTTTACCAAAAATGACGAAAATCTTAATATAGAGAGCACCATTTACGGTAACGGTTCAGTTGTTTTATTTGTTTATGACGAGACTGCAAAGCAACCTCTTAGCACAAACAAAGCCGAATTAAAGCCGCTACAGTTTAGCGGAGAATGGCAGATAGAGTCTGACGATAATGCCATTACACTCGATTACTGTGACGTTTATTTTGACGGCGAGCTTGCATACGAAAATCTACCTATAAACGATGTTCAGGAAAAGGCTCTCGCCTTTGGTCGCAAAGTAAACACAAAGGTTGTGTTTAAATGCAATGTAAAGGATAAAGCCTTTACCAAATGCGACCTTGTGGTTGAAACCCCCGAAATTTTTGATATTACCGTAAACGGCAAAGCTATAAAAAAAGAGATAAACGGCTATTATTTTGATACTTCATTCAAGGTTATTGATATCTTCAATTATGTCGTAGAAGGTCAAAACGAAATAACGCTTGAGTGTGATTTTGTTCAAAGTGAACAGGTTTATGAAAATGCAAAAAAATCGCTTATATTCGAGTCTGAAAAAAATAAGCTTAGCTACGATATGGAAATCGAAGCCATATATCTAAAAGGCGATTTTGCTATTAAAACCGATGAACCGTTCGAGAACCTTGAACGCAACGCAACAAGAACAAACGGCAATTTCTATATAACAAAGGCTCCCTACACCTTAAACAGCGGTGATATTGTAAAACAGGGTTATCCCTTCTTTGCGGGTAGTATGACCTTCAAAAAGAAAATCACCCTTACCGCCGACGAATGCAAAAACCGTAGCGTTAAATTTAGTCGTCTTGGCTCTACCGTAATTAAAGTGAAAATAAACGGAACTGATACCGACAAACTCTTGTGGCAGCCGTATGAGGTTGATGTTTCAAAGCTCTTGCACGAAGGTGAAAATGATATTGAAATCACTATAACCGGTAGCCTTAGAAATCTGCTTGGACCATTTCATTTAAGTGACGGTGAAAATTATTGGGTATGTCCCAACAGCTTCTTCCACGAATCGCCCATCTGGCGCAATGGTCTTAACCCCAACTGGACAGACAGCTACTGCTTTGTAGAGTTTGGATTGTTCTTTTAAAATTGAAAGTTGAAGATGAAAAATTGAAAATTTCAGTGTGCTATGCACATATAAAAAATCTCCGCAAATTTGCGGAGATTTTTGTCTTATATTGCAATATCGACCATATCTAAATTTTCATTAAATACAGTAAATTGTGCATCATACCCTGCGGCGATTTTGCCTTTATGCTCAAGTCCCATAACGGTTGCAGGTGTTTCGGTCATCATTTTAACCGCATCTGCTACGCTGCAACCTGCCTTTACTGCGGTTTTTAGCAGTATATCGCTTGTAGCAATACTACCTGCAAACGCGCTTCTGTCAAGCATCTTTGCAACACCGTCTTCAATAACAAACGGTACGGGGCAATCACGATATTCCTTACCATCTTCACCTATACCGCCGGGGCGAAGTGCATCGGTTATAAGGCAAACACGGTCGGTGCCCTTTAGCTTGATTATCATTTTAAGTAAATCAAGTGGCAAATGACAACCGTCGGCAATCGCCTCGACGTACATATCGTCAAGCAAATATGCGCTTTCAATTATGCCTAGATGTCTAAAGCCTTGATGGCGTGTGATGGTAGAAGTGCAAGAATATAAATGTGTAATAAGGTGGTTTCCACCCTCAAAAGCACGTAATACATCGTCATATTCTGCCGAAGAGTGAGCCGTTGCGGCAAGTATGCCCTTTGCGGTTACGTCACGCAAAAAGGCGTTGTCCTTATCCTTTTCGGGAGCATAGTCCCA
The DNA here is from genome assembly GCA_045604765.1 of Acutalibacteraceae bacterium. GTDB lineage: Bacteria > Bacillota > Clostridia > Oscillospirales > Acutalibacteraceae > UBA737. Next base: position 16,081 of record JAZUOS010000061.1, on the reverse strand, counting down.
GCGAGCGATTATATCGCTATATTCTTCGAGCAGTGACTCGTATTCCTCGCGGTCTATATCACGCACAATACCCGGGGCTTGACCGCCGCACATTTCGAGTGCAAAATACGGCCCTTCAAGATGAATGCCCGGTATCTCTAAAGCACAACTGTTTTTAACCTCGCGTGCGGTTTGAAGCGCGCGCACCATAGTATCATAATCGGTGGCACTGATTGTTGGGTAAATAACGCGTGTGCCGTGAGCCGCGTGTGTTTCACAAGCCTTTTTAAAGGCTTCGGGTGTGGCGTCAATAAACTCGTATCCCCCGCCGCCATGACAGTGAATTTCAATAAAACCGGGGGCAATGTAATTGCCTTTCAGGTCTATCTTTTCACCATTTACTTCGGCAGTAGGTTTAACATCTATGATTTTTTTATCTTCAATAATAACGTCATAGCCTACAAGCTCTTTAGCGCCCGATACAATTTTGCCGTTAGTTAATATCTTCATTCTACAATAATTTCTTTCTTTTCTTTGTATGAACGCTCTATTGCATCGAGTATTTTAACCGGATATACCAGATCGTCATAGCTGTCGTGCATTACGCCGTTTTTAACCATTTCTACAAACTCGTCAAACTCGTTTACGTATGTATAAGCAACGTCATCGCAGAAGGTGTCATAAATCTGATTATCAGCGGTGCGCACACCTGCCGAATATCTGTAAGCGCCGGTATAAAAACCGCAAACGTCAAATTCGCCAAAGTTAAATATAACGGTAAGGCGGTTTGCCTTTTCATCGGGGCAGTATGCAGTAACCGACTTTACGTTTCTGCCGTAAATGGTGATAAGCATTTCAATAAGATGCTGGGTATAGAACCAGAAACCACCGTATGGGTTATCCATATTAACGGGGCAGCAAATATGACCGCTTACTACCTTTTTATTCTTTGCTATACGAGCAAGGGGCTTGAGTTCATCAATAAACTTAAGGCAAGAACCACCGCAAAGAAGTGTGCCGTTGTCTTTAGCGGTTTGAGCAAGCTCTTTTGCAAGCTCTAAATCAGCACAAAAAGGCTTATCAATAAAGCAAGGAATACCTGCCTTTACGTAAGGCATAGCATATTTGTAGTGGTTGTTGCCGTGACGGGCTGTTACCAAAACGCCATCAACCTTGCCAACAAATTCGTCGGGAGATGAAGCCGCATAGGTAGCGTAGCCTGCGTCAATAATGCGCTTGGTAGCGTCCTCTTCCTCGCTATAAATACCAACGATTTCAATATCTTTATATTTTTCGTTTTCTTTTACCAATTGACCAAAGGCATCGGCATGTGAATTTTCAACACCAAGAATTGCAATTTTCATAATGTTTTCTCCTATTGGGGAGGGGTGACCCCTCCCCTACAAAATTTTAAACTGTTTTTGTATCTAATGGATTCTGTGCACGTATTGTGTCGATTACTTTGAACTGTGTAAGTACCTGATATGGTGTAATTTCCATTTCTTTGCCGTCTACAAGATTAGCGTAAATCATATCATAGTATTTTTTAACGCCTACTGTAAATACTGTGCCCTCAACGTCAACGTGCTCTTCGGTCCAGTCAAGCTTTTCACTGCAGTAATTAGGTGTGCGATCCTCTTTAAAGAGAGGCTCTAACGTAAGTTTTTGCTCGGGAGCGGTTTCTGGATTATAGTATTTATAATCAATAGCGCTCATTGTAGCTTTAAGTGAGCCGTACTGACAATGAACAACATATATAGGACCTGCGTATGCGTTGCACTTTGAAAGGTCAACGTCAATAAGTGGTTTGTTTGGTGCTGTAAGAATAATCTTTGCATAGTCTTCGGCATCACCAAAGGTGTTAACGCGGTCAAGCTTTGAGAAAACGGTGATATTGTCGTCAAAGCCTAAAATATCAAGTGCTTGGTCAAGCGGATGAGGACCTGTGTTTCTTACCTCACCACCGTTATAGCCTTGGTATGTCTGCCAGTCCCAACGACGTGAAAAGCCTGAAAAAGCAATGCTGTACTGAACAGGACGGCCAAGCTTGCCGCTGTCGATAATCTTTCTGATTTCGGTATAGTATGGAGCAAAGCGTGACTGCTGGAATACGTTAAGCATTTTGCCGCTTTTTTCGTAAGCCTTTACAATGCGGTCACACTCTTCATAGTTTTTACCAAACGGCTTTTCGCAAACAACGTTAAAGCCATGCTCTAATAGGTCAATTGTAATATCAGCGTGCATATGTGAGAATGAGCTGTTTACAACAAGGTCAATATCGGTTCTGCCAAAAAGCTCGCGGTAGTCGGCATAAACATCACAGCCCCACTCTTCTTTAGCACGGATTCGGCGCTCTTCAAGAGCATCTACAACTGCTATTACATTGAATTTTTCATTATATTCACTTTTAAAAAATGCACCGTGAATATCTCGGCCACTACGACCCTGTCCAATAATTGCAACGTTTAACTTTTTCATAAGTTTATTTCCTCCAAGGCTTTATTTATTATTTCTTTTAGTGCTATAATACTTTCTTCACTTGCTTCATAAGCGCCGTCCGAGAAAGCGTCGCCACCGGGACGTTTTAACTGCTCTTCGTCAAGCTCGGAATTTTTGCGGTAGTGTGTTTCAAGCATTACACCGCCTGAGTAACCGTCGCGGATAAGCTTTTTAAAAATACCTACGAAATCAGCAACGCCCGTGCCCGGTTTTACAGCGGGTGGCCACGGTGTTCCATTTGGAATAGCATCTTTAACGTGCATATTAACTATGCCACAGGATTTAAGTTTATCATAAGCATCTTCGCTTGTTTTACTTGTAACCCAAATTTCATTACCCGGATCAAAAAGTGCTTTAATGCGAGGGTTATTAATTGCGGTAAGTAATTCGGCAAGCTTATGCGGTGTGCTTGAGTGAATAGCTGGGTCAGATTCGAGTGCACAGTAAACGTCATACTTTTCGCAAAGAACAATAATATCGCCGTACATTGTAGCACGAACTTCTATCGGTACGTCTTTGTTCCAAAAGTCAAAGCCGCGTATGTACTTAGCGCCCATTTTGTTTGCCATTATAGCACATTTTTCAAAACCTGCTATGTTAGCCTTTATTGCTTCTTGGTCGTCATATTCACATTTGAACACAGGAGAAGAAATTGCCGAAATCTCTAAATCGTATTCCTTCGCAGCGGCAATAATTTGCTCTACATCCTCGTCGGTATAATCAAACGGTGAGCGTCCGTTTACCGAACGCACTTCCATACACTTAAGACCGTGCTTGTGACAAAACTTTGCCGCTTCAAAAATATCTTGTGTTACTTCATCTGTAATAACACCAAGCTTGAATTTGATTTCCATAAAATTTCTCCTTAAAGCAACTTAGCGCCACTATCTAAATCACAATACATAATTGCATTATCGTGTCGGCGCAAAATGGTTGCTGGGCACATATCGTTTACTTCTTCATTTACGGTATTATAAACCGCATCAGCCTTGGTAGCGGCAGGCACTACGCAGAACATATAATCAGCGCTTACCATTTGCGGAATTGTAAGTGTGTATGCATATTCGGGCACGTCATCAAAGGTGGGGAAACAACCGTCGTGCACCTGTTGCATACGGCAAACATCATCAAGCTTTGCCTTCTTTATGCGAACAGGGTCATTAAAATCAGCAACACCGGGGTCATTAAACGCAACATGACCATTTTCGCCTATACCTAAGCATACTATATCTATATGATTTTCTGCAAGTAGTTTTTCATACTTAAGGCCATAATCTGCAACGTAATAAATATTTGCAAACGGAACCTTTTTAAAAATATGCTCATTTAAGTAATTGCCAAAGCTTTGTGGGTCCTCTTTTTTAAGACCTACGTATTCGTCCATATGGAATGCGTTTACACGATTCCAATCGAGTGGTTTTTTAAGCAAACTTTCAAGCACATCATTTTGCGACGGTGCTGCCGCAAAAACCATATTGATAGTTTTCTTTTTTTCTAAAAGCTTTTGCATACAAGCAGCAATGTCATTTGCTGCCGCTTCACCCATAAGGGTGCGGTTTTCATAAATATTTACAGCTAATTTGTCCTTCTTTAGTGCTTTTACCATTAAGGATGCCATCCCTTCTGAATTTTTTCTACACATTATTATACATTTAAACTTTTTGCAATTTAATTGCAAATACGAACAAATATATTGCAAAAAAGAACACATTGTGATACAATACACGCGGTGATAATATGAAAAAGAAAAAACTGTTTGTTTATCGCGATAACAACCTACATTTGCATCACACCTTAACGCTTGACCCTGCTACTGATGATTTTTCTTTTAAAAGTCATTCTCATAATATGGTAGAGATCTATTATTTTTTGCGTGGTAATGCACGCTTTGTGGTTGAGGGTAATATTTTTTCGCTTGAGCGTGGAAGTGTTTTGGTTATGGCAAGCGGTCAGACGCACCACCTGCTTTTAGAGCCGTCTGCCGTATATGAGCGTATGGCGTTGCTTATTGACAGTTCTGCCGTGCCGCCCGAATTTGACAGCATAAGCGAGCAAATTTATGAAGGCACCAACCTATTCAACCTTGACAAACGCGAACAGATTTGGTTTGAAGAAAGCTTTGCTCTTATCACAAAAGCTGCCGAAGATATGCAAAAAAATCTTGTAATTTCTTTTTCTTCTATGATTTTTGCGCTTTTGTCCACAAAAATTACGCGCACAATAGAGCCGTATATTGAAGACGATTTAATAAAAAAAACTATAAATTATATAAATAAAAATCTATCAAATGAACTAAATCTTGAAATCATTGCAAATGCGCTTTATTGCAGCAAGGTAACACTTAACCGAAAATTTCGCGAGATTATGGGTTGCACCGTGTGGGAATATGTAATCCGCCGCCGAATATACAGCGCCCGTCAACACTTGATTTTAGGTGGCAATATAACCGATGCATACGAAAAGAGTGGATTTAACGACTATTCATCATTTTTTAGAGCATACAAAAAGGTGGTAGGTATATCACCAAGCGAAGACCTAAAAAAATCGCAAAGTTAACACTTTGCGATTTTTTATTTTTCCACAAACATAACTGCGTACACACCCGGACCCACATGAGCGCCGATTGTGGAGCCTACCTGTAATCTGTCGGCTATGCTATAACCGTTTTGTTTTAATTTTTCCTCTAAAGCCTCAATGTTTTCGGTGCCGTAGGTATAAAGTGAATATACCGGAAAATCGGTATTAATTTTATGCGATTTTATCTTTTCAAGCAGTGTGTTCATTGCGCGCGCTTTGCCAAGCGCTTTTGCAACAACCTCTACCCTGCCGTCGCTTACCGTAATAATGGGTTTTATGCCCGTAAGCTCGCCCACAGTGGCACTCGCGCGACTAAGACGGCCACCTTTATAAAGATATTCAAGTGTATCAACACCTGCATAAAGTTTTATTTTGCCCTTTAGCTCTTCACATTTGTCTACAATTTCACCTGCCTCAAAGCCCTCATTTATAAGACTGCGGGCAAAGGCTGCCAGCACACCTATGATATGTGTCACTCCAAGAGTGTCGATTATATAGATATTATCATAATCTACCATCTCTTTAGCTATTAGCGCACCTTGATAGGTGCCGCTAAGGCGCGAAGATAAACACAAATAAATCAACTGGTCGCCCGCGTTTTTTGCCTGCTCAAATATTTCGATAAAGGCTTGTGGTGAGGGTTGCGAGGTGCGGGGAAAATCATTTGCCGACTGTAGCAGCTCGTAAAATTTGTCGCTTGTCAAATCAATACCCGATTGATACTCTTTGCCGTCAATATTAACGCTGATTGGTACCATTAAATCTATAATTTCGTCCTGCAAATTGCAATCTGCCGAGGAATCAACCAAAATTTTAATCATAAAAAATCTCCTCTTAATCTTTTTGGGGATATGCTTTATAACGGGCAGTCGCCAATTTGTCTACTATATTTATAAAAGTAGCGGCGTCCTGCTCGCCTATTATATCTATAATGCTTTGCGATACTCCAAGTGAAGAATTATGCACCGATAAAAACAGATCTAATTTTTCTTTAACGCACTTCACCGTTCTTGTTCGGCGGTCACTTGCGCCTATGCTATATTCAATTAAGCCCTTTTGCTCAAGGTTGCCAAGGGTGCGATTTACAAGGGATTTTAGCATACCCGTTTCTTTTATTATGTCCTGAACTGAAACTAAACCTACACCGTCTTTTAAATAACGGCTATAAAGTATAAGCATAACTATAGCCTCATTATATTTAAGTCCCGTTGTGATACGGTTGTTTTTTATTATGCCCGAAAGCTTTACCCAAGACAGTATAAGATTATTTTGAAGATTATTTTCCATAAAATCACCGCTTTTATAATTGTTCACTTTGTGAACTATTTTGCAATTATTATACCATCGCTTTTTATAAATGTCAACAAAAACAATTCCATACCTTATGTGTTTTAATAAACACCAAGGGCTTCTGCAAAAAGCAGAAGCCCTTGAAAAATCACCTTATATTAAAATTTAATGCAACTAATTTGCAAAAATGTGTTTATATCAAACACCTGTAGTCCCGCATCTGAAACGAGATAAAAGCTATCGTTTATAAATAAGCCACGTATTGCATCGTAATATTTATAAACCTCTTCAGGAAATTCGTGCGCAAGCTCAAGCACAGCCTTACGATTAAAGGCGCCGTCCTTGTGCTCGTAAATCATATATTTGATGCCGCCATAATTATCCTGCGCCGCAAAGCCTATAAGATTTTTTGCGGATGATACCAACATTGACTTGTGATTATCAAGCGCGGTCGAATAGTTGTAACCTTCGATTACAGTCTTATCTTGCTCGGTTACATTTGCAGGGTCGGTTATATCAAACATAGAAAGCTTTAAATAGGTTGTTCTGCCTGTGCGCTCATCGGCATCCATACCAAAGCCTAACAGCTTACCGTCGCCGTATGGGTACATATATTCTGAAAAACCGGGGATTTTAAGCTTGCCTAAAATTTTGGGATTTTTGGGGTCTGACAAATCAGCCGAGAAAAGCGGATCTGTTTGACGGAAGGTTACAAAGTAAGCCGTATCACCCATAAATCGAACCGAATAAACGCGCTCGCCATGGGCTAAATCCTTAATCTCGCCTGTCTTTTTAAGCTCACTGTCAAGCACGGTAAGACGAGCCGAGGTTTCACTGCTGTAAGATATAATTTCGTGATCGCTGTTATCAAATTTTTGTCTTTTTTCGGTAGCGATTGTAGCGGTGGTAACAAATCGAAAATAGCCCTTATGCTCATCAATAAAGAATTGATTTTCAAGAGTTCCCTCTATTTCACCGGTTGTTTTATACTCTATTTTTCCGTCTTTTATTTCAAGTCTTGATACAGTAGTGTTGCTTTGTGAATAGGTTTCTTCTTCTGTAGCATTTCTATTGTATGTTGAATTTGCCAAAATTATATTACCCTGACTGCAGTATATATTATCTGTGCCGCCTAAAAGACTTGCGGTGTCACTTAAGGTGCCGTCCTTGTAATTAAATGCGCCTATTACGGTATATTGATTTGTATAATTTTCTTCTTCGTATCTATATATACTGTCAGCAGGTACCGCATCACATACGCCGTTTGTTTCGGTTTCGGGAACAAAGGTGGCCGGATCATCTTTATCGATTTTATCTATATTTATATCACAGTTAGATATAAGATAAATATAATCACCTATCATACGCGATGAATTGTACCATCCCTCTTGCTTGCTTACTGCTATCTCTTTAGGGTTTGTCGGGTCGCTTACATCGTATATAATTATAGCTACAAAATTGCACTCTTTTGTGTAATCGTTAGTCTGCAAAAGAATAAGCCTGCCATCCTTTAAAAGCATATCACCATAGCTGTCATATTTTTCATTTTTTAACACCGTTTTGCTGATAAGTGTTGAATTTGCACCGTCGGCTTTAAATATAGAAAGCTCGTTACCGAGCAAATAATAAATATATTTGCCGTCGGTTTTAACAATATCAGCTTCTGCTACACCCTCTACCTGCTCGGTGGTGGTTGAAAAATCTTCTGCTTCATCCTTTGAAGCGCCGTTTTGAGAGTTCATATTATCAGAATCTGTGGCGCCCGGCATTGCACCGTCGTGTGTACCTGTGGCATCGGTAAATGACTCAAGCTCTATGTCTTCTACTACATATTCTTCCGCATCATCAACGCCAATACCGTTAAAAAGATTGTAATCCTTTTTAGGCTTTACTAACTTATAAATTTCGTCATAAGATTTTGATACGGTGAGTGTTTTTGATGTATCTGTTCCTACAGCGACCTTAAAATTATCGCGCGGTACAAATATTACACCCAAAACAACAGCAATCGCCGCGACACACGCAAAGGCTATACGCCAAGGCATTGCCGGGTTTTTGTGCTGCTTTAATTCCTCTTTTAAGATAATTTTATCTAAAATTTTATCGCGTGTATCATTGTCAACATTTATACTGTCCATCGCATTTTTATAATTTTTTTCAAACATTAACCTCTTCTCCTTTCAAGTCGATTTTAAGCTTTTGTCGTGCTCGGTGAAGCTGTGATTTCACCGTGGAGGGCTTGGACTTTAAAATAACTGCAATCTCGTCTACACTGTAACCCATATAATAATGCAAATGAATTACCGTGCGGTATTTTTGCGACAAACGCAGCACAGCGTCAAGCGTATCAAAGCTGGGGTCTGATACACTTAAATTTTCACTTAAAGGCTCGGTGCGTTTAAACCAACCGCTACTAAGCATACTCTTACTGCAGTTAATAGTTATGCGAATCAGCAGCGCCTTTGCGTGCTCGTCGTTATTTACCTTTTCTTTAACCTTTATAAAACGCAAAAAGACTTCCTGTAATATGTCGTCCGCATCATACTTATTTTTTACTCTTGCAAAGGCAAGTCGGTACACCATATCGGAATATCTGTTACAGGCCTCGGTTGCAGAAATTTTGTATTCCATTATCTTCCCTCCTTAATCTTAATACTTTTAAAAGGGCTAAAAGGTTGCATTAAAAACAAAAAAATTCGGAGCATAGCCCCGAATTTTTAAATATTAAAAAGTAGGTCACCGTATGTGGGATAGGGCCAATATTCCCTTGCCGTAATTGTTTCGGCTTCGTCGGTGATATGGCGTATATTATCCATTATAAATAAAACCTTGTTGCAATAACCTCTTGCGCGCGCAAGCAAATCAGCGGTAGACTGTGACTTGTCAACGGCCACTTCAAGCTCTTTTACCAAACGGTTAAGATGCTCGTTAAAGGCGGCAAGCTTTTCTATAACCTCTATTTCGGCATCGCAGTTAATTTTTGCGCTAACAGCCTTCTTTTCGGTAACCGTTTTGCAAAGCGCACCTTCATAAGCACTTATAGCGGGTATAACATCGCGTTTTACCATCTCGCACAAGGTGAGCGCCTCTATATGCATTGTTTTGCTATAGTTTTCAAGGCTTATATCTGCGCGGCAGTTAATTTCGGCGCAGTTATATACACCGTGACGCTCAAACAGCTCAATATTTTCTTTTGTTCGCCAATAAGGCAGGGCGTCAACCGTAGAGCGCAGGTTAAGAAGTCCGCGTTTTGCGGCTTCCTCTTCCCATGCCTTTGAATAGCCGTCACCGTTAAATATAATGCGCTTATGCTCTTTAACGGTTGTGCGAATAAGCGCTAAAACATCCTTTTCAAAGTCGGTTGAGTGCTCAAGCCTGTCCGCAAAATCACGGAACACATCAGCAACAATAGTGTTAAGCACAACGTTTGTTTCTGAAATTGATGCCGCAGAGCCAAGCATACGGAACTCAAATTTATTACCCGTAAATGCAAATGGTGAGGTACGGTTGCGGTCGGTATTATCTTTTCTTATGTAGGGTATAATCTCGGTTCCGACAGTCATTTTAACCTTGTCGGCATCGGTGTGATGCTCACCGCGCTCGATTGACTCTAAAATTTCGTTAAGGTCATCACCCAAATACATTGAAACAATAGCGGGTGGCGCCTCGGCACCGCCAAGACGGTGATCATTACCCGCAGATGCAACCGATATGCGAAGCAAATCCTGATGCTCGTCCACTGCGCGAATTACTGCGGCAAGTGTTAAAAGGAATAGTAGATTATCGCTCGGGTTTTTGCCCGCTTTTAAGAAATTGATGCCCGTGTTGGTAGAAAGTGACCAGTTGTTGTGCTTGCCGCTGCCGCTCACATCCTTAAAGGGCTTTTCGTGAAGCAGGCACAAAAGTCCGTGCTTTTCGGCAATCTTTTTCATAAGCTCCATTGTCAGCTGATTGTGGTCGGCGGCAATGTTTGTTGTGGTGTAAATCGGCGCTAATTCGTGTTGCGCGGGCGCTGCCTCGTTATGCTCGGTTTTAGCAAATACGCCAAGCTTCCACAGTTCGTTGTCAAGCTCGCGCATAAACTCTTTAACACGGGGTTTAATTACACCAAAATAATGGTCATACATCTCTTGGCCCTTTGGTGGCGTTGCGCCCAAAAGTGTTCTGCCGCAAAAGATAAGGTCAGGGCGACATTTAGCCATTTCGCTGTCAACCAAAAAATACTCTTGCTCGGGGCCAACAGTTGTGTTAATGCTGGTTACATCTTCTAAACCAAACAATTTGGCTATGCGAAGAGCCTGCTTAGAAATCGCCTCCATTGAGCGAAGAAGAGGAGTCTTTTGGTCGAGAGCCTCACCGTTATATGAGCAAAAGGCTGTAGGTATGCAGAGTGTGTTATCCTTTACAAAGGCGTAAGAGCTTGGGTCCCACGCAGTGTAACCGCGCGCTTCGAAGGTGGCGCGAAGTCCACCTGAAGGGAAAGACGATGCGTCAGACTCACCTTTTATAAGCTCTTTGCCCGAAAATTCCATTATTATATTGCCGTCACCGCTTTGCGCTATAAAGCTGTCATGCTTTTCGGCGGTGATGCCTGTCATTGGCTGAAACCAATGGGTATAGTGCGTGGCGCCCTTTTCAATAGCCCACTCTTTCATAGCGTTTGCCACAATATCGGCAATCTTGCGATCTATGCTTTTGCCCTCAGATATTGCGGTTTTAAGCTCGTTATATGCGTTTTCAGGCAGACGCTCTTTCATAACAGCGTCGCCAAAAACATTTATGCCGAAAAATTCATCCACTCTGTTCAAAATATCCACCTCATAAACAGTAAGGTTTTTTATAATGTTTTATTATATAGGATTATCAATAAAATGTCAATAAAAGTGCTTTTTACCAAACAATCAATTTGCAAAAGTTATATTTTTACGCAATTCGTCGATATAATCAATCCAATATATACAGTCTATTATCGACAAATTACCCTCACCATTTTCTATTATATATACAAAATCATCTCTTGAAAAGCCGCTTTTTGAAATCTGATTAAAAATTTGCGTTATTATCTGCGGTTTTATGTTTTCATCGTGGTTTACCGACAGCAAATCTATTACCTGAACACCGGTATAACGCAATATTTCACCGTCAATTTCAATACTTACTCCACCAACACGATCTACAATTCCGCCTATAAACTGATAATCGGCTTCGATAACATAATCTGCTGTATAACCGTAATACATATCATTATTGCGGTCATATTTTTCTATATTTACAACATTGATACAACTGCTTTCAAAGTCGAGATATACCATCACGCCGCTGCCGTCGGGCAGCAAAAAGACAATGCCCGCGTTATCGGGAATATTTTTATATGGCGCGGTGTAATCTTTTTGATCGGCTTTAGCAGTTTGCTTATTTAGATTATAATCAAGATATGCATATGCCGCGCTAAAAAATAATGCTCCACAAAAAAATATTATTAACGCCCTTTTTAATATATTTTTATTAAAAACTTTTATTTTCAAAAAAATCACCCGAAATAGTATGAACTAAAATCGGGAGGTAAATTCAAAAATCGTAAATAAAACCACCCTGATGGGTGGTTTTATAAAGTTCATTATTTAATTGAAACATTGTTGTCTATTATATCGCATTCTAATGTCTCGCACTGAATTTTGTTACATTTAACAGTACCAGCCTTAATATCACAACCTGCCGATGCGTTTTCTCCGCAATTAATATCTCCAAGAATATCACAGGCTGCCGTTACATTATCTCCACAATTTATACCACCGTGAATGTTGCAACTGCATTGAACACTATTACCGCAATTAACTCCACCCCACAAATTTCCGCCAACTTTTATTGAATCGCCTGCATTACAACCGCCAAAAACATTACCGCTTACTTCAATGTTACACTTACTTTCAACACTTTTAGCATCGCCAATGATTTCAAAGGTAAATTTTTCAGTTATCTTATCAGTTACTTTCAAAATTTTTCTACCCTCACAAACCACACCACGAATTATGTCGTCATCAGCCCAAGGAAATTCTGTGCAGTATTTAATATTATCTGTGCTTTGCACGTTGCGCGAAAAAAGTTCGTCAATAGAGCAATCAAATAAATCTGCCATTACAGGCAAAAAGGATATATCTGGTGCTGATTTTGCATTTTCCCACTTCGAAATAGCCTGAAAAGTAACACCAATTTTTTGCGCAAGTTCTTCTTGGGTTAACCCGCATTTTTTACGATATTTTTGTATATTAGCCGCTAAAACAATATTTGTATTATCCATTATATCAGCTCCTTTGCTGATATAATTATAACAGATAACACAAATGCACACAATAAAAGAAAAGTTGATATTTTTCAACCTGAGGTTGAAAGTGATATTCTGTGCTATCGCACAGAGTGATATTATGCCTTACGGCATAGTGATATTTTTGCTAACGCAAAAGTGATATTATATTCGCCCTTAACTGCCCGAAGGGCAATATCACTCGGCGTTAGCCGAATATCACTGCGTAGCAATATCACTCGCCGAAGGCGAATATAACTGAAAAAACTCTTGTTCGAATGAACAAGAGTTTTTTCTGTCTTTCGTGTCCGAAAAAGAACTGGTATAAAAACCTGATTTTCTTTAAAATATTCAATATTTATTTAAGTAAAAGTTCCAAACACAATTACTACGCTCACCGGCGGCAAATTCATATTCTTTTTCGTCAATTATGACAGTGTAAACCGGAACAGCATAAGATAAATCATTTACCTCAACCCTATTTTTAGTATCAACCCAATCATAATCAAAAATGTTGACGCCAAATAATTGAACATTGCCATCAACACCGGTAACTTCAAGTTGCCAACTTTTGCTCTTCCACATTTTCATAAAATCACCGCCTTGGGTTTATTATAGCATAAAAGCGGCGATAAATCAATGCGAAGCATTGTATCTCATCAATTCCGCAGGAATTGCATATCATCAAAGCGGAACGCTTTGTATATCATCAAGCCGACAGATTTTTAATGCACACCTAAAGGTGTGATGAGATACAACACGGCAACGCCGTGTTGATGATATACACGACTGCGTCGTGATGATATACCAAGCCTGTCGGCTTGGATAAAAAAACACTCGTTCAAGAGAACGAGTGTTTTTTGGCGCCTCAAGTAGGACTCGAACCTACGACAACCACTCTTGCGGTTCCCAAAAGTTGCTTACCGTCTTGGAGCGACGGCAACTTTTGACCGCGGCGCCATCCTCACCTCGCTTCATCATCCGCAGGATGCGCTCAGTGACGATGCAGATAACAGCCTCGTGCCACGCACTCGACTGTTAACATAATTGTAAGTACAAGTGATATTTAAAACACAAAAAATAAAGGATTCCCAATTGGGTATCCTTTATTTTTGGGTGGTTTGAACTTAATGACACGAATAAAATGTGCCTAAAAGCCAAGATTTCCTATATGTGTTTTTATTTTAAAATGATATCACTTTTTACTCCTAAGATACTCACATCTCAAAATTTCGTACTGCTGCAACTGAAAACAAGATGCAGCAAAGCCCAAATAATCAAAATCCCTTTTATTAATATCATTTATTGCTGTATCTAATATCATGCTTTTGTAATATGTCTCGTGATCCGATTTTAATAAAAACGGTTCAGCTTGATATAAGCCAAAGCCCTCTTTGGATAATTTTTGTACAATATCGGGAACATCGATTATTGGATCATTTTTTTCCTCTTTACCTAACTTATCAATGAGATCATACATAGTGATCGCGAATGCACAATTTACAGCTACCTTGTAATTCACAAAATAATTGTCTATTATCCAATCAAGTTGCTCATTTTTTCCGTTTGCTTCCTTATATTCATTCGCTTTAGAAACATCAAATGAAAAAGGCTTGCAACCGATAATACATCTGCATATAATAGCGGCTATTTTATGCATGTCTAGAAGTTTTTTATCATCTGGCTTTGCAAAACCAAAATAAATTTTCTTTAACCACTCTCTTTTTCTCTCATAAAGAGAACTCAATTGGGATTTGTATTCGCCTTCGCTTTTATCATTAAAAAACAAGCAATTACTACCAACATATTCAGCAAAGCTAGGATCAATTTTTTTGTTTGCATTTTCTATAGCTGGTTTAATGACAAGTGGCCACAAAGAGTCATCAAAATGTTCGCTAACATTCATTATAGTTATCCTTTACTTTTGTTTAATGAATTATAAAAATTTTCAAGATTAAGTTCCATAATTCCATGCGCATTTAATGTATCAATAGCCCCGTTCATACTATCTTTAACGGTCTTAGAAGCATTGTCATGAACTACTGATGTAATACCAATGTTGGAACTGTTAACATTGATAATATGCGATGAAGCATTGGTTTTTTTATTCAAATAATAGGTTGCTACAAACACACACAAAAAAACAGCTAAAACAAGTAAAAATAAAATTAAAAATAACATTATATCTTTCCCTCTTAAAATCAAGCAATTCGGTTATCACTTTGAAATTTGCTCATAGCTAAATTACCACTAATAGTATTTACAAAATAGCTACTTAATATAAGTAGCAACATAACACATAATGAACCATTTATAATCATAGTTCCCTTGCTAATTACGAAAAAATCTTCGATAACATACCATATTAAGCTCAATATGAAAACTATAAACATAAATGAGGTATGTAGTTTTTTCTTCTTACCTCTATTGTCAACTTCCAACATTTTAGACAATCCCGTAACGCCCCAAATTATTAAAGTTAACAAAATTATGTTCAGCACCGTATCATATGTATCCATATTGAAAATGCTCCACAACACATTCACATCAATTTGTTCTTTCGATGAAAAAATTAAACAAAGAACTTTCTTGCTTATTTCCATTACTGCCGAGAGAAGTATAGATATGATGATATCTATCAATTCTTCATTAAATAACTTTTTAAAAATCAAAAAACGTTTCCCCATATCGTCCTTCACTTTATCTTGCAACAAAAATCACCGCACAACAAATGAAAGAGGGCATATCAATACATGATATGCCCTCTTCTTTCGAAGTGCTACGGGCACTTCTTCTTTTTGGCGCCTCAAGTAGGACTCGAACCTACGACAACTCGGTTAACAGCCGAGTGCTCTACCGACTGAGCTATTAAGGCAAAAGGTGTCGGCATCTACTTATTTTCCCAGGCAGCTGCCCGCCAAGTATCTTCAGCGCAAGTGAGCTTAACTTCTGTGTTCGGTATGGGAACAGGTGGACCCTCACCGCAATCAACACCGACTAAATTGTCGTGCCATAAGGCACTTATATATTAAACAGTATGCACTGTTTAACACAAAATATTCTCAAAAAATGGTGACCCGTACGAGATTCGAACTCGTGTTGCCGGCGTGAGAGGCCGGAGTCTTAGGCCACTTGACCAACGGGCCACATATATATTAACACCGAAATGTTATAAACAATGGTGCACCATCAGGGACTCGAACCCGGGACACCCTGATTAAGAGTCAGGTGCTCTACCAACTGAGCTAATGGTGCATATAGGTGACTTGGTTCGATAGGTCACTTAAATAAAGGCTCACACCCTGAAAACTGAACAAATGTAAGGAAAGAGAGGATTGAAAAATAGGTCAAGCCCTCGGTCTATTAGTACAGCCTAGCACACGTATCGCTACGCTTACACCTGCTGCCTATCAACCCGGTAGTCTACCGGGGACC
>JAZUOS010000060.1:0-14668 GCA_045604765.1 Acutalibacteraceae bacterium | reverse complement strand
ACCTTTTTTAGAGTCGTTATATTTAACCGCTTTTTCTTGCTTATCTAACACAATAAGGGTATCCTTGCTAAAGCCCGATAGTGTTTTGCTTGGGGTTATGGTATAAACACCTGTCGCGGTTGGGGATATTTGCCAGCTGTTAGGAATTTCAACCTGAATTTCTCTCCACATAGCAATGATAAATGTGTCGTTGTTAATAATAATTGTTTCGCCGGGTTGCATTTGTGCAACTTCAGCGCTTTGTGCCGTTCCTACGCGAATGCTCCAGTAATCGAATTCAAATCCATCAACGGGGGACATACCCATATATTCATAGGTATGTAAAGTGATTTGGGTTCCGGCTATGGCATAATCGAAATCATTAGCGCCCTGACCTTCTCCCACACCGTAAAGATACATATATTCGGTTACGGGTGTATTTTCCCAAATAGCCGTTACGACGGTATTTGCGGAAACATTAATTTTGTCGCCAACTGCCTTTTGATTACCGTTAACAAGCCAAGCTTTGAAGCGCTGTCCGTTAGGTGCAGTAAATCTGCAGGCGGGCAATATATACTCACCGGAAACATTGTTTACACTTGCCATTGTGCCCGATCCACCGTTAGCCGCAAATGATACAGTATAATCGGTTCCTTTCCAAGTGACAATAAACTCGTTACTGTGAATAGGAGTTCCATTTTCGTATGCTTCAAGGCGATACTTATTTGTAGTTTTGGAAGCATAACCGGAAATGGTACCGGAGGTCAAAGATGTGCAATAACCAACCGTGTCCCACGAATCAAAACCCGAATTGTATTTTTGAATTGCAACATTTGATGCGGGGGTGAAGTTAATAGCAAAAGTGAACGTGAAATCTTCATCAAAGCCAACTGTCCCGCTTACAGGATGCTGAATAAACTTTGAAACAGCATCGCTCCAAGTTACGGTAAATTCATCACTATATATTTCTCCACCGCCTTCAATGATAGCCTTGATTCTATATTTGCTTGTAGTATTAAAATCGTAGGAGCTGATTGTTGCCTGTGTTGCGGAAGCATTAGACAGATCAACCCATTGATATAAATAATCACTATATCGCTCAACACGACAACTGAAAGGGGTAAAGTTTAAAGTATAAGTGGCTACAAAATCTACATTATGATCTACTGTGCCGCCCATAGGCTGAGAGATAAAGCGTGGACCATCTTCCCACGATACAACAAATTCGTCACTATAAATATTTCGAGTACCATCAGATGCCACAATGCGGAATGTTTTTGTTGCTACACTATCCTCCTTAATCGAAGCACTGTCAATGGTAGCTTGTTTGAGATCGGTAAAACTGCCTGGCGTGTTTCCTTCTACTTGTACCTTGACAGCTCCTTGAGGAGTGAAATTCATCGCGTAGGTAACATTGAAAGATTCACCAACCAAAGCAGCACCACCCTGTGGCTGAATTGTAAATGCTGAGGTGACATTTGCTTGATATTTGTAAGTAGCACGGGCGCTGATGTCATTGTCACAAATCGCCTGTACATAAATAACGGTGTCGGTATTGTCATATCCAATATTGATGTATCCACCACTCAACTCCCAACAATCAAAAACCATGCCATCTGGTGCCGGCTTTGCCTCTAAGCGAACAGACATACCAGGATATGCAGTAGACGCAGAAGAAGTACCGTTTACCACATTAACATCTCTGTAAATAGGGACACCAGCATTAGTGCAAGCCGTCAAAGGTATTTCTGCAGGGGCGGATATCTGATAAGAGCCGTTACTGCAAGCAATTACAGTAGCACCATAGGTTTCTCCGTCTTTAAGGTACTTATAAAGATTGATACTGGTTCCATCGGTTTGCCAACTGCCAATGCTATAGACGTAATTTGGGTGATATAAAGTAATACCATAGAAATCCGCATTGTCAACAGCATCCCAAGATAACACAGTACCTTGCAATTTGAGGTTTTGCGGTGTTTCCAATTTTGTTCCTGCCGCAAATACACTTGTCGGCATCAAGCCAACCAGCATCACGAAGCACAGCAAAAGGCTGATTACTCGCATTTTTATTTTGTTTTTCATATTTGAAAACTCGCTTTCGTTTTCTTGTGGAATTTTTATAGATACAAAACTATCTAATTATTCGGCTTTTTTCTTTTTAATCAGTACAAATGCAGTAGCACCGCCTGCAATAACAACAACTGCTACTATAACAATCCAAATCCAAGCATAAGATTTTTCTTGTTCGGTTTCATCGTCATTATTGATGGTTTCGTTTGATGCATCATCGTCAGCATTGGGTTCGGTTGAGTCAGTTGGAGGAACAGAATCAGTTTGAGAAGTGGAATCTGTTGAATCGGTCGGGGTTGAATCGGTGGACTGTGTTGGTGCGCTTGTTGATGTCGTCTGATCGTTTTCTGTGCTTGTTGTAGCACCGTCTTTGATTGTGATATCAAAGCTGGTACTGTCTTCGTTTCCGTTTTCACTTACGGTACGAATGTTAACATGACAATTACCTGCTTTGGTTGGCTTTCCTTCAATTTCACCGTGTTGAGTTAGAACTAATCCGAATTCAGATAGTTGTGAACCCATAATCTCGGAAAATACGGCATCGGCGTCGGTGCATTCTAATTTAACGTAATAGTCCTTACCTTTTGTGGCATTGGGGAGTGATTTGGTTGTGATTTTAGGTGTGGAATTGGAGGGGGTATCGGTATTTGTTGGTGTGCTTGTAGCAAGTGCAGGATATTCCATCTTGACTTGTAGCATATTACCGTTGTTTTGACCAATGGTGCAAGCTTTTCCGTTTATTGTTGCCTGTACGTTTTTAGGGAACTCATAACCCGACTTTGCCTTTATGTAGATTCCAAAGGTATATTGATGCCCTGCTTGGAATTTATCTCCTTTAGTCAAATATACTTGTTGAACACGATCGAGCCAGAACATTCCGCTGGATGCATCGGTAGAATATATATTACATGTAGTTTCTTGCAAACTTACGGAAAAATCAGCTGCATTGTCAGCTTTGGGCGCATCTA
Source organism: Acutalibacteraceae bacterium (assembly GCA_045604765.1). Lineage (GTDB taxonomy): Bacteria > Bacillota > Clostridia > Oscillospirales > Acutalibacteraceae > UBA737. Next base: position 11,651 of record JAZUOS010000060.1, on the reverse strand, counting down.
AACCCGAGATTGTTACGTGATTAATATAAAGATTATCCGCAGTTAGTGTAATGGTTGCTGTTGCGTGACTTACATCTTTCACAGAAAGTGTAGCGGCATCTCCATTGACTGTGATTGACGGTGGTGTAGAAACTGAAAAAGAGTATCCGGTTTTAGAAAGCAAATATACAGACAACTCATATTTTTGTCCACCGACAAAGGTATCGTTTTCGTCCATATATTCGCCGGTAGATAGGTCTTTCCAGCGTAATCCGTTTTTGTGGCCCTTAGAGTTATAGGTAGTGTCAACCTGACAGTTACCGTATACCTGTAAAAACGTCTCTGGATTTTCCAAATGGGCGGGGTGGGTGATCATAATGTCTGCGCTGTCAACATTTGCAGCAGCATAAGCGGTTATAGGTAACAAGCAAATTACCATAGCCAAACAAAGCATTAAACTAAAAATTTTCTTTTTCATTGTGTTTTTCTCCTTTTTTCTTATAAATAATTATTGTTGCAGCAATTGCTCCAATAACAATAATTGCAATTAAAGCAATCCATATCCACAACGAACTATTTTCGTAATTGTTGTCTGACTGACCAAGCTCGTCGGTTTCAAGATTGTCGGATCCGGTTTTATCGTTGTTATCATTATTTATATCTACGTCAGAGTCAACGTAGGTATTGGGTTCCGTTTTTATGGTAGTACCGTCATATCCGCAGGTGGTGCATTTTTCGTTTTCTGTTTCGTGTGCCAACTGTGTTTCGGCTAGAACTTCCTTACATACTGTACAAATACGCCAATGGTTGTTTTCGTCATAGTTCCAATCGTCTGAAATATTGTGGCCCAAAGGTGCGATTACGGTATTATCAATTTTGGTTTTTGCACCTTTGTCTGCAAAGAAATCCGAACAACCGTCACAGGTGTAATATTCAACGTTGCCGGGCTTGGTACAGGTTGCATCAATCTTAGCAACTTTGGTTAATTTGTGTTTGTGATTTTTAGCGGGTACAATGATATAGCTGCAAACCGTACATTTTTGTGGTTGCGTTTCGGTGGCTGCGGGGCCGGGGTTGTGGTCTTCGGTAATTGCGTGTGCACCGCAGTCCTTACACAAATGAGCGTGGTACAAATTACCGCAAGCTATCCATTTGGTTGTGTCGGGATTGTGGTTTTCGTTTTCTTCGATATAAGCAAAACCACAAACGGTGCATTTGCCTTTTTGGTTACAAGTAGCTGTACCGCCGCTATGGTCTTCTTGCGTTAGAAAATCTCCGCAGGTAGTACATACCTTGTAATGATACACTTGATTTGTGCGCCAGGCGGATGGTGAGTGGGTATGTGTATCTGTCTGACTGGGCACTGTAAAGGGAATATCATATACCGAAATATATTTAGTGTAGGATGAACCCATAGTCCAAACTGCAGTATATTTTTTACCGTTCACATAAACCGATGCGCCCTCGGCAAAGGTGTAAGGGTCTTTTGAAACCAAGTTAATATCTAGATAATAGGTCTTGCCCGCTTCAAAGGTCTTGTTGTTGAAGTCGTTTAGATTGCTACCGTCTTTGGTGGTAGACCAACCTAAAGAAACGGAATACTTGCTTGTGGTAGACACAATGCCCGCCTTAGAGGTCGCACCTGCAAAGGGTTCTGTTACATCATAGTTTGCAGATTTAATAACGTTAGCGCCCAAGGGTATATCTTCCCATATTGCTGTGAGGGTAGTATCTTTCCATACAATTATTTTTCTGCCTGATGGTTCAATTCCGTAGTTGCCGGGCCAAATGCTCCAACCTGCAAAACGCTTTCCCGAGGGCGCGGTAAAACCGCATTCGGGTAGGGTATATTCGCCGTATCGGTTTGTTGCTTTTGACATATTTCCAGTACCGCCGTTTGCATCAAAGGTTACGGTGTAGCCGCTTGCAGGTATATCGTTCCAAGATGCATATACGGTGGTATTTTCAAGTACGTTAATCGTATCGTCAGGATCTTTTAAATAACTGTTTACTGACCAACCGGCAAAATATTTACCCACAGGGGCAGTGAACATACAGGAAGGCAACTTATAGTTGTCAAAAACACCTGCGATAGAGTCGGTAGTATTGCTTCCATCATTTTTATTAAATGTTACGGTATAGGTGGGACAAGTGGGGTCAGCCGCATATAGATAAGTGTAACGAAATTCGTTGCCGTCTTTACTGTAGCATCCCGTTGTACCACCGTTAATGGTAAACACGCAGTCTTCTGCAAATGTATAGCCAAATTTGGCTTGAAAAATTACTCTAAGCTCATAACGTTCGTGAGTTTTGAACTCAACTGCACTTGCAGGAGTGACGGTGCCATATGCCATTAATCCCCAATCGTCTACATCGGCATAATACTTTTGAGGGTCCGATGACACTGCAGAAAGATCGGGAAGTTTTCCGCCAACAGGAGGTGTTATTGTAATATTAGCGGAAGTAATTTCAATTTCTGCTGCAGATACTGTCATTGGCAACAAACCAATAAACAGTATAAAGCAGAGCAATAATACCAAAATTTTTCTCATAAAATTCTCTCCTTTTTTTACATTACTTGACCAAAACTCAAAGATATGCTATAATCTTGGTATAAATTATAATATAAACTCATATTAAAATCCCCACACAAAAGAAAATTAAAAGTGTGGGAAAATTACGTTTTTTAATAAAAAAGTGTTGGAAAAAGTGTGGGAATATATAAAAATGAGGAGAAAAGAATGTCTGGTATATCAATAATATATATAACTGCGGCGGTTTGCTCACTTTTAATGCTTGTGGCATATTGCATTTTTGTTAAACAAAAATTTGCTTGGTTTTGGGTGCTGTTTTCAAGCATTTGTGTGGTAAATATTGGGTATTTTTGCCTTTCTATATCACAAACGATAGAAGAAGCGTTGCTTGCTAACCGAATAGCTTATTTGGGCTCGGTGTTTTTGCCAATGTCGATGCTGCTTATAATTTTAGATGCAACTAAGTTGAAGCATCCAAAATGGTTGTGGATACCGCTTGTGTGCGTTGCCGTGTCGGTCTTTTTTGTGGCAGCAAGCCCGGGGTATCTTGACATATACTATAAAGACGTATCGCTTATAACCATAAACGGTGTTACCGTTTTAGACAAGGTTTATGGTTCTTGGCATATACTTTATTTGTTTTATTTAGTGGGCTATTTTGCATTGATGATAGCGGTAGCAATACACGCCACTCTAAAAAAGAAAATAACCTCTGCGGCGCAAACGGTATTGTTGCTTTGCGCGGTTTTTGTAAATATTTGTGTGTGGCTTATTGAGCAGTTTGTTAAAATAGAATTTGAGTTTTTAGCCATATCTTATATAATAAGTGAATTATTTTTAATAGGCGTTTACGTTTTGATGCAAGAAACCGAAAAACGAATAGCTCAAGCCAAAGCACAGCTTGACGCTCAAAATGATATGCAAAAATCGTCAATAAGCAATGCCGATTTTTCAGAGCAAACAAAAGAAATGTTTAGGCAAGGAATAACAACCCTTACACAAACCGAAAAGCTTATTTATGATTTGTATATTGAAGGCAAATCTACAAAAGAGGTTTTAGACGAGATGAATATAAAAGAAAACACCCTTAAATACCACAATAAAAACATTTATGGCAAATTGGGTGTCGGCTCTCGAAAAGAACTAAAGGCAATTGCAAAAATAATATAGCAAAAAACTGCGTTTTATGTTTAAGACGCAGTTTTTGTAATTTTTTATAATTTAAATTAAAAAACATTTAATCTTATCTAAAATTTGACTTGTTTTTAAATTTTTAGTGTGTTATACTTACTCCCGTACGAAATTTAAATTTAAGAGGGGATTTTTGTGGAGATTTTGCTTACATTGTCTGTGGCAATTTTTGCGGGACTTATGTTATCGCGTCTTGCCAAAAAGTTAAAGCTTCCTGCAGTTACAGCATATCTTATAGCGGGTGTGCTTATAGGGCCGTTTGCTTTGGGTATGCTTGGCGTTGAGGGGCTTGGCTTTACAAGCCACGAAAACGTAAAATCATTCAGTCTTTTAAGCGATATTGCACTTGGCTTTATAGCATTTGCCATTGGTAATGAGTTTAGACTTGCTCAGCTTAAAAAGATTGGTAAGCAGGCAACTGTGATAGGTATTTTTCAAGCGGTATTTACCACAGTATTAGTCGATGCGGTGCTTATTGGCTTGCATTTTATTATTCCCGATAAATTTCCAATTGAAGCGGCTATAGTATTGGGTGCGGTTGCGGCGGCTACAGCGCCTGCGGCAACGCTTATGGTTGTTCGTCAGTATAAGGCTAAGGGCCCTGTTACTGATGTTTTGCTACCGGTTGTAGCGCTCGACGACGCAGTTGGTCTTGTGCTTTTTGCAATATCATTTGGCATAGCAAAGGCAATAAGCAGTGGCACAGTTGATATGATATCTGTAATTGTAGAGCCTATTGCAGAGGTTGTTATGTCGTTATTGCTTGGTTTTGTAATGGGTGCAATCTTTACATTTTGTGAAAGATTTTTCCATTCCCGTTCAAAGCGACTTGCAATGTCGGTGGCGTTTGTTTTGGCAACGGTTGGTCTTTCAAAAATCAGTTTTGAAATTAAAGGCATTCACATAGCGTTTTCATCACTGCTTGTTTGTATGATGCTTGGCACCGTATTTTGCAATATGTGCGATTTTTCAGAAAATCTTATGGACCGACTCGACCGTTGGACCGCGCCACTGTTTATACTTTTCTTTGTAATATCAGGCGCAGAGTTAGAGCTTTCTATATTCAAGGATTTAGCCGTTGTGCTTATCGGTGTGGTTTACATAGCTTCGCGCTGTGTCGGTAAATACTTTGGTGCACGCATTAGCTCTAAGTGGGTAAAGTGCGACGAAAATATTGTAAAGTATTTAGGTATAACCTTGTTCCCACAAGCCGGTGTGGCTCTTGGTATGGCTATAAAAGCGGAGGAACTGGGATCGGTTGGCTTAATAATTGCAAATATAACCTTGTTCGCAGTTTTAATTTACGAAATCGTTGGTCCTGCGCTTACTAAAATGTCACTTCTTAAAGCGGGTGAAATTAACCCCGAAGGCGCAGTCAGCGCACGTCAAAAAGATAGAAAATAAAACATTAATCTCACGGCGGGGAGTCATCCCCGCCTTTTTCGTTTTCACACTACGCATTTAATTTTCATAAAATGCATTAAGGCAAAATTTATATTTTGCCGTGATTATATTTTTACAAAATCGGTAAAAATAGTAATGCAACAATGTAATATTTCGGAGTGTGAATAGTCAATGAATATAAAACGAGGAGAAATTTATTACGCCGATTTAAGCCCCGTTGTTGGCTCTGAACAGGGTGGGGTAAGGCCTGTGCTTATAGTTCAAAACGATGTTGGCAATAAATACAGCCCAACGGTAATTGCCGCTGCAATTACCAGTCAGCACGAAAAATCAAAACTGCCGACGCATATAGATATAAGCGCCGAATGCTGCGGTCTTAGCAAAGACAGCATTGTGCTGCTTGAACAGGTGAGAACCATCGACAAGCAACGGCTTAAAGAAAAAATGGGAACCATAGACTCATCGTCTATGAATCGCGTGGACAAGGCTTTGTCCGTCAGTTTTGGACTTGGAAGCTTTAGTTAAATGAAAAATGAAAAATGAAAAATGAATGAGTCGGCATAGCCGACGAATATAAATTAACTTTCAATTTATTGTCGAAACCTCTTACTAAATTTTGGTTGACAAGTTACTCAATACATTATAAAATTATAATGTATAAATTTAGGGAGGTTTTGGCAATGGTAAATGAACAGTATAAACTTTGGTGTGAAAAAGCAACAATTGATGCTGACTTGGTTGCAGAGCTTAAAAGCATTGAAGGTAACGACGAAGCTATAAATGATGCTTTTTACAAAGACCTTGAATTTGGTACAGGCGGTCTGCGCGGCGTTATAGGCGCGGGTACCAACCGTATGAACGTTTATACCGTAGGTAAGGCTACGCAAGGTCTTGCAGATTACGTTAATTCGGTAACTAAAAATGGCAGTGTAGCAATAGCCTATGACAGCCGTATTAAATCAGATGTTTTTGCGCGTGACGCTGCTGCTATTCTTGCGGCAAACGGTATTAAGGTATATATTTATAAAGAACTTATGCCTACTCCAATGCTTTCATTTGCAGTACGCCATTTAAAATGTGATGCAGGTATTGTTGTTACAGCCAGTCACAACCCATCAAAATATAACGGCTACAAGGCTTACGGTAACGACGGTTGTCAGTTAGGTCTTGAGGCGGCCGATTATGTGCTTTCGGTTATGAATCAGGTTGATATTTTTGACGGCGTTCGTCGTGTGGATTTTGACACCGCTTTGGCTGAAGGCAAGATTGAATACATAGGCGAAGACGTAATTGAGGCATATCTCGCGGCTGTAGAAGATAGACGCGTAAACTGCGATATTGATATGTCAAAGCTTAACGTGGTTTATACACCGCTTCACGGCTCGGGTAACAAGCCTGTTCGTGCAATTCTTTCAAAAATTGGTGCTACTAACGTAACTGTGGTTCCCGAACAAGAGAAGCCCGACGGTAATTTCCCGACAGCGCCGTACCCCAACCCTGAAATTCGTCAGGCGTTTGAGTGTGCTTTAAAATTGGCAGAAACTGTTAAACCCGATTTGCTTCTTGCTACCGACCCCGATGCTGACCGCGTTGGTATAGCTATACCAAACGGTGACGAGTATCGCTTGTTTAGTGGTAACGAGGTAGGTGCGTTATTGCTCGAATATATATTAAAATGCCGCAAAGCAAACGGCACTTTGCCCGAAAATCCTGTTGCGGTAAAGACTATTGTTACAAGCGACGTTTGTCTTAAAATTGCCGAGGATTACGGTTGCGAGCTTCGTGACGTGCTTACTGGCTTTAAGTTTATAGGCGAGCAGATTGCAAACCTTGAAGCCGAGGGTCACCCCGAGCGTTATGTGTTTGGCTTTGAAGAAAGCTATGGCTATTTGGCAGGCACATATGTGCGTGATAAGGATGCCGTTATTGCATCAATGCTTATTTGCGAAATGGTGGCTTACTATAAGGCTGAGGGTAAAAATCTTATCGAGGTTCTCTCAGAGCTTTATGACAAATACGGCTATTACTACTGCTCACAAAAGAGCTTTACCTGTGAGGGTCAAGCCGGCATGAAGCGGATTGCCGATATTATGGAGCGCTTGGCTACTAATCCGCCGAGTGAGGTAGACGGTATTAAGGTATCACGCTTTGATAACCTTAACAAGTCCGAAAGCCTTGATATTGCGAGCGGAAAGATAACCGCAATTGATTTGCCAAAATCAAATGTTTTGGGCTTTTACCTTGCAGACGGCAGCTCGCTTATAGTTCGTCCGTCGGGCACCGAGCCTAAGATTAAGCTTTATATCAGCGCAGTTGGTGCTACCGACAGCGATGCCACAGCAAAACGCACCACGCTTGAAACAGCAGGAACCAAGCTTTTGGGCTTCTAAAAATATTTATAACGGCAACTGAAAAAATTTTCAGTTGCCTTATTTATTACTTGAAAAACATATTCAAAAAATATATAATATATACAGTTAGCATAAGACAACCGAGGTGATAAAATGCAAAAATTTAAGGTTACGGGTATGAGCTGTGCGGCTTGTAGTGCGCGTGTCGAGAAAGCGGTTTGCGGTATAAACGGTGTTACTGAATGTAGTGTAAATCTGCTTACGGGCGATATGGCAGTTGACGGCAATGTAGAGGCTAATATCATTATTGATGCTGTTATAAATGCGGGTTACGGTATAGAGCAAAATGCCCAAAAAGAAAAGAAACAAGTGCCGCAAACCGCAAATAACAAATCTAACAAAACGGTTTTGGTGCGACTTATAAGCTCTTGCATTTTACTCGTCATACTTATGTATTTTTCAATGTTCCACGGTATGTGGGGCGCTCCACTTCCAAGCTTTATAGCAAATAACTTTATGGCACAGGCGCTGGTACAGCTACTTCTTACAACAGCAGTTATGGTTATAAATCAAAGATTTTTTATAAACGGCTTTAAGGGTATTATAAATCGCGCGCCTAATATGGACACGTTAGTAGCCCTTGGCTCTGCGGCGGCTTATGGCTACAGTATTGCGAATGTCTTTAAAATGACAGTAGTAACGTCTCACGAGCAACAACACCTGTTGCACGGACTATATTTCGAATCCGCCGCTATGATTTTAACGCTGATTACTGTAGGAAAACTATTAGAGGAATATGCCAAGGGCAAGACAACCAATGCAATAAAATCACTTTTAGAATTAGCGCCCAAAACCGTAACGCTTATAAAAGACGGCAAAGAAATTACTGTAAACGCAGGCGAGGTTTTAAAAGACGATGTTTTTGTGGTACTGCCCGGTCAAAGCTTTGCGGTTGACGGCGTGGTGCTTGAGGGGAGTAGTGCGGTTGATGAATCAGCCCTTACCGGCGAGAGCATACCGTCTGATAAGGTAATCGGCAGTCGAGTATCAAGCGGCACTATAAACAAAACGGGTAGGCTTGTGTGCCGTGCTACCGCAGTGGGTGAGGACAGCACACTTGCAAAAATAGTAAAAATGGTAACCGATGCATCATCCACAAAAGCACCGATTGCTCGCGTTGCCGATAAAGTGTCGGCAGTGTTTGTGCCGGTGGTTTTGGTTATTGCTGTTATAACATTAATCGTGTGGTTAATTGTTGGCGAAGCACTTGGTTTTGCAATAGCACGCGCAATTTCGGTGCTTGTAATAAGTTGCCCGTGCGCGTTAGGTCTTGCAACACCTGTTGCCATAATGGTTGGCAGTGGTGTTGGTGCGCGCCGAGGAATACTTTTTAAAACTGCATCGGCACTTGAAGTTTGCGGTAAATGCAGTATTGTTGTGCTTGATAAAACGGGCACTGTAACCAGCGGAACACCTGCTGTAACGGATGTTATACCAATAGGCAACACCGAACAAAACAAGCTTTTGCAAATAGCATATACACTTGAAAACGGCAGTGCTCATCCGCTTGCGTTGGCTGTTAACGAATATGCAAAGCAACAAGGTACCTGTAAATTAGAAATATCTCAGTTTAATGAAACAGCCGGCTTTGGTGTAGGCGGAATTATTGACGGTAAATATTGCTTTGGTTGCAGTGTGACTTCTGCGGTAGAAAAAGGAATAGATATTAGTGCTGTCAACGAAACTACCGACAAGCTTTCAAATGAAGGCAAAACACCACTTTTATTTGTAGAAAACAATGTTTTAATAGGCGTTATTGCGGTAGCAGATACCATAAAGGAGGAAGCAAAGGCTTCAATAAACACGCTTAAAAAAATGGGTGTGCGCGTGGTAATGCTTACGGGCGACAATCAAAAAACAGCAAATGCTGTGGCTAAAACTGTCGGTATAGACGAGGTAAAATCGGGTGTTAAGCCTGACGGCAAGGCCGAGGTTATTATGGCTCTTAAAAAAGAGGGTAAAGTAATAATGGTGGGTGACGGCATTAACGATGCGGTAGCGCTGACCACCGCCGATATTGGTATGGCAATTGGCAGCGGTATGGACATCGCTATAGAATCTGCAGACGTCGTGCTTACAAACAGTAGCCTAAACGAAGTGGTTGACGCTATTTGTTTGAGCCGAAAAACATTTACCAATATAAAAGAAAATCTGTTTTGGGCGTTTATTTACAATACGATCGGCATACCGCTTGCGGCTGGGGTGTTCATATCGCTACTCGGTTGGGAACTAAATCCAATGTTTGGTGCGGCTGCAATGAGCCTTTCGAGCTTTTGTGTTGTAATAAATGCGCTTAGACTTAACTTTTTTAAAACCACAAAAAAGGAGAACAAAAAAATGAAAAAGGTAATTAAAATAGAGGGACTTATGTGCCCTCACTGTGAAGCCCACGCAAAAACAGCCCTCGAAAATCTTGGCGGTGTAACTGTTTTAGATATTAGTCATAAAACAGGTATTGCAAACGTAGAATTAAGCGAAAATGTTGCTGATGAAGCGCTTAAAAATGCGGTGGAGTCTCAGGGTTACAAGGTGATTTCGGTTGAATAAATTTATTAAAGCTGTTCGATATTTTCGGACAGCTTTAATTTTTGACAACTACAGGTTGCGAAATTAGCAATCTTAAGTTTATTGTGTTTTTACAAAAGGATTGATATAATAAGAAAAAACAAATAGGAGCGGTGGTTATGGCAGTAAATAACGTTATTAGTAAACTGCGTGCAAACGCTAATATGTCACAAGAGCAGTTTGCAGAGCTTTTTGGTGTTTCGCGTCAATCGGTGCAAAAGTGGGAAAGCGGGGCATCGTTACCCGAGCTTGACAAGCTTATAAAGATGTCAAAGCATTTTGATATTTCGCTCGATGCCCTCGTTTTTGAAAGTGACGCCAGAATTACTGAAGAGCTTAAAGGAACAAAAGACTTAAAGCCAAAATATGAAAACATACATAGCTGGGAGTCATATTATTCAACCTTGGGTCTTATTTCAGAATATCATCAGTCGATAGACGAAGGACTTGATGTTGCGCAGTATGAGGAGTTGTTTAGCACTGTTTCAAGATTGCCAAAAGATGAGATAAAAAAGAAGCTCGGCGACGTTTTATTTGATATAGTCCGTAACGCAAAAGTGGTCGAAGACTACAAATATAACGAGCCGTCAACCCTTGACGAAATTAAAGCGCTTAGAAAAAATCCCGAATTTAACGGCACTGTAGACAAGAAAGACCTTAAAGATAAAATTCACGGTGCGTGGATGGGTAGAATTTGCGGTTGTCTTTTGGGCAAAACGGTCGAGGGAATAAAAACTGATGAATTGATACCTGTGCTCAAAAAATCGAACAATTACCCAATGCATAGATATATCGTTCGTGGCGATATAGATTCCAAAATGGTAGAAAACTATAGATTCCGTTTTGAGAATCGTCCATTCGCTGACGAGATGGACGGTATGCCTGTTGATGATGATACCAACTATGTAGTGCTTGCTCAACAGCTTATCAAAAAATACGGAAAAGACTTTACCGATTATGATATGTCACGTATTTGGCTTAGTTTGCAACCCAAAGATGCATACTGCACCGCAGAGCGTGTAGCATTTTGCAATTTTGTAAACGGCTTTGAGCCACCCGAATCAGCGGTATATAAAAATCCTTATCGCGAATGGATCGGCGCGCAAATACGCGGTGACTATTTTGGTTACATAAATCCCGGTAATCCGCAGCTTGCGGCAGAAATGGCATTCCGCGATGCGTCGATTTCTCACACAAAAAACGGCATTTACGGTGAAATGTTTGTAGCGGCGATGCTTGCGGCAGCGGCAACCACCAATGATATAAAAACAATAATCGAGTGCGGACTTGCGCAGATACCGCATACTTCAAGGCTTTATGAAGCTATCACCGACGTTATAATCGGTTTTGAAAACGGTGTAACGCCCGAAGACTGCTTTAAAGATATTCACGACCGTTATGATGAATATACACCACATGGTTGGTGCCATACAATATCTAACGCTATGATAGTTGCGGCGTCATTATTATATGGTGGCGGCGACTTTGGCAAATCTATTTGTATGTCGGTAGAAACAGGCTTTGATACCGACTGCAACAAGTCGGAGGCCAAGCGGGCTTAGGAAGA
>JAZUOS010000059.1:0-3265 GCA_045604765.1 Acutalibacteraceae bacterium | reverse complement strand
GATTGAAGAATGGGTAAATACTACCTGTCCTTGCTGCGGCGCACCTGCTAAGCGTGAGACAGATACTATGCCTCAGTGGGCAGGCTCTTCTTGGTATTTCTTGCGCTATTGTGATCCTGATAATAAGGATGCATTGGCTTCTAAAGAAGCATTAGAATATTGGGGCCCTGTTGATTGGTATAATGGTGGTATGGAGCACACAACTCTTCACTTGCTTTACAGTCGTTTCTGGCATTTATTCCTATATGATATCGGTGTAGTACCAAATAAAGAACCTTACGCTAAGCGCACAAGTCACGGTATGATTTTGGGTGAAAACGGCGAAAAAATGTCTAAGAGCCGCGGCAATGTCGTGAATCCGGATGAAATTATCCGCGACTACGGTGCAGATACAATGCGTGTTTATGAAATGTTTATTGGCGACTTTGAAAAGGCAGCTCCTTGGAGTCAGTCTTCAATCAAGGGCAGTAAGCGTTTCCTTGATAAAGTATTCTCACTTGCCGATATTTTGGTTGAAGGCGATAGTTACCGCGCTGAAATTGAAAGTGAAATTCATAAGACCATTAAAAAGGTTACTGAAGATATTGAAACACTTAAAATGAACACTGCGATTGCCGCTTTGATGTCATTGCTCAACGCAATTACAGCAACGGGTAGCATCAATAAAGCAGAATTTAAGACGTTTATTACTTTGCTTAATCCGTTCGCTCCGCATATGACCGAAGAGTTATGGGAGATTGCCGGCTTTGACGGTATGCTTAATGCAACTAAGTGGCCAAAATATGATGAGTCAAAATGCGTTGACGCTGCTGTTGAAATCGCTGTTCAGGTGAACGGTAAAATCAAAGCGAGAATTAACGTTGCAGCCGATATTGATGCTATAAGCGCAATTTCACTTGCTAAGGCCGATAATGCCGTAGCGGCTGAAATTGAGGGCAAGACAGTTATTAAAGAACTTTATGTTCCAAAGCGTCTTGTAAATATTGTAGTTAAATAAATAAAAGTTAATAAGACAGTTCGAAACCATCCTGTCTAAAAACAAAACTATGGGAAAAAAGGTACACCCGTAGTATAGGTGTACCTTTTTTGCCCCTTTTTGAAGGGAATTAATTTTATGAAAAACGAATTATTACTTATAGGCTCTGTAATTATTATTTATGGTGCCGTACTTGTTGCATATAGATTATTTGGTAAAATTGGTATGTATGTTATGACCGTTGTTGCGACAATACTTGCAAATATAGAGGTTTTAATATTGGTTGACGGTTTTGGTATGGAGCAAACTTTGGGTAATGTTATGTTTGCAAGCACCTATCTTGTGACTGATATTTTAAGCGAAAACGAGGGTAAAAGATGCGCAAATAAAGCCGTTTGGCTCGGCGTATTTACTTCGATTATTATGCTTTTGTTTACGCAGTATTGGCTACTATATACGCCTGCGGCAAACGATTGGGCTCGTGAGCATATTAGTGCAATTTTCAGCACAACACCGCGTTTGCTTGCTGCAAGCTTTATAGGTTATGTTATATCACAGCGTTTTGATGTTTGGCTTTATCATAAATGGTGGGACTTTACAAGTAAAAAAACAGGGGACAGTAAACGTTTTTTGTGGCTGCGGAACAACGGTTCAACGCTTATTTCTCAAATTCTTAATACCGTAATTTTTACAACCATAGCATTTTGGGGTATGTATGAAGCAAAGACTTTCATATCAATTATGCTGTCAAGTTATATCATATACATTGTTACCAGCCTTTTGGATACACCAATTGTGTATATGGCGCGTTGGATGAAGAACAAAGGGCATATAAAAAATATTTCTTGATTTCTTAACAAAACTATTGTATAATATTAACAAATGAAGCAGCTTTCCGTATTTCTGTATCAAATGCGGTAGGCTGCTTTTCTTAAAATATAAAGAAAGCGAGGATATAATATGAGTAGAAAATACAGATTATCAACGGCTCTCGATATTGATGACTTGTTGATGGAATGTACGGCATACGCCATCCGTTTAGCCAATGAAAAATATAAATTTGACCCGCCAATGACCATTTACGAAAAGGATCGTTGGGGTCTGGTTGGCACACGCGCTGATGCCATTTATCCGTATTTCAGCGATGCTGAATTTTATCGCACACAACCGGTTTATAAGGGCGCAAAGGAATTTGTGCGTAAGCTTACACAAATGACCGATGTATATATTTGCACAGCTGTTCCGCCTGAATTTATGGGCATACGCGCACAGCGTATTTTGGAGGAATTTCCCGAAATTCCGCAAGACCATATCTATATGGGCTTTAGAAAAGATAATATTGCCACAGATATTTTATTTGACGATGCGATGCATAATATTTTAAATTCAAAGGCAAAATATCCGATTTTAATGCGCCGGCCTTGGAATCAAGAGGCAACAGGGATGCTCGCTGTAAATAATTATGATGAGTTTTTAAAGCTGGTTGAGGTTATTGCCGAAAGTTATTCTGTCAAAGAGGATGCTATAGCAGAAGACCCAAAAATTGTTGTGCTTGTCGGACCATCGGGTAGCGGTAAATCTAAAATTGCTACAAAGTTTTTAGAAAAAGCAAAATGCTTTGAAAAACTTACAAGCTATACTACAAAAGACCCGACTGCAATAGAGGAAAATTCTTGGTATAACTATGTTCCGCTTGAAACCTTTAGAAAAATGTGTGACAACCGCCAAATGTTTCAGTCAACAATGTACGCAGGTCACGGCTACGGCTCTAAAAGAGGCGATGTTAAAGAAATTTTATCTCGTGGTAAACGTGTGCTTACTACAATGGATATTTGCGGCGCAATGTCACTTAAGACGTATTTCAAAAATGTTGTAACAATCTATATGAAACGTGACAAAAAAGCCCTTATGGCTAATATATTACGCAAAAATTCGTCTGTTGAGGACAAAGTAAATCGGCTTACCGCAATCGAATACGAGCAAAAGAACATGGAAATTTGCGATTACGTAATCGATTTTGAAAATTATGACGATGCAGTAGAGCAGTTGATTGAAACACTGAATATTTCTAATTGCGCAAAGTAAAAATTGAAAGCTGACGGATTTATAACCGTCGGCTTTTCAAATATAATTTGTGTACAATAATTATAACGGGTAAAAAATGAAATTATTTTAAAAAAATACAAAAAATTACGATTTTTTTCTTGACATAACGGCATAATATTGTTATAATGTTTAGGCTGTCAAAAAGCAGTATGATTCATTAGCTCAGCTGGCAGAGCACATGAC
>JAZUOS010000058.1:0-40918 GCA_045604765.1 Acutalibacteraceae bacterium | reverse complement strand
TCATACCGTCCTGACAAGGCTGTTAACATTGACAAAGACGGTTTTGTTGATTACATAAAAGCACTTGAAAAGGCTGCTGATATGCCTATTAACTGTGTTGCAGATGTAAAAGCAGCACTTATTAAACGCCTCGATTTCTTCTGTGAAATGGGTTGTAAGGCTACCGACCACGGTCTTGACTACATTCCTTTTGAAATCGGCACTGAAAAGGAAATTGACGCTGCATTTAAGGCTGTTATGAAGGGCAAAGCAATCACTGCAAAACAAGCCGATATGTATAAAACTGCTATACTTGTATGTCTTGGAAAAGAGTATGCAAAGCGCGGTATAGTAATGCAAATTCACTACAGCGTTCAGCGTAATACAAATAAGGCAATGTTTGCTAAAATCGGTGCTGACACCGGCTTTGACACTATTTCAAACCGTCCTTGCAGTGAGGCACTCACAGCACTGCTTAATGCACTCGCAATTGACGATTTATTGCCAAAGACCATTATATATTCACTTAATCCTCACGATAACGAGATGATAGATACCGTTATCGGTGCATTCCAAGGCACTGAAGCCGCAGGCAAAATTCAGCACGGCTCTGCTTGGTGGTTTAGTGATACCAAATCAGGTATGGAAACACAGTTAAAATCTCTTGCTAATTTGTCGCTTCTTGGCAACTTTGTGGGTATGCTTACCGACTCGCGCAGTTTCCTCTCATACACCCGTCACGAGTACTTTAGGCGTATACTTTGTAACGTGCTTGGCACCTGGGTAGAAAACGGCGAGTACCCCGCAGATATGGAAACACTTGGACAAATAGTAGAAGATATTTGTTACAACAATGCAGCTCGTTATTTCGGCATAGAATAATAATTTAAGGCTCCCGTTCGGGAGCCTTTTTTTATATTATAACAGGCTGTATTTGACGGCCGTCAAGCGCCGCTTCAATAGTTTGCGGTATTTTTGTAAAATCGCAAATAAGCGAATTGTTTTTACCCACGGGGTCATCTTGACCGTAGGGGGCAAAGTAGATGTTTTTGGTGTTGTGAAGCAGTCCTATATTTTTAGCCGTAGCGCCTAAAGCATCGTTTGTAGCAATACCAAGTATTACGGGCTTATTGTTGCGCAAATGTGCTTTAACCGCCATTGTAACCGACGTATCGGTAATACCGAGCGCTATTTTTGAAACGGTATTGCCTGTGCAGGGTGCTACCACAATAACGTCAAGCAAATTTTTAGGTCCAATCGGCTCGGCGGCGGGGACAGAGTGTATAATTTTTTTGCCGCATATTTCCTCAACAGCCGCGTTAAATTCACTCGATTTGGCAAAGCGGGTGTCGGTTGTATAAGTAATCTCACTCATTATCGGTGTAATATCTATATCATCACGTTTTGCAAGCTCTTTAAGCACGGCGAGGGACTTATTTATTGTGCAAAAAGAGCCGCAAAACGCATATCCAAGTTTTATATTTTGCATACCCATTCTCCTATAAGTTGGTGTGTTGTTTGCGCTATTATTTTACCGGCAGTCAAAGGGGCAATTTTACCGGGAATACCGGGTAGTTTTTGTGCCTTTATGCCGCTTTGGGTGGCTTTATCAAAATCTATACAACCCGTGGTTGATAGGTCATATAGATAACAGTTTTTAAGGTTGTTTAATTCATTGAAAAGTTTAACATCTATTGTGTTGAAAATTATATTAAAATCTTTTGCCTTTTTAGCAACTTCGTTTGTGTGAATGTGTTTTATACCCAAGGCATCAAGGTACGCGAAATCACGTGTTTTGCGTGCCGATACAGTAACGTCGCATTTAAGCGCTTTTAGTCTATCTACAAGTATTTTTGCTATGCGTCCGTTGCCAATAACAAGCACTTTTGTTTTCCATAAGCAAAATGGCGTATCGTTTATTGCTTTTGCGATAGCGCCCTCGGCTGTCGGAACGGCATTTAGATAACAAAAGGAATCGAGTTTCAGATAATCAATGCAATTTAAATCTTTAAACTCGTAACCACAGCTTAAGATAAGAGCGTTTTTATTTACCTTTTTTACATGTTCAAGCGGTATTATTTTGTCGCTTTGAGGGCAGAAAATGTTTTTGCCGTCACGCGTTGTGGGCACAGGCAGTAACACAATATCAGCATCCTCAATTTTACCGTCATCGTCCTTTTTAAGTCCTAAACTTTCTACTATGTATCCTTTGCTATTTAGTTCGTCAAAAGCGATATTCATACGAAGATCGCCGCCTATAATCAATATTTTCATATAATCACCTAAAAATAACAGCACCACAAATGTAATTCAATACATTTTATGGCGCTGTTTGCGGTTTAGTTACATATTAAATTTAAAAGTTTTTCTTTGGTATTGGTGGCGGAATTTTTTATAACCTCGTTTAGCAAAAATTCTAATTTTTCACCAACCTGCTTGCCGTCAAAGCCAAGCGAAATAATATCGTTTCCCGTAATATCAAGATGCGATATTTTATACGGCTCACCGCTTTTTATAATCTCGCCAAGCAATGCTTTGTGCTCCCGAATATCAAAGTTTAATATATCTCGGTAGTAGAGTAAGGCATCACAAACAATATCATAGTCAGCAAGGTTTAATGAATTTTTAATGCTGATTTTATTGTCCTTAATAATGTTTTGTGATAGGTAATTCATTTTTAGGCAATAGTCCTTAAAACTGTTACTGCACTTAAAACTGTCAAGTGTGTTTTGCAAATTAACGCTTGTAAGGTTTAGCAGGGCAAAGGTGCGTAAATTATTTCGGTTTTCAAGTCTTGAAATACTGCTTAAATCAGCTTTTTTTAGAGAATAATTTTCTAAAGCGTTGGTTTTTAGCAACTCACAAAGCACGGTAATATTATTACCAGTTGCCGCTTTTTGAAGCTCGGTAAAAATGCGCTCGGCACTTATGTTTTTAAGCAGTGGCGCGCACTCTATAGCGGCATCAAAGGTTGATTTTTCTATACTGAATTCAAGCGTTGCGGCAAAGCGAAAAAGTCGCAAAATACGAAGTGCATCTTCGCAAAATCTTGTTTTTGCATCGCCCACAGCCTTTAAAATTTTGTTTTTAATGTCCTCTTGACCGTCGAATAAATCAATCAAACCCTCACGATTGTTGTAGCACATAGCGTTTACAGTGAAGTCACGACGGGCAAGGTCATCGCTTACGTCACGCACAAAATCAACGCTTTCAGGGTGACGATTGTCATTATATGAGCTTTCGGTTCTAAAGGTTGTAACTTCGATTTGTTCGCCGTCAATAATTACCGTAACAGTGCCATGCTTTATACCCGTATCAACAGTTTTATCAAAAAGGCTTTGTGTTTCATTGGGGGTTGCGGAGGTGGTAACATCATAGTCGTGAGGAGTTTTACCGCATAACAAATCACGCACACAACCACCTACAATGTAAGCTTTGTGCCCGTTGTTTATCAGAGTATTAAGCACATATTCAATTTTTTCTGGTAAATTGAAATTCATTTTATTTGCCTTTCTAAAAATGGGGGTTTATTTTTTGTATAAAAAATAGTATAATATAAATAATTATGTGTTTGAGGTGTTTTTATGAAAAAACAACATGGTGCTGACAAAGTGTTTTTAGACGCTCATCATATTCATATGATAGGTATCGGCGGCAGCGGTATGTGCCCCATTGCCGAGCTTTTGCTGTCACGTGGTTACAAGGTGACAGGCTCTGATAAGAGTGATAACGCTAATGTAAAACGCCTTAAATCTTTGGGTGTTACAGTATATAGCGAGCATACCGCAAGCAACATAGACGGCGCTGATTTGGTTGTCTTTTCTGCAGCAGTGCCTGATACTAATCCCGAGATGGTTGCGGCTGATAAAAACGGAGTTCCGCGTATGGAACGCTCTGAGCTTCTTGGCGCCATTACACGTTGCTATGACAATGTTATCGGTGTTAGTGGCACACACGGTAAAACCACCGTTAGCTCTATGATAACACAAATCTTGCTACTTAACAAGCAAAATCCTAATGCAGTTATCGGCGGTAAGCTGCCAATAGCAGATTCATCGTGTGTTGTGGGTGATTCCGAGACCTTAGTTTGTGAATCGTGCGAGTTTGTTGATAGCTTTTTACAGTTTTCACCCGATATTACTGTACTGCTTAACATAGATGACGACCATATGGATTATTTCAAGACTATGGAAAATCTTCAAAATTCATTTAAAAAGTTTGTATCAATGGGTAAAATTTGCTATGCCAACGGTGACGACGAGCGCGTAAAAAATGTAGTAGCAAATATCGAGTCAAAGATTGTGACATACGGCTTTGACGAGAATAACGACTATCATCCTGAAAATATTGTAGGCGGCAAATATGGCTTTTGCTTTGATGTAATGCACGGTGGTGAAAAGATAGGTCACCTCGAAATGCATGCGCCAGGTAAGCATAATATTTATAACGGACTTGTTTCTTTTGCCGTTTGTTACGAAATGGGTGTAGCGGCAAGCGGAATTGCCGATGCCCTGTCAAAATTTACCGGTGCGGGCAGACGATTTGAGTTTATAGGCGAGTCAAAGGGCATTACCGTGGTTGACGATTACGCTCACCATCCAACCGAGATGTTAGCAACCCTGCAGGCAGCAAAAACGCTTGATTATAAAAAGGTTATTGTTGTTTTTCAGCCTTACACCTATTCTCGCGTAGCGCTGCTTCGCGACGGTATGATAGAGGCTTTATCTGTTGCCGATAAGGTGTTTATGACACCTATTGTAGCGGCACGTGAAGAAAATGTTTACGGTGTAAAATCCGAAAATGTAACCGACGCTCTGCCCGATGCCGAGGTTATTGCCGACTATGACAAATTAGCCGCAAAAATGATTGCAAGTGCTAATGATGGTGACCTTATAATCACAATGGGCGCAGGTGACATTTACAAGGTAGCGCACATTATTTTGGAGAAATTAGGATGACAGAAAAGCTTTACGAAAACGATGCTTATATAAAAGAATTTACCGCTAAGGTTTTAGAGTGTAAAGCGAGTGATAACTTTTACAAAATCGTGTTAGATAAAACTGCCTTTTTCCCCGAAGGCGGTGGACAAGCAGCCGATATTGGCACTTTGGACGAAGCAAATGTTTATGATGTTCAAATCGAAGATAAAATCATATATCACTATGCAAATGAGTCTATAAAAATTGGTAGTGAAATAGTAGGTAAAATTGATTTTGACCGCCGATTTAACTTTATGCAAAACCATACGGGCGAGCATATCGTGTCGGGAATTGCCCATAAATTATTCGGTGCCAACAATGTTGGCTTTCATTTGGGCGAAGAACTTGTAACCATAGATTTTGACAAGGACCTCACACGCGAACAGCTAAACCAAATTGAAGTTATCGCAAATCAAAAGGTATGGCAAAATCTACCCGTGAGAGCGTATTTTCCAAACGACGAAGAGTTAAAAATTACCGACTATCGCAGCAAAAAGGAGATTGATGGCGCTATTCGTTTGGTAGAGATAAAAGATACCGATATTTGCGCTTGTTGCGCACCTCACGTTAAATATACGGGAGAAATTGGTGTTATAAAATTGCTTGATACCGAAAAAATGCGCGGTGGTATTCGTATCGTTTTAAAATGCGGCAATTTTGCGCTTTTAGATTATCAAAACAAATTTAATAATATAGCAAGTATTGGTTCGCTTCTTTCTGCAAAACAGGAAAGCGCTTATGAGGCGGTAAAAAAGCTTGATGAAAAATGTATGCTTGCCAATCAAAAAATAACCGAGCTAAAAAAGAAAAACGCTGATATGAGGGTTGCCGCTGCAACAAAAGAAGAAAATTGTATTTTTGTAGAAGACTGTGATGTTAAAGATTTGCAAATAATGGCCGACAAACTACATAAAAACTTCGGCGGAACAAGAGCTGTATTTTCGGGCAATGCTGAAAATTACTCCTTTGCGATTTGTGGTGAAGATAGTGAATTGCAGGAGATTTTTGCAAAATTTAAAGCCACATTTACCGTCCGCGGCGGTGGTAGAAACGGTATGGTACAAGGCACCGTAATCGCTTCACAAGAAAACATAAAAACGTTCTTTAAAATTTAATAGTTTTATGATATACTAATTATTTGAGGTGTTTAGATGGATTGGACCGAAATTACGGCAAAAGTGCCGACCGATAAAACCGACGAGGCAGCAGCTATTGCAAATATGACTGTGCCTTACGGAATTTATATCGAAGATTACACAAATCTTGAAGCCGATGCTGAAGAAATCGCGCATATAGACCTTATAGATGACGAGCTTGTAAACAAGGATAGAACTCACTCTATAATTCATATGTATATTGCCGAAAGTGATAATGCCATTGAGGCGGTGTCCTATCTTCGCGAGCGCTTTACCGCTTGTGGAATTGATAACGAAATTAAGTGTGAGCTTGTTAATGATGCTGATTGGAACGAAAATTGGAAAAAGTATTTTAAGGCATTTGAAATAGGTGAAAAGTTAGCCGTTTGTCCAAGCTGGGAAGGTTATGATAATAAGGATAATCGCACAGTAATAAGTCTTGATCCGGGCGCTGCTTTTGGCACAGGTAGTCACGCTACAACATCACTTTGTCTTGAAATTCTTGAAAAGCGTGTTACAAATGATACCACCGTGCTTGACATTGGTACGGGCAGTGGTATACTTGCAATTGCAGCCGATTTGTTGGGAGCAAAAAGTGCTATCGGCGTGGACATTGATGCGCAATCGGTAAAGACTGCCATACAAAATGCTGAAATCAATGGCGTATCCGAAAAAACCGAGTTTTTGGTAGGAGATTTGGCTGATAAAATTAGCGGTAAATATGACATTGTTTGTGCAAACATTGTTGCAGACGTTGTAATGCGACTTTTTGATAATGTGGCAGATTTTATGCAGGACAATGGCATACTTATAGTATCCGGTATAATTGATATGCGTGCTTCCGAGGTTGAAAAATCGGCCATAGAGCACGGATTTAAAATTGCTGAAAGTCTTATGCGTGAGGAATGGCACGCTTATGTGTTAACAAAATAATCTCTTTGGAGGAAAATAGATGCTTGAATTTGAGCAATTAAAATTACGTCTTATTGCCAACGAACAAGAAATTAAGGACCTTCGTGATGCAATAGGCTATGACAGGCTTGTTCGCGATATCGAAGAGCTGGAACTTAAACAAACAGCACCAAACTTTTGGGATGATCTCGAAAACTCACAGGCGGTTGTGCAAAAGACGGGTAAGTTAAAAAATAAAGTAGAGATATACGACAGTATAGCATCTACTTATGACGACCTTTTAGTGCTTATTGATATGGCAGACGAAGAGGGAGATACCTCAATGGTTGAGGAAATTACCACTTCAATTGACGAACTCGAAGGTAAGCTCTCTTCATTGCGTCTTACCACCTTGCTTACGGGTGAATATGACGGTAATAATACAATTCTTACCTTCCACGCAGGTTCGGGTGGAACCGAGGCTATGGACTGGGCGCAAATGCTTGTTCGTATGTATACCCGTTGGGGTGAAAGACACGGCTTTAGTGTTAAGTTGCTTGACTTTTTAGATGGCGACGAGGCAGGACTTAAAAGCGCTACCTTGCTGGTTGAAGGCGAAAATGCCTACGGTTATTTAAAAAGTGAATCGGGTGTTCACCGTCTTGTGCGTGTATCGCCCTTTGATGCTTCGGGCAGAAGGCATACCTCGTTTGCATCTCTTGAGGTTATGCCCGAAATCACCGATGATATGAATATTGAAATTCGTGACGATGATATTAAAATGGATGTTTTTCGCTCGTCGGGTGCCGGTGGTCAGCATATCAATAAAACCTCGTCTGCGGTGCGACTTACACATATACCAACGGGCATAGTTGTTGCTTGCCAAAATGAACGCAGTCAGGTGCAAAACCGTGAGCAAGCAATGAAAATGTTAAAATCAAAGCTGCTTGAAATAAAAGAGCGCGAGCATCTTGAAAAGATAGAGGATATCAAGGGCATTCAAAAAGAAATTACCTGGGGCTCGCAAATCCGTTCTTATGTGTTTATGCCTTATACTTTGGCAAAAGACCATAGAACAGGTTTTGAGTCTGGTAATATAAACGCTGTTATGGACGGCGATTTAGATGGCTTTATAAATGCCTATTTAAAGGCGGCTTCCAAAGGTGAATTAAATAATAATTAAGGGTGACTAAAATGAAAAGAATGACAACGATTTTACTTGTAACAGTTATGATGATGACATTCCTTACCGGATGTAGAAAGGACCGTTTGCTTTACGAAACCGTAAATCTTGCGGACTATGTTACACTAGAAAAATACAAGGGTATAGAAATAGATACCTCTTCAGAAAAATATATAAAGCTTTATTCAAACTATATGCTAAATGATAAAAGCAACTATAATATTGAGGATGATAAAATAAAAGAAGTTGTATCTTTTGATACATCGGCTGAAACTGCGGTTGAACTCGGTGATATGGTGAATATTGACTATACGGGCTACAAGGGCGAAGTAGCTTTTGAAAACGGGGCTGCAAAGGGCGCGCTGCTCATTATCGGCTCGGGAAATTTTATTGATAATTTTGAGGACCAGCTTGTAGGCGCTAAGGTGGGCGAAACGCGCGATGTTAATGTAACCTTTCCAAGCAATTATGGCAGTGCAGAGCTTGCCGGCGCAAAAGCAAAATTTGTTGTTACTATAAACGGTGTCGCAAAAAATCCCGAACAAATGTATGAGATATTCGGGCTTGATTCGCAGGATCAATATGCCGAGCTTTTAAATCAAAGAGCACGAAAGAGCTTTGTCTTTAACGCTGTTTGCGACAATAGCACAGTAAAAGATTTTCCAAAAAAAGATGTTGAAAAATTTTACAATGCTGCGGTTGAATATTACCCCGCTACCTATGGAATTGATATAGCTCAAACCGATAAAGAAACGGTTTTGAACGAACTGATTTATCCTACTATGAAAGAAAATATGGTTATGTATTACATACTTGATGCTGAAGGTCTTGAAATTTATGAAAGCACCATTGAAAGTCAAGAGGTAGATAACGCAATAATAGCTGAAAGCTATGCCGTGAATGAAATAGTAATGGAGTATCTTTTAGATAATGCAACAATAAAGTAATTAAATAAAATTATAAATTCACACAAGCAGACTGTTTAAATTTACACAGTCTGCTTGTGTGAATTTTAAAAGAAAATGTATAAATTTTGTAAACTTTGAGCTAATTAATAATTATATTAAATATATTACTTGCAAAAACAATGTTTTTAGTGTAAAATGTATGTGTATGTAAAATTGTAAAAAGGAAGTGTAAATAATTATGTCAAATAGATTATTTCAGGCTGTAATTCACCAAATGAAAGATGCAATTGACAAAACCTTTGGTGTTATGGATGCAAACAACACCATTATAGCTTGCAGTGAGCTTGGCCGTATAGGCGAGCAGCTTGATGTTGCGGTTTTGCCGGTGGCAGAGGGATACACCGATGGCGGATACACTTTTAAACCTGTTGTTTCTGCTCAGGGTGCAGATTATACCGTATTTGTTGAGGGCACTGATATTATCTGCAATAAATATGCACTTGTTATTTCTGTTGCTTTTGCCAACATTAAAAATTATTATGATGAAAAATATGACCGTGGTAACTTTATTAAAGATATAATTCTTGACAATATTCTGCCCGGTGATATCTATATTAAAGCGCGTGAGCTTTATTTTGATAGCGATGTGGCTCGCACGGTAATAATTATTCGCAATCTTGATGCAAGTGATGTTTCGGTTTATGAGGTGTTACAAAACCTCTTCCCCGAAAAGAATAAGGATTTTGTTATCAACATTAACGAAACCGATATTGCTCTTGTTAAAGAAACTAAATCTGATATAGACCGCAAAGATATTGAAAATCTCGCTTCTTCTATTGCCGATACTCTCTCGGGCGAGTTTTATGTTCACACTGTTATCGGCATAGGTACTACAGTTAACAATCTTAAAAACCTTGCTAAATCGTTTAAAGAAGCTCAAACCGCTCTTGAGGTAGGCAAGGTATTTGATACCGAAAAAACAATCATTTCTTATGATAACCTTGGTATCGCAAGACTTATCTATCAGCTGCCGACCACCCTTTGCGAAACCTTCTTAAGAGAAGTGTTCAAGCGTGGTTCTATCGAAAATCTTGATCAAGAAACGCTCTTTACAATTCAGCGTTTCTTTGAAAACAATCTTAATGTTTCCGAAACTTCAAGAAAGTTGTTTGTTCATAGAAATACACTTGTATATCGTCTTGAAAAAATAAAGAAGATAACAGGTCTTGACCTTCGTGAATTTGACCATGCAATTATCTTTAAGATTGCGTTGATGGTAAATAAGTATCTTAAGAGCAATCCTATAAAATATTAATTGAAAGAGTGATTTTTTCTTATGTCTGAAGAACTACTCGAGTCTTTTGCGAACAAAACCTCCCCAGAGCCCGTAATAGAATTCAGGGGTGTATCTAAAACATATCCAAGCGGCACACATGCTTTAGAGGATGTTAATATACGAATAAACAAAGGCGAATTTGTATTTGTTGTTGGCTCATCGGGCGCAGGTAAAAGCACCTTTATGAAGCTTATAATGCGTGAAGAAAAGGCAAACACAGGTATAATAAACGTAAATGGTTTTAACCTTACAAAAATGCCCAGAAAACAGGTGCCGATGCTTCGCAGAACGATGGGCATTGTGTTTCAGGATTTCCGACTTATTCCTACAATGAATGTTTTTGACAATGTTGCATTTGCAATGCATGTTGTTGGTGAATCGGGCCGTGAGGTTCGCCGCGAGGTTTCAAAGGCGCTTTCTAAGGTTGGTCTTGGTGATAAGGCGCGTTCTATGCCTATGCAGCTTTCGGGCGGTGAGCAGC
Source organism: Acutalibacteraceae bacterium (assembly GCA_045604765.1). GTDB lineage: Bacteria > Bacillota > Clostridia > Oscillospirales > Acutalibacteraceae > UBA737. The sequence continues at coordinate 30,025 of JAZUOS010000058.1, read as the reverse complement.
AGCGTGTGGGTCTTGCGCGCGCTCTTGTAAATGCGCCCGACCTTATCATTGCGGACGAGCCTACAGGTAACGTTGACCCCAATATGTCTTATGAAATTGTGTCTTTGCTTACCGAAATTAACAAACGCGGCACCACAATCTTAATGGTAACGCACGACCACAATCTTGTGCGTGACTTTAAGCACCGCGTAATTATGCTTGACAGCGGCAGAATTGTTGCTGATAACGCAGCAGGAGGTGCCGAATAATGAAATTTGGAAGTATAAAATACCTCGTTAAAGAGGGGTTTAAGGGCGCATGGGCAAACCGACTTATGTCGCTGGCATCCATCGGCGTGCTTGTTGCGTGTATGGTGGTTATAGGTCTTGCGATCTTAATTTCCGAAAACGTTAATATGGCTATAGGCAAGCTTGAGCAGCAAAATGTGGTTCAGGTTTATCTTAAAGACTATGCCTGGGCATATCTTTACGGCGAAAAGCCCGAAACCGAGGAAGAAAAAGACGCCAACGGCATAGCTGATTCTTATTATTTGATACATAACGAGGAAGAGGCACTTGCGGTTCGCGACCAGATTTTAAAGCTCGATAATGTTGCCGATGCTAAGTATATCTCTCGTGAAGAGGGACTTGCTCAAATGACCGGCGAGATGGGCGAGGAGTATCAAGAATATTTCTCTTTCCTTGAAGAAGACGACGAAAATCCCATATCGGCGGCTATTGACGTTACAATGAAGGATATGAGCAAATTTAGCGATACGGTTGAAGAACTTAAGTCTATCGACGCTGTTTTTAATATTCAGACCTATGACGGTTTGGCCGAGCAAATCGATGCTATAAAGCAGGGCATTTATGTTGCAGGCTTTTGGATTATTGCAATTCTCATTGTAATATCTCTTGTAATCGTGTCTAATACAATCAGAGTTACAATGTATAACCGCAAGCTTGAAATAAGCATTATGAAAGCGGTTGGCGCTACCGATGCATTTGTAAGAATTCCCTTTGTTATCGAGGGTGTGCTTATCGGTCTTATATCAGCGCTCATTTCAGAAGGACTTATATATTTTTGCTACCGCGTTGCTACCGAAAAGATTTCTGCAATGCTCGGTCAGGTTGTAGCGTTCAGTGATGTTGCGCTCTATCTGTTACTTGTATTTGTGATAATAGGTATGTTCGCAGGTGCGCTTGGCAGTGTTCTTATGATTGGTAAATACTTAAAACGCGAGGGCAGCGAATTTACTGCAATTTAAAAAAATTGCCCACAGCACCGCTTTTTGCAAGGGGCGGTATTAACTATACAGCCACCTTGCTTCAAAACGGCACTGTGAACAATTTTTCATTATAAGATATTTTGCACAATAGGTTGCAGAAAGGAAAAGCAAATTTATGAAAATCAGTTTAAAGCGTGTAATAACATTAATATTGTGTGTAGCAATAGTTGTTACATCGTCACTTTATACTGCGGCAGCAAGTAAGGATCAATTAAATAAAGACATTGCAAATCTTAAGCAGCAAGCAAGCGCTATTCAGTCTGAGATTAATAAGCTAAAGGCCGAAAAGGCTGATCAGGGCGCAATTCTTGCGGCAATACGCAAAAAAATTGCCAACACTCAGGCTCAAATAGACCGCTGCAATCAAGAAATTGCATCAATAAATTCTAATATAAATGCCAATAAAGCAGAAATTGCTGCTAAAGAGACTGAAATAGCAGGCGACATTCTTGAATTTAAAAAGCGCCTTAGCGCTATGTATATGAGCAATTCTGACAACAGCATTCAAATTTTGTTGGGCGCTGAAAATTTCTCTGATTTTTTACGTCTTTCACAGTTTACGGCTTCAATGTCTGCAAGAGATAAAAAGCTTATAGAGGGTCTTAAAGCAGAAATAGGCGTTTTAAACGAAAAAAATGCCGAGAACGAAAAGCTGCTTAAAGAGCAGGTTTCTATAAAAGCAACTATTGATGAGCAGCAAAACGAGCTTGAAGCGCAAGAAAATGATGCTGCGAAAATTTATAACAACATAGCAGCAGAGCAGGCAAGCAACCAAAAAGATGTTGATGCCATTAATGCTGAAATCAAAAAATTGCAAAAGCAATTAGAAAACCAAATCGCTTCTGGCAATTACAGCACATTTATAAATTCAAATACAGGTCTTCAGTGGCCGGTAAGCGGATTCTTCCGCATAAGCGCAGGCTTCCAGAGCAATGACGCTGTTCACAAGGGCCATCACAACGGTATAGATATTGCAGGCGGCGGTATTGCAGGGCAACCCATTCGCGCGGTGGCTGACGGATATGTAACACTTGTTCATAACGGTTGTACCCATAACTATAAAAAATACGGCAACTGCTGTGGTAATGGTTACGGCAACTATGCAACTGTAAATCACGGTACACTTACTATAAACGGTAAAGCTTCAAATTATGTTGCTTACTATGCGCATGCTTCAAAAATTGTGGTGTCAAACGGACAATATGTAAAGCAGGGCGATATAATCGGTTATGTTGGCACAACAGGTTGGTCAACGGGCTATCATCTGCATTTTGGTATGCTTAGAAACGGTGGCTGGATAAACCCATATCCGTTGTTCTTCTAAAATGAAGTCGCAAAAGATAAAAAGAATAATATTTGCTGCGCTGCTTGTTGGTTGGATGACTATGATTTTTGCTATGTCGGCGCAACCTGCCCAGCAGTCTTCGCAGCTTAGCGGCGGCTTTGTTAGCAAGATAATATCGGTTTTATATCCAAATTTAAGCGATTTATCACAGTCAGCTCAAACAAGCATTATTCACAATATAACCCTTGTTGTGCGCAAGGCCGCACACTTTTTTGAATACTTTGTTTTGGGTGTGCTCGCCATTTTAACAGCGAATACATTTAATAAATACAAGTTTTTTAATCGTGCGGTATTGGCTGCAGGTTTTTGTGTGCTGTATGCTATAAGTGATGAAATTCATCAGCACTTTGTATTTGGTAGGGCATGTCGTTTTACCGATATATTAATCGATAGTTCAGGAATTATAGCGGCAATACTTATAATATCTATTATTATATGTCGCAAAAGGTCGGGTGAGCAAAATGCGTAAAAAAAAGTTAATAGAGCAAAATCTATCTTTGTTTGAAAATTTGCAAAAAACACAGTCTGAGCTTATAGAGCTTAAAAAACTGCTCAAACAAAATGCCGACGAGATAAATTTGTTAAAAACTCAGCTTGAAAAGGCAAAGGAGCCTGAGGCAGAGCCGAGCGTTACCGAGCCTATGCGCAGACTTGAAGAAAAGGTTATAACCAATGCAACGCTAAAGCCCGATATGGAATACGGCGCTAAGGTTATCGGTCAAATAGTGGTTTCTGCCGCTGAATATAGCAACAGGTTAACCCTTGGCGGTGACGACAGCAAAAAAGAGCTTGTAAACCTTATTTTAGGTAAAACCGAAATGGCAAAGGCCGAGATACTTTCGGTTATTGAAACGGGTGACAGCTTCGATATTAAATGCTCAAAAATGGACCAGATTGCTGCCGTTTCAAAAGAATATTTTGAAAGCGTTTTAGCGCAAATAGTATAAGAAAAGGTACGCAAAAGCGTACCTTTTAAATTTAACAAAATTTTCATATTCATACTGTTGACAAGATAAAAAAGGGGTATTATAATATCAAATGTTAGTTTGCTAACAATTATATTTTAGGCGGTGTTTTATGAATAAAAGCAGACAGCTTGGTTTTGAAATAAGAACGCTTAATAACTATGTTAAACGCTTTGTGCAAAGCACAAAACCCGAAGGGTTTGAAGAGTCAACGGGAGTTCATATTTGGGCTATCAGATACTTTTATGAAAACCGTGATAAAGATATTTTTCAGCGTGATTTTGAGGCGCGTTTTTCAATACGTCGCTCAACCGCTACCAATATGCTAAAGCTTATGGAAAAAAACGGTCTTATAACGCGTCAAAGTGTGCCCTATGATGCTCGGCTTAAAAAGATTGTGCTTACAAATAAGGGTATTGAAATTTATAAAATAGCAACCCAAAATATTGAAAGAATAGAAAACACTCTGAAAAATGGAATAACAGAGGAAGAACTGTTATCTTTTTATAGTGTAGCAGATAAAATTAAGGCTAATTTGGAGGTAACGGAATGATTAGAAAATTAGCAAAAAGCATTCGTGAATATAAAACCCCAAGCATTATAACAATGCTGCTTATGGTGGGTGAGGTTGTAATTGAGTGTTTAATTCCTTTTATAACAGCAAACCTTATTGGTAAGTTACAAATGGAAAAAATCGATTGGACTCAAATCGTAAAAACAGGATTATTGTTGGTGGGTTTGGCAACATTATCGCTTTGCTGTGGTGGCGTGGCGGCATTCACCGCTTCAAAGGCATCGGCGGGCTTTGCAAAGAATTTGCGTCATGATGTATTTACGCGCATCCAAAGCTTCTCTTTTAATAATATAGATAAATTTTCTACCTCATCTTTGGTAACAAGACTTACTACCGACATTACAAACGTACAAATGTCTTATATGATGATTATTCGTACGGCCATAAGAAGCCCTTTGATGTTTATATTTGCTATAATAATGGCGTATATTTTAGAGGGTAAGCTTGCAACAATGTTTATAATCGTAGTCCCATTTTTGTTGTGTGGACTTTTTATTATAGCGCGCAAAGCGATGCCTGCTTTTCGTCGTGTGTTTAAAAAATATGACAAATTAAACGAATCTGTAGAAGAAAATGTTCGAGGTATGCGCGTTGTAAAGGGATTTTCGCGTGAAAAATACGAAACACAAAAATTCACTACCGCAGCCGAGGATATTTGTAACGACTTTACAAAAGCCGACCGTATAGTAGCGCTTAACGGTCCCTTGATGAACATTTGTATGTACTTTAATATGGTATTCGTATTGCTTGTTGGCTCTATGCTTGCAATCAAGGGCAATATACACGTGGGAGTAATCTCGACCACACTAAACTATGGAATGCAAATCCTGATGTCGTTGATGATGCTTTCTATGATATATGTAACTATTACAATATCTATGGAGTCAATGAAGCGTATTTGTGAGGTTTTAGACGAACAACCAACACTTGCAAATCCCAAAAATCCGATTTATGAGGTAAACGACGGTTCTATAGAATTTTGTAATGTAAGCTTCAAATATTCTAAAGAAGCAAAGAAAAGTGCTCTTGCCAATATAAATTTGAATATAAAATCGGGCATAACAGTTGGCGTTATAGGTGGTACAGGCTCAAGTAAATCGTCACTTGTGCAGTTGATTCCACGACTTTATGACGTTACCGAGGGTTGTGTAAAAGTAGGCGGTATCGATGTGCGCGAATATGATATAAAAACTCTACGCGACTGCGTTGCAATGGTGCTTCAAAAAAACCAGCTGTTCTCGGGCACGATAAAAGACAATCTTCGTTGGGGTAATGAAAATGCTCCTGATGATGAGCTTATCGAAGCGTGCAAGCTTGCTCAAGCGGATGAATTTATTAAGAGTTTTCCGGAGGGTTATGACACTTATATAGAACAGGGCGGTTCTAACGTTTCGGGCGGACAAAAGCAACGACTTTGTATTGCTCGCGCGCTTCTTAAAAAGCCAAAGATTTTAATCCTTGACGATTCTACAAGTGCCGTAGATACCAAAACAGATGCGCTTATTCGCGCGGGATTTAAGCAGTATATACCGGAAACCACAAAGATTATTATTGCTCAGCGTATTGCATCAGTTATGGATGCAGATATGATAATCGTAATGGAAAACGGCGCAGTTTCTGCAGTGGGTAACCACGATGAGCTTATGAAAAACAGCGAAATTTATCGCGAGGTATATGAACAGCAAACAAGCGGAGGTGATTTTGATGAGTAGAGGACCTGTGTCGACTATGAAGGGCGGTCCAAAAGGGCCAAAGCCAAAGTTTGACCCTAATACCTTCAAACGTATTTTAAAAATGCTCTTCAAATTTTATCCCGCGCATATGATAATAACAATAATATGTATTTTAATTTCGGCGGCTACTTCGTGTATGCCTTCCATATTCCAACAACAAATTATAAAAGATATCACCGACGCAATTCAAAACGGTTTTACTTGGGATGTTGCAAAAGAAGTTATTATACCTAAAATTATTATTCTAATAAGTATTTATGTTGTATCGATTATTGCAGTAACGCTATATAATCAGTTGATGGTGGTCGTTACACAGGGATTCTTAAACAAGATGCGTTGCCATATGTTTGAGGCAATGCAAAGGCTACCGATAAAATATTTCGACCAAAACAAACATGGCGATATAATGAGTCATTATACCAATGACGTTGATACAATGCGTGAGCTCATTTCACGCTCTATGCCGACACTTTTGCAATCTGTGGTAATAGTTATGGGAGTATTAAGCGTAATGCTGACCTACAGCTTGTGGATGACACTTGTTATTGTCGGCGGTGTGTTTGCTATGGCGATGTTTTCTAAAAAGATTGGCGGCGGCTCGGCAAAATACTTTATGAATCAGCAAAAAGCTATCGGTAAAACAGAGGGCTTTGTTCAGGAAATGATGAGCGGTCAAAAGGTTATCAAGGTTTTTTGTCATGAAAAGGAATGTAATGAAGATTTTGACAGCGTAAATGAAGAGCTTTTTAACGCCAGCTATAAAGCGCATGCCTTTGCAAACTGTTTGGGTCCTATCATTGGTAATCTTGGTAATATTCTTTACGTTTTGGTTGCTACTATCGGCGGATTGTTAATGATAACTCAGACCCCAAATATATCGCTAAAATGCTTAGTTACGGGGACCGTCGGTGTGCTCACGATTGATCTTATGATTCCGTTTTTGGGATTATCGCGACTGTTTACTGGTAATGTAAACCAAGTAACACAGCAAATAAATATCGTTGTTATGGCGCTTGCAGGCGCTCAGAGAGTGTTTAACCTAATAGATCAGCGGCCCGAAGCTGATGAAGGTTATGTAACGCTTGTAAACTGCGAGGTTGACGAGAGCGGCAACATAATCGAAGCCGATAAAAGAACGGGCAAATGGGCTTGGAAGCATCCGCACGGCGACGGTACCCTCACTTATGAATTGTTGCAAGGCGATGTTACTATGACCGAGGTTGACTTCGGCTACGAGGAAGATAAGCTTGTGCTTCACGATGTATCGGTTTATGCGCGTCCGGGTCAAAAGGTTGCCTTTGTTGGCGCTACGGGCGCGGGTAAAACCACCATCACAAACCTTATCAACCGTTTTTATGATATTGAAGACGGCAAAATCCGCTATGACGGCATAAATATTAACAAGATTAAAAAGTCAGACCTTCGCCGTTCACTCGGTATAGTGCTACAAGAAACCAACCTCTTTACAGGCACTGTTATGGACAATATTCGATACGGCAGACTTGATGCTACCGATGAAGAATGTATAGAAGCTGCACGTCTTGCGGGCGCTGATGATTTTATAACAAGACTGCCCCAAGGCTATCAAACACAGCTTTCAAACAACGGTTCTAACCTTTCACAAGGTCAACGGCAGCTTATTGCCATTGCTCGCGCGGCTGTTGCCGATCCACCTGTAATGATACTTGACGAGGCAACCTCCTCAATCGATACCCGCACCGAAGCGATTGTTCAGCGGGGTATGGATAAATTGATGGAGGGCAGAACGGTGTTTGTAATAGCGCACCGCCTTTCTACAGTTATGAATTCTGATGTAATAATGGTGCTTGATCACGGCCGTATTATAGAGCGCGGCTCTCATGCCGACCTTATTGCTCAAAAGGGAACCTACTATCAGCTTTATACAGGTTCATTTGAATTGGAATAAACAAGCAAAGCAACCGAAATTTTCGGTTGCTTTTAATTATATATTTATATATAAATTTGTTGAAATATTCGTATATTTATGTTATTATAAATTGAATAATTATTTTTTAAAAAAGGTGGTGATATTATGTCTGCTAAAAAGTGGATTGTGGGTACACCCGACCGTGAAAAAGCAAAACTGTTAGCAGAAGAATGTGATGTAGATCCATTTGCTGCGCTTATTGCCGTAGGTCGCGGTATAGATAACGCGGGCGAGCTTGAGTTGCTTATGAGTGATGAGCCAATACTTTGCGACCCGTTAGAGCTTGCAGATATAAAAATCGCCGCCGATTACATAAACGATGCTATCGCACGCGGCACAAAAATTGCCGTGTTTGGTGATTATGACTGCGACGGCGTTGTGGCTACATCCTTGCTTTACGATTATCTTATATCTCGTGGTGCCAAGGCGGTTGCATATATACCCGACCGTATAGACGAGGGTTACGGTATGAACTGCGCTGCTGTCGATAAGCTTGCCGCCGAGGGTGTGGAACTTATTATTACCGTTGATAACGGTATATCCTGTGAAAAAGAGATTGCTTATGCTGATTCATTGGGTATTAAAACCGTTGTAACCGACCATCACTTGCCACCCGAAAATTTGCCGCAGGCTGTGGCTGTGGTAGACCCACACCGCGTGGATTGTCCAAGCTCATTTAAAGAGATTTGCGGCGCGGAGGTAGCGTTTAAGCTGGTTTGCGTTCTTGATGATAAGGAACCTGAGCAGATGCTACCGCGTTATGCCGATATATTGGCGGTAGCCACCATAGGCGATGTTATGCCGCTTATTAATGAAAACCGTTCTATTGTTAAGGCGGGCATAAATAAAATAAAAACCTCGTGCAATATAGGTATTGCGTCTATACTTAATATGGCGGGCGTTGACCGCACAAATGTTGATGCGGGCAAAATATCTTTTGGCATTGTGCCGCGTATCAATGCCGCGGGCAGAATGGGTAGCGCGTATCGGGCATTTCAGTTATTGACTTCAAGCAACGCTATAGACGCGTTAAAGCTTGCAGGTCCCATTGATGACGATAATGTTCACCGTCAGCAGATAGAAAAAGATATTTTTAAAAGCGCTGTTAAAATGATTGAAGACGGCGGCTTTCACCATAACCGTGTTATAGTAGTTTGTGGAAAAGAGTGGCACTTTGGCGTGCTGGGCATCGTGGCTTCACGCATTTGCGAGCGTTACGGCAAGCCCGCAATCGTGCTATCAAGCGAAGACGACGTTGCTCACGGTTCGGGCCGTAGTTTTACGGGTTTTCATCTTTATAATGCTATAAACGCGTGCAGTGATGTTTTGTTAAAATATGGCGGTCACGAGCTTGCCGCAGGCGTTAGTGTCAGCGACAGCGAGGTTGATATATTCCGTCAAAGGATAAACGAGTACGCCACCGCACAAGATGCCGCTGTACCCAAGCTTAATATAGATTTTCGTCTTAATCCTGCGGGTATGAGCGTTGATATGGCTTTTGCCATAAAATCACTCGAGCCTTTTGGGATGGGCAATCCAACCCCAATTTTTGGTATATTTGGTGTAACGCTTGAAAAAATAACAGCAATAGGCGGAGGTAAGCATTTAAAACTGCTTTGCCGTAAAAATGGTAACGCTTTTCAAGCGCTGCTTTTTGGCGTAACACCCGAGCAATTCTGCTTTGCTATTGGCGATATACTTGATTTGGCTGTTACGCTCGATACCAATTTGTATCAAGGTAAATATAATTTGTCTGTTCAAATTAAGGCGGTAAAAATGTCAAACACTGACCAAGATGCATATTTTGAGGGTAAACAGCAATTTGATGACTTTTTGTCAAACTACCAAACTGACTATGCGGCAATTCTTCCAACCAGAGCAGAGGTTGGCGGTATTTATAAAATGATAACCGCAAGCCCCGTTGGTGCAGAAAGGCTTAAGCATATTGATACCGGTATCGGATATGCAAAAACTCAGGTGGCGGTGCAAACACTTTGTGAGTTGGGCCTTGTGTCGCTGAATAATGGAATTTTAGTGGGGCATACAGCACAACAAAAAAGTGATTTAATGAATTCTTGTATATATAAAAAATTATGTGAAGGGGTGAATCAAGATGAATGAAGCTGCAGTTCACGATTATAACGAACTTTTAGAATGTATGAAAAAACAAGGCGGCAGTTACGATATCGCGCTTATAGAAAAAGCGTTTAACTATTGTGTTGACCATCATCTTGGTCAAAAACGCCTTACAAATGAAGAATATTATATTCACCCTTTTAATGTTGCCAAAATAATTGTGACATTAGGTATGGACAGTCAGTCCATTGCAGCGGCGCTGCTGCACGATGTGGTTGAAGATACCGATGTGGAAATTGATGAGATAAAGCGTCTTTTTGGTGATGATGTAGCGCTTCTTGTTGACGGCGTTACCAAAATAGGCCGACTTTCAATCACCTCAAAAGAACAGCAGCAGGCCGAAAGCTTACGTAAGATGCTTATCGCAATGGGTAAGGATGTTCGCGTAATTATAATTAAGCTTGCCGATAGACTACACAATATGCGCACTCTTGGCGCTATGTCCGAGCAAAAGCAACGCGATAAGGCGCTTGAAACACTTGAGGTTTATGCGCCTATAGCTCACCGACTCGGTATTCGCCCCGTTAAAGAAGAGCTTGAAGACCTTGCAATTAAGCATCTTGACCCTATTGCATATAATGAAATTGAAGAGCTTTTAAAGGTAAGAAAGCATCAAAGGGTGCAGATTCTTGAGGATATTGAAAAACGCATAGAAACACGCCTGAAGCAAGAATTACCCAATGTTAAAATGTCTTTTCAGGGTCGTGTAAAATCTATTCACGGTATATACCGTAAAATGTATGTTCAAAATCGCGATTTCGATGAAATTTATGATGTTTATGCTATTCGTGTAATTACCAATACCGTAGCAGACTGCTATAATATTTTGGGTATTATGCATGATATGTTCCGACCTATTCCAAACAGGTTTAAGGACTATATATCTACACCCAAGCCTAATATGTATCAGTCACTTCACACCACCGTTATCAGTCGTGAGGGTGTGCCGTTTGAAATTCAGATAAGAACCTTTGAGATGCATCACACAGCAGAGTTTGGTATCGCAGCTCACTGGAAGTATAAAGAGGGAATAACCGGCACCGACAAGTATATGGAGGATCAGCTTGCGTGGATTCGTCAAGTGCTTGAAACCTCGGATGTTTCGGGCGATGCGTCTGAAATTGTGCGCACTATAAAGGTAGACCTTTCTCAAGAAGATGTATTTGCCGTAACGCCTCGCGGCGATGTAATAAATCTACCTGTAGGCTCTACTGTTGTTGACTTTGCTTTTGCAATTCACTCGGCGGTGGGTATTAAAATGGTGGGCGCTAAAGCCAACGGTAAAATAGTGCCAATTAATCACGAAATTAAAACCGGTGAAATAATTGAGATACTTACCACTAATCAGGCGGGTCACGGCCCCAGCCGCGATTGGATGAACATTGCTGTTACCAACTCTGCTAAAGCAAAAATTCGCTCGTGGTTTAAGAAAGAAAAGAGAGCCGAAAACATTGAGCAGGGCAGGGCTGACCTTGAGCGTGAGCTGCGTCGCAATAATATTAGTTTTAGTGAAAAAGAATATGAAGAGTATATTGAGGATTTAGCGCGTCGTATGCGTTTTGCAGACAGTGAGGAATTTTATGCGGCAATCGGTTACGGCGGTGTGCTTATTTCAAAGATACTTCCTCGTATGCGTGAGGACTACGCCAAGCGCACAAGTGCCGCAAAGGCGGTTGAAATTAAACCCCTTGTTCCAAAAAAGCATGCTTCGTCCGAGGGTGTTATTGTTGAGGGTATAGACAATTGTCTTGTAAAGCTTTCAAAATGCTGCGCGCCGCTACCGGGGGATGATATTATCGGTTTTATAACACGTGGTCACGGTGTTTCAATTCACAAATGTGACTGCAGCAATGTGCCTCGTGATATACTTACAAGTGCCGAGCCTGACCGTTGGGTACACGCTCATTGGGATAATGTCCGCACTGAAAGCTTCACCTCTACTTTACAAATTTCGGCAATCGACCGCGAAGGTCTTGTAGGCGATATTATGAACACTGCCTATAATATGCGACTTGCTGTGCATCAGATTAATGCGCGGCAGTTAAAGGGCGGTAACAGCGTAATTCATCTTACAATAAGTGCTGAAAGCGTTGAGCATTTGCGTAGCATAATTGCCCGAATGGAAAAAATTTCGGGCGTATTCAGCGTAGAAAGAGTGGTACAGTAGTATGCGCGCAGTAATTCAAAGGGTAAAAAACGCATCGGTTGATATTGATGGCGTAACTGTAGGAAAATGCGGCATAGGGTTTATGATACTGTTTTGCGCAGTTGATGGTGACACCGAGAGTGAAATAGAGCTGCTTGCCCGCAAGACCGCAAATCTTCGCATTTTTGAAGATGAAGACGAAAAAATGAATAAATCCATACTTGATATTGACGGTGAGGTTTTGTGTATATCACAGTTTACATTGGCCGCTGATACTAAAAAGGGAAATCGTCCGTCATTTATAAACGCTATGGAGCCTGTAACGGCAGAAAATTATTATAAAATGTACTGTGAAGCACTGAAATCAAACGGCATTAAAAGCGTAGAAACTGGTGAATTTGGCGCTGATATGCAGGTTTCACTTGTAAACGATGGTCCGGTGACAATAATTTTAGATACTGATATTTGGAACAAAAAGGGATAGTTTGGATAAAATTGCCCACAGCACCGTTTTGGTGATGGGCAGTATAATAATACGGCACCGCTCACTGCAAAGCGGCACTGTGGAACAATTTTTTCTCAAACTTAACAAAGGAATATGATGTAAATATGGAAGTTAAAGTTTTACTTAAAGGGCATCTTGCAACATACTCAAACTGCTATGGCTTGCTTACTGATAAGGCGGCAATTGTTGTTGACCCCGGTAAATATACATTAGAGCTTGCGCAGTTTTTAAAAAGCAATGCTGATAAAACCCGTCTTATACTTATAACCCACGCGCACTATGATCACATAGGCGGTGCGTTACAGTTAAGGCAAGAGACAGGTGTTAAAATTGCTATTGGCAAAAACGAGGAATTCGCATTATCAGACCGTGCTTTTAATCTATCGGGCAGATTCACTCCGCCAATACCCGCGCATAATGCCGACTACACTATTGAGGATGAGGAAGAATTTGCGGTGGGCGATATTACCGTAAAGGCCTTTGAAACACCCGGTCATACCGTTGGTGGAATGTGCTATTTGATTGGCGACAACCTATTCAGCGGAGATATGCTTTTTTATGAAACAGTAGGCAGAGTAGACCTACCCGGTGGCAATATAAATGATATGAAAGAGTCGCTTGATAGAATAATGTGGCTTTTTGATGATGAGGTAAAGGTTTATTCGGGTCACGGCGAAGTGACTACAATAGGTCACGAAAGAAAAAACAATCCTTATTTGAGGTAAAAAATGAAGCTTTGCAACATTGGTCACCAGTTTGACTATGAAATGGAAAAGTTAATACGGCTATTTCTTCCTTTCGAAAAAATCGAGGTTTTGCATATGGTTGAAGCCGACTCAAAATACGCAGTTTGTGAGGTTTTAGAGAACGGTGACGATATAATTGCCCGTGTAAAGCTTTGCTTAGAAAACGGCGAGGCGGAATTTTCGGCTGTTGTTGATAAAGAAATACCTGATACCAAAAAAGAAACCCAACACGAGCTTGGTCGCCAACTGTTTTATTGCTTTGAAAAAATTACAGGCTACCGACCCGAATGGGGCATACTAACGGGTGTTCGACCTGCAAAGCTATTTTCGCGTTACTGTAATGAATACGGAACAGATTATGCCGAGAGCTTTTTTAAAAATAAGTTTTTAGTAAATGAGCAAAAGCTTGAACTTTGCAAAAAGGCTGTTGCAGGTGAAGAGAGTATAGTTGAGTTATCAAAAGATAATTCGTTTAGCCTTTATTTGTCGATACCTTTTTGCCCAAGCCGCTGTTCGTATTGCTCGTTCGTATCTCATTCGGTAGAAAAGGCGCAGGATATAATTCCGCAGTATGTGGAACTGCTATGTCGTGAGCTTGAAATTACGGCAGAAATAGCAAAAAAATTAAATTTGCGTCTTGAAACGGTTTATATGGGCGGCGGAACACCGACCACGCTTAATGCCGAGCAGTTAAACCGTGTGCTTGGTGCGGTTAACAGTTGTTTTGATATGTCTACCGTTCGTGAGTTTACGGTAGAGTCTGGCCGACCCGATACGATTGATGCCGATAAGCTGCGCGCTATAAAGCAAAACGGCGTTACACGCATCAGCATAAATCCGCAAACAATGAATGACAGCGTGCTTGAATGTATTGGCAGAAAGCATACTGCGCAAGACATTGTTGATGCATTCAATTTAGCCCGCGAAATTGGGTTTGATAATATTAATATGGACCTTATTGCAGGGCTGCCAAGTGATACTTTTGACAGTTTTAAAAATACACTCAAAGATATTTTAAAATTAGACCCCGAGAGCGTAACCGTTCATTCGCTTTCAATGAAACGGGCATCTACACTTAATAAAGCGGGTCAGCACAGTGAAATAGAAATGGGCGCCGAGGCTTCAAAAATGGTGGGCTTTGCGCGCGAAACACTTGAGCAAAATCAAATTTTGCCATACTATATGTATAGGCAAAGCAAAACAGTGGGCAATCTTGAAAATGTAGGTTATGCAAAGAAAGGCTTTGAAGGTCTTTATAATGTTTATATAATGGACGAAACGCACACAATTCTTGCTTGCGGCGCGTCGGCTGTTACAAAGCTTAAAGACATCACTCAAAAAAACATAAAAAGAATATTCAATTTTAAATATCCTTATGAATATATAAGCGGTTTCGACGAGCTTATATCACGCAAAACAGAAATAGGTGAGTTTTATGATAAATACTTTAAACGAGATTAACAAAATGGCAACCGAGTGTCCGGAGGAATTTATCAAGGCGTGTAATAAAGAGTATATTAAAAACATTACAGATATTGCAAAAAGAATAGAAAGTGATGACGATGTTAAAATTGTGGCAATTGCGGGGCCTTCGGGCTCGGGCAAGACCACAACGGCGCATCTTTTGCAGCTTGAATTAGAGCGACTTAATGAAAAGGTTGCCGTAGTATCACTTGACGATTTTTATTTGCCGGCCGACAAACTGCCAATCTTACCCGACGGCAGCGCGGATATTGAATCGGTCAATTCGCTTGATATAACACTTATAAAAGAGTGCTTTGACACGATAATAAAAAACGGCTCGGCAAGTCTGCCAAAATATGATTTTAAAACCAAAGCAAGAACACTTAATGCAAAGCAGTTAAACATCGGCAATCGAGGCATTGTTATTATTGAAGGCTTGCATGCAATGAATCCGCTGATTTCAGATTTGGTTCCACGCAAAAATATTTTTAAAATATATATCAGCGTAAACCGTTCGGTAGATGATGACAACGGTGTGCAGATGCTATCAAGCCGTCAGATAAGGCTTATTCGCCGTGTGCTACGTGACGACCGTTTTAGAGGCGCTACCGCTACCGAAACACTGCATCTTTGGAATAATGTTATAGACGGTGAACGAAAGTATTTATATTGCTTTAAGGATACGGCAGATGTGCAGCTTGTAACATTTCATCCGTATGAGCTGGGTGTTTACCGTGAGCGTTTTGGCAAAATGCGAAGCACCGTTCATAAAAACGCACCCTGCTATGATTATTTTATCAAAACCGCAAACGCGCTTGAGCGCTTTGCTGCCATTAACAGCGCTTTAGTTCCTGACAATTCGCTTATCCGCGAGTTTATAGGCGACCTTAAGCTGTAAATTTTTATTCGGAGGTATTATATAATGGGATTTTTAGATGATGCTTTAAACAAAACCAAAGAGGTTTTGGATGTTGCTTGCCAAAAAACAGGTGAGGTAGTAACGGTTGAAAAGCAAAGATTCAGCATTGCTTCACTTAAATCAAAGCGTGAAAAAGACTACGCCGACCTTGGTAAAATTTATTTTGAGCTTGTAAAGGACTCTACCGATTTAAGTGACGAAACAAGAAATCTTGTCGATGCAATAATTGAAAAAAATGAGGAAATTGCCCGTCTTAACGAGGATATTCAAAATATTAAAAATAAACGGGTATGTCCTAACTGTAATGCAAACATTGATATTAACTCATCCTTTTGCAACAGCTGCGGAGTAAAACTTGATTAGGGACTGTAAAAATGAAAGATTTAAAAATTGGCATAGTTGTTGCCGACTATGATGAATATGCGCCCTTTGTGGAGTCGGTAAATCAATATAATACAAAAGAATATAAATATTTTAACCGTAATGCAATAAGCTTTGAAATGGGCAACGCAAGTGTAATATGCATTAACTGTGGTATTGGCAAGGTTAATGCCGCTACAGCCGCCACACATCTTTGTGATATAGGCTGTACATACATCCTAAACTTCGGTTTGTCGGGCGGCATCAGCGCTGTTAAACGCGGTGAGATAGTAATTCCCGATAAATTTTTAGAGCACGACTTTGATCTTACGGGTATAGGCTATAAGCCTTGTGAAAAGCCATCTCAAAAATATATTTATGATGCCGACAGCAAGCTTGTTAAAATATCACAGTCGGCATTAGGTGAGTGCGCGCACGGCACTGCCGTTTGCGGCGATAGGTTTATTTGCAACGCTGCTGACCGCGACTTTTTGCGCGACACCTTCTCGGCTACTACCTGTGATATGGAAACTGCGGCAATAGCCAGTGTATGTGATATGGCAAATATACCGTATTTAAGCCTTCGCCGTGTATCTGACGATGCGGGTGAGGATGCGTATACTAATTACAGTGATATGAACACGCTTGAGGGTCAAACCCTTTCGCAAATTTTTATAAAAGTTCTTGAAGCTTTATGTAATGAGGTAGGTTTATAATGCAAGAAAATAAAAGAAAACAGCAAAGCTTTGAGTATGGTGCAATAATATTGCTTTGCTCAACACTTTTGGTAAAAGTAATAGGTGCAGTATTTAAGATCCCTCTTTCTAACTTAATAGGCGATTTAGGATTTGGTTATTTTTCTTCGGCATACGATCTTTTTACTCCAATATATACTCTGGCTATGGCAGGTTTACCTATAGCAATTTCGCGTATTGTCGCTGAAAATATGGCTAAGGAAAGATTTAATGATGTAAAAAAAGTATTTAAGGTGACAAGCAAAATTTTTATTATAACGGGATTAATTGCAACATTTATTATGTTGATTTTTACGCCAAAATTTGTTGCAAGCACCGATTCTACAGGCAAAACCATTTACAGTATATATGCTATCGTTCCGGCGTTATTGGTTTGTTGTATAACATCTGCTTTTCGAGGCTATTACGAAGGACTACGTAATATGTACCCAACGGCGATTTCTGATATTATCGAAGCCTTGGGTAAGTTGATTTTGGGTTATGGATTTGCTTATATTGTGTTAAAAACTACCAACAGTGTCGCTTTGTCGGCTGCAGGCGCAATGTTTGGTATTACTATGGGTAGTGTAGCCGCCGCGTTCTTTTTGTTTATTCGATATAAAATAAAAGGGGACGGTATAACGAAACAAGAGTTAGAAAATTCACCTACAGCTCAAAAAACATCTACGATTGTGGGAGCGGTTATACTAATTGCTATTCCTGTTGTTTTTGCTTCTTTGGCAAATAGTTTTTCATCCTTAGCTGATGCTTTTTTTGTTAAAAATCATCTTACAAAAATGATGACAGATAGTGCTGATACTATTAGAAATATGTATCATAACTCTATTGTTGATTATAATTTGAATTCGTCAACAGTCTTGAGCAATGATGAGTTGCCAACATTTCTTTATGGTATACGCGGTAAAGCATTTACACTTTATAATTTGGTTCCGGCAATAACGTCTGTTTTGGGTGTTAGCGCACTACCTGTTTTGGCTACTGCTTGGACTAAAAAGGATAGAGCGCTTATAAAAAGAAACATCGAATCTCCAATAAAATTAACGGCAATAATATCAATGCCTATAGGCATGGGCTTTGTGTTTATGGGTGATGAAATAATGAACCTTATATATAGCACGACAGCTTCTGTTGAAATTGGAGGAAATATACTTCGAATTTATGGTTTGGCAGCAATTTTTGCAGGAATTTCTATTCCAATGACTAGTATGCTTCAATCTGTAAAAAAAGAAATTTTTGCGTTTATTAATATTGCCATAGGAGCGGTTATAAAAGTTTTAGTTAACTATTTTTTGGTAAGTGTGCCTTCAATTAATATTCAAGGGGCAGCTATCGGTACATTGGCATGTTTTATGTTTGTGTTTATCGCACATCTAGTAACTTTAATTTTAAGTACTAAGGTTATACCAAATGTTTGGAAAACCATTTTAAAGCCTCTTATATCGGCGCTATTTTGCGGTCTTTCAACCATTGTTTTAGACCTAAGTTCAATAGGCAAAATCGGCACTGTGCTTGAAATTGGTGTTGCGGCCGTTGTATATTTTGTAATGCTCGTAATTCTTAATACCTTTGAGCCTGATGATGTGCTTACACTTCCAAAGGGCAAAAAAATACTGAAATTGTTTACAAAACTTAAAATTATTAGATAATTATGGTAAAAATTGCACAAAATTATGCAGAATAATTTGAATATTTTTAATAAATCTATTAAAATCTGTTGATTTTTTTAAAAGATTAGGTATAATTAAAAAAGTAGTTTGAAAAAAGTTTTAAACACTTTAAGAAAACCAAAAATATTCAGGAGGTTCTAACAATGAACAAGACAGAATTAGTAGCAACAGTTGCAGAGAAAGCAGGTCTTTCTAACAAAGATGCAGCAAAGGCAGTAGCAGCAGTTTTTGATGCTATTACTGATACTCTTAAGGCAGGCGACAAGGTAGCTCTTGTTGGTTTTGGTACATTCTCAGTTAAAGAGCGCGCAGCTCGTGAAGGTATCAATCCTCTTACAGGTAAGAAGATTAAGATCGCTGCTTCAAAGGTTCCCGCTTTCAAGGCTGGTAAAGCTCTTAAAGACGCTATCAACTAATCTAAAATTAGTAAAACGAGCCGCCTAAAAAGGCGGCTCAAGTTTTTTAAAAGGATTATTATGCGATTAGATAAATATTTAAAAGTGTCAAGAATTATCAAACGCCGCACCGTTGCAAATGAAGCATGTGATGCAGGCAGGGTAGCGGTAAACGGCAGGGTGGCGAGAGCGTCACTTGACATTAAAGTGAATGATATTATAGAAATATCCTTCGGCTCTAAAAATGTTAAGGTGCAGGTCTTAAATGTTGCTGAAACAGTCCGCAAGGATGACGCCGCTTTAATGTACAAAATTATTGAATAAGCAAAACACCTCATAAATATATTTTATTGAGGTGTTTTATTTTGGAAGAAAATATATCTACTGTTCAAAATGTAATAATCGAAAACCGAAAGCGGCTTAATATATCGGGCGTAAAGGATGTTTCATCGTTTGACGACGAGACCGTTTTGCTTGATACTGCGCTTGGCAAAATGACCGTAAAGGGCGAAAAATTACACATAGAAAGCTTTAACACGGCCACGGGTGATTTAACCGCTACGGGCAAGGTGCACGCGGTGGTTTATATGTCTGATGCAAAAACATCGGGCGGCTTTTTATCACGCCTTTTAAGATGAGTTATGTGGGAGATAAATAGTTACAACCAAACAATAACCTTTTTGTTATCTTTATGCGTGGGCGGGATGTTTTGTGGGCTTTATGACATAATACGCGCCGCGCGTAAGGTGTGCCTTAATTCATTTTGGGCGGTACAGCTTACCGATATATTGCTCTGGGTTATTTATGCCTTTGTTACCTTTATATTTTTAATTTCGCGAACAAACGGCGAGATACGCGGCTATGTGCTGGTAGGCGAGGCGTTGGGCTTTGGAATGTTTCGTGTCAGCTTGTCAAGATTGCTGTTTCCGGTTTTTAAATTTATTTTTTTAACAGCATCAAAAATAAACAAAATAATCAGTGGGTTTTTAAGTGATTTTTATATTAAATTTGAGTCCTTAATATTTAAAATGGGCAAAAGCATATTTAAAATTTCTAAAAGTGCAAAAAAACTCTTGAAAAATGTGTGTAGGCTGTTGTATACTAATAAAAATATTGATAGTATGGAGAAGGCTTTAAATGAAACAAAGACCAAAGCGTAAAAAAAGCGTCATTGTGCGGCTTATAGTTCTTGGTGTTTCTGTTTATATGGTGGTCACTCTTGTGGGCCTTGGTAATGTGTTGGCTCGCGATAAAGAAACTTTGGCAGAGCTTATGGGCAAGCGTGATACTCTCAAACTTGAAAATGAAGAATTAAAGGCGTTACTCAATAGCGATTCACATGCGGATATAATCGAAAAAGCGGCTCGTGAGAGGTTGGGCTTTGTCTACTCTGACGAAGAAATATATATTGACATATCAGGCAATTAGGGGGACTTTTTAAGTTTATGGAGCTTAAGGTTGGCGACATTGTAGAAGGAAAAATTACAACAATAACATCGTTTGGTGTTTTTGCGGATATTGGTGGCGGCAAATCGGGTATGGTGCACATATCTGAGGTTGCAAGAAACTATGTAAACGATATAAAAGAGCACGTAAAGGTTGACGATGTTGTTAAGATGAAGGTGCTAAGCGTTGGTGAAGACGGCAAAATTTCACTTAGCATAAAACGCGCTTTACCACCCGAAAAGAAAGCTGAGGATGCGCCTCGTCGCGAACGCAGAAATGCGCCCGTTAAACAGAGCATAGATTCTACATATACCTGGACTCCTAAAAAAAGTGAGCCCGCAAGCTTTGAGGAAATGATGAATCGCTTTAAGCAATCAAGCGATGAAAAGTTTTCAGACCTCAAACGCAAAAATCCCGATGCAAACCGCACCAAGCGCGGCTCGGGCGTAAGATAAATAAATTAGGGCGGCTTCTACCGCAAAGGTAGGAAACTGCCCTTTGTTTTTTAAGAAGTGATTTTATGAGAGAGATTTCAGTAAATTTAATTACAGATACTATCGAAGAATTATGTATTAAAGCTAATAAACAGTTGCCTTATGATATAGAAAACTGTTTGCATAATTGCGCTAAGTGTGAAACAAATCCGCTTGGTCGCAGTGTGCTTTGCGATTTGCAAAAAAATCTTGAAGCCGCAAAAGAGCTTGACCTGCCAATTTGTCAGGATACCGGTATGTTGGTAGTCTTTTTAGAAGTAGGGCAGGATGTTCATATTGCAGGCGGTGACCTAAATGATGCTGTAAACGAGGGTGTGCGCCGCGGCTATGAAAAGGGTTTGCTTCGTAAATCGGTTGTGGCCGACCCACTGAATCGCGTTAACACAAACGATAACACCCCCGCTGTCATACACACAAATATTGTGTCAGGTGACACAATAAAAATTACAGTAGCGCCAAAGGGCTTTGGCAGTGAAAATATGAGTGGCATTAAAATGCTAACGCCTTCTCACGCGAGGCAGGGTGTGGTTGATGCGGTGTTAGACATAGTTAAGGCGGCATCAAATAATCCTTGTCCGCCAATGGTAATAGGCATTGGCATCGGCGGTGATTTTGAGCAATGCGCGTACCTTTCAAAAAAAGCGCTTTGCCGCAATGTTGATATAAGGCACAGCAATCCGTTTTATGCAGAGCTTGAAGCGGAACTGCTTGAAAAAATAAATCAATTAGATATAGGACCGCAGGGCTTTGGCGGCAATACTACAGCGTTTGCTGTAAATATTGAAACCGCGCCTACGCATATTGCGGGCTTACCTGTTGCGGTTAATATCGGTTGCCATGTAACCAGACATATAACAAAGGAAATTTAAAGGTATGGAAAACATAAAATTAATTGCCCCTTGTCTTTTTGGGGTAGAGAGTATCGCTGCCGACGAATTTCGTCGAATGGGCTTTGAAAAGGTCGAGGCTGAAAACGGTCGAGTGCTTTTAGAGGGCAATTTTAATATGTTGGCTCGCGCAAATATAAATTCCCGTTTTGCCGAACGCATACTTATAAATATGGGGCAGTTTCACGCCACCACATTTACAGAGCTTTTTGACGGCGTAAAGTCACTTCCGTGGGAACGCTTTATAGGAAAAGATGACTCATTCCCCGTAAGCGCGGGCTCGAGCATAAATTCGGTACTTTTCAGTATTCCGGATTGTCAGTCTATTATTAAAAAGGCTATAGTCGACCGTTTGTCATCAAAATACGGTATAAAGTGGTTTGCCGAAACGGGCGCTGAATTTAAAATTCGTTTTACTATAATCAAGGATAACGTAACGGTTACGATTGATACCTCGGGTGAGGGCTTGCACAAGCGCGGTTACCGCCGTAATTCTAACGATGCGCCTCTTAAAGAAACCTTGGGCGCGGCTATGTGTGATTTAGCGCGAATATTCCCCGATTCTCAAGTTTACGATCCATTTTGCGGCAGCGGTACGCTGCTTATAGAGTCGGCTTTAATGGCTACTAAAACCGCCCCCGGTCTGCGCCGCTTTTTTGCAGCAGAAAGATTTGGTTCAATTCCTAAAACTGCTTGGCAGCAAGAGCGTATGAGAGCTCAGGACATTATAATTAAAAACGTAGATTTCAGAGCGCAGGGTTATGATATACACCCCGCAAGCGTAGAGCTCACACTTGCTAATGCTAAAAAAGCGGGAGTTGAAAAGTATGTTAAAGCGTCGGTCAGTGATATACGCGATTTTAAAACCCCCGACGAGCGGTTGCTTGTAATAACCAATCCACCCTACGGCGAGCGACTGCTTGATGTAGCAGAAGCTGAAAAGCTATATAAAATTATGGGCGAGCGATTTGACAGAACACAAGGCAAAAAGTATTTTGTAATCAGCCCTCACGACGAGTTTGAAAAGCATTTCGGTCAAACTGCCGACAAACGCCGTAAGCTATATAACGGTATGATTAAGTGTCAGCTGTTTATGTATTTTAAAAATAAAGGAATATAAAACAATGAGATATGTTTTTTATATCAATCCATTAGCAGGTAAGGGTAATGCTCAAGAAGATATAATTAAATCTATAAATGATTATTTTTCAGACAAAACCGATGATTATAAAATACATTTTAGGAATTCTATTGATGATATGATGCGCTCGGCGAGTTGTGAAGCCAAAACAGGCGATAATATTAGGATGTTTGCGTGTGGCGGTGAGGGTACCGTTATGGCTGTTCTTAATTCTATAGTTGGATATAGCAATGTAGAGCTTGGTGTTATTCCTTGCGGCTCGGCAAATGACTTTTTAAAGTTTTTTGAAAATCGTAACAGCTTTTTAGATATTGCCGAACAAATTGACGGAGAATCTGTAGAAATGGATTTGATTAAGGCGGGCGATAAATACTGCCTTAACGGTTGCTCGGTTGGTATGGATGCCGTAGTAGCGCGTGATATGTCAATCTTTAAAAACTGGCCGCTTGTGTCAGGCTCGTTTGCTTATACGCTTGCTATTGTTAAAACTTTTTTAGGCAAACTTGGAATAACGGCAAAAATATCGGTTGATGGTGAGCCGCCACAGCAAAAAAACTGCCTTTTTGCAGTTATTGCTAACGCACCTTATTATGGAGGCGGTTATAAGGGCGCACCCGACGCTGTGCCCTATGATAACAAGCTTAATTTTACACTTGTAGATAAAATATCAAAATTAAAGATTTTAAAGTTTTTGAATCTTTATAAAAAAGGCGAGCATAAAAAGCTGGATTGTTGCACACTTAAGAATTGCACAAGTATGGAGTTTGCAGCAGATGAGCCAATACCTGTAAACCTTGACGGTGAGATAATAGAAACTACAAATATGAAATTTGAGCTTGTAAAAAGTGCGGTTAAATTTGTGTTGCCAACGAGTATTGCAAATAAAGTGTTAACAAAAGTTTAAATGTTTTTGACTTTACTTGACTTTTAAAAAATATTGTATATAATTACTAATATAAACTAAACTGCAACGCAGTAAAAAGGAGATTTTTATTATGACAATTAAACCGTTGGCTGACAATGTTGTAATAAAAGCAACAGCAGCAGAAGAAACAACCAAAAGCGGCATTGTGCTTACATCCGCTTCAAAAGAAAAGCCTCAAATTGCTGAGGTTGTGGCGGTAGGCCCTGGTGGTATGGTTGACGGCAAAGAGATTGCTATGACCGTAAAGCCGGGTGACAAGGTTATCGCCGCTAAATATGCCGGCACCGATATTAAGTTAGATAATGAAGAATATACCGTTCTTCATCTTTCGGATATTCTTGCAATCGTTGAGTAAGGAGATATTTTATTATGGCAAAGAACATTATTTTTGGTGAAGAAGCACGCAAAGCGCTTCAAACAGGCGTAGATAAGCTCGCCAACGCTGTAAAGGTAACATTAGGACCTAAGGGTAGAAACGTGGTTCTGGATAAAAAATACGGCTCACCGCTTATTACAAATGACGGTGTAACCATTGCTAAAGAAATTGAACTTGAAGATGCTTTCGAAAATATGGGCGCACAGCTTGTAAAGGAAGTATCGGTTAAAACCAATGATGCAGCAGGTGACGGTACCACAACCGCTACAGTGCTTGCACAGGCTCTTATTAACGAGGGTATGAAAAACGTTGCTGCAGGTGCTAACCCAATGGTAGTTAAAAAGGGTATCAAAAATGCAGTTGACACCGCAATCGCTACAATAATTGACAATTCTAAAAAGGTTTCGGGCACCGACGATATTGCTCGTGTTGCAACCGTTTCATCGGGCGATGCACAAATTGGCTCACTCATTGCCGAAGCTATGGAAAAGGTATCGGCTGACGGTGTTATCACTGTTGAGGAATCAAAGACCGCTGAAACCTATTCAGAAGTTGTTGAGGGTATGCAGTTTGACCGTGGCTATATCACACCTTATATGGTAACCGACACCGATAAGATGGAAGCTGTTATTGACGATGCTTACATTCTTATTACTGATAAAAAGATTTCTAACATTCAAGAGATTTTACCACTTCTTGAACAAATTGTTCAGTCGGGTAAAAAACTTGTTATTGTTGCGGAGGATATCGAGGGTGAGGCACTTTCAACCCTTATCGTTAACAAGCTTCGCGGCACATTTACCTGTGTTGCGGTAAAAGCTCCGGGCTTTGGTGACAGACGTAAAGAAATGCTTCGCGACATTGCTATTCTTACAGGCGGCGAAGTTATTACCGAAGAGCTTGGTCTTGAGCTTAAGGATGCAAGCGTAATGCAGCTTGGTCGCGCACGTCAGGTTAAGGTTACAAAAGAAAACACCGTTATTGTTGACGGTGCTGGCGATAAGACCGCTATTAAAGACCGCGTTGCTCAAATCAGAAATGAAATCGCAATTACAACAAGCGAATTTGACCGCGAAAAGCTTCAAGAACGTCTTGCTAAGCTTGCGGGCGGTGTTGCAGTAATTAAGGTTGGTGCCGCTACCGAAATCGAAATGAAGGACAAAAAGCTCCGCATAGAAGATGCTCTTGCCGCTACTAAGGCCGCAGTTGAAGAGGGCATTGTAGCAGGCGGTGGTGTAGCGCTTCTTAACGCTATTCCTGCAGTAGCTGATCTTGCTAATAAGACCGAGGGTGACGAAAAGACAGGCGTTAACATCGTTCTTAAATCACTTGAGGCACCAATCCGTCAGATTGCTTATAACGCAGGCATTGAAGGCTCTGTTATAATTGATAAGATTTTAAATAGCGGTAAGGTTAATTACGGCTTTGACGCTTATAGTGAAACCTATACCGATATGCTTGACGCAGGTATTGTTGATCCTACAAAGGTTACACGTTCAGCACTTGAAAATGCAGCTTCAGTTGCCGCAATGGTGCTTACAACCGAAAGCCTTGTTGCCGATAAACCAGAAGATGTAGCCGCAGCAAATGCAGCTGCAGCCGCAGCGGCCGCAGCCGGAGGCGGAATGTATTAATAAACACACAATAAATTTTAAGAGAGATAGTGTTTGCTATCTCTCTTTTTAATGTTGTAAAACATTCGAATTTGTGATAAGATTTTATAAAAGTAAGGTGTGAAAGGGTTGTACCAAATGAATACAACATATGAAAAAGCAAGAGCGTTTATGTATCGTAATGCACGACCAATTGATTTAGCGCGTTTTCAGTATCATTTTGAAAATGGTAGTAAGGAAGCCGTAATGAATGTGTTGTCTTGTTATCAAAACGAAGATGGCGGCTTTGGTCATGCGGTGGAGGCAGATTGTTGGAACCCTAATTCAACGCCACTACATTCAAATACGGCAAGTGAAATAATACGAGAAATTGATTTTGAGGATGGTAATAATCCTGTTATTAAAGGCCTTTTAAAGTGGTATAATAGCGGTACGCATTTTAATGGTAAAACTTGGGAAATAACAATACCAAGTAATAATGATTATCCGCACGCACCTTGGTGGCATACTGACAGTGTTAGTAGTTGTCATACCGATTATAATGGAACTGCGCAAATAGCAGGTTTTATTGTAAGATATGCCGATAAAGATGCTGATATTTTTAAACTGGGAGTGCGAGTTGCTAACGAGGCTGTTGATGCGCTTTCACCAGATGAAATCATAGATATGCACACGTGTACCTGCTATATGCGAATGGCAGAGTTATTTGAAAAGGCAAATGCCACTCAATATATTGCTTTTGATGAGTTAAAAGAAAAATTGCACAAATCGATACATAAATTAATTGAAACGGATACAACAAAATGGAGCGGATATGTATGTCAACCATCTTGTTTTATTAATTCAAACCAAAGTGAGTATTATCCAGCGAATAAAAAGATTGCTGATTATGAATGTCAATATATTATAGATACACAACTTCAAGATGGTTCTTGGAATATAGGTTGGAATTGGGGTGGCAATTACCCTGATGAATGGGCAGTAAGTAAAAATTGGTGGAAAGGTCAGTGGATTATTCAAAATCTACTATATTTAAAGGGATTTGAATTATTATGATTTAGTTTGATAGGAATAAATTTTGTATTTGGTGATATAAATGCAATTACCTAAAAGAAAACAGATAAGACTCAAAGATTACGATTACAGCCAAGACGGATATTATTTTATAACGATGTGTACCAAGGATAAGCGAAAACTTTTATGTGACATTGTAGGGACCGGCATCCTTGACGGTCCGCAAATAAAATTTACCGAATATGGCGAAATTGCAAATCAACAAATTGAAATCATGACCGATTTTTATGATGATATAAAAATTAACAAATATGTGGTTATGCCTAATCACATACATATGTTAATCGAGATAATAAGGTCTGATGACGGACCGTCGGGGACGCCGGTCCCTACAAATTCTAAAATTTCAAATTTCGTGGGAACATTTAAAAGATTTTGCAACAAACTGTATGGTAAAAATATTTGGCAGTATAGGTCATACGACCATATAATTCGCGGGGAAGAGGATTATAAGGAAATATGGCAATACATAGACAAAAATCCTGCAAAATGGAAAGAAGATAAATTTTATACAGAATAAATTACGATAAAATTTAATCTTGAAAAAGGCAATCATATGTGTTAAATTATTTTGCGTTAAAGGATGGTGAGATTATGACACTTACAAAAGGCGATGAATATAGGCTTTTGCATTTACTGCTTGATATGGGCGAGATGATGATGTGCTCGGGTGGTGAGGTGCGTCGCGTTGAAAACACATTGTCACTTATGGGCAAAGCCTACGGTGCAATTAAAACCGATGTTATGGTTATTACAGCTAGCATTATTGTTACAATGAAGTTTTCCGACGGCAATCTTATTACCGAAAGCCGACGTGTAGAAAGTCCCGGCAGCAACAAACTGTGGCGACTTGAAGGACTTAATGCGCTTAGCCGTAAGTGTTGTGAAAATCCGCTACCAATAGATGAACTTGAGCTTCAGATAAAAAACTGTAAACAACCGACTAACCTTTGGAAGTTTTATTTAGGCTCTGCCTTGGCGGCAGGTGCGTTCGCGGTGTTCTTTGGCGGTAACATTCTTGATGGGGTAATCGCTGCGGTTTTCGCACTGTTAGTTTGTTTTTTTCAAAGAAAATTTTCAAGTGTTTTTCCAAATAACATAATATTCAATATAGTTTGTTCATTTGCTGTTGGTGTGTTGATTTGTATTGTTACAAAACTGATACCAACAACCCATACAGATATGGTTATAATAGGCGTTATAATGCTACTGATTCCCGGTATCGCATTCACCAACGCTATGCGTGATATTTTGGTTGGCGATACCATATCAGGTATAATGCGACTTATTGAAAGTCTTTTGTGGGCGGCAGGTCTTGCAGTCGGATTTATGCTTGCAATTCTTCTGGTGGGAGGTATTGCGATATGAATGAAGTTATAATTCAGCTTATAACCGGTATGTTAGGTTCACTTGGCTTTGCTCTATTGTTTGGACTTAAAAAGCAATATCTTATAGTTGCGGCGCTTGGTGGTTTGCTTAACTGGGGGCTTTATCTGCTTGGAATGCACCTATGGAATACAATATTTTTTGCGGGTCTTTTAGCGTCGGCAGCATCGGCACTTTACAGCGAGATTATGGCAAGGCTAAAAAAAGCACCGTCAACTCTTTTCTTTATAACATCGGTAATACCGCTGGTTCCCGGCAGGGCACTATATTATACGTGCATTAGTGCAGTAATACGTGACTGGGTAGCGGCAAAATTGTATGCCAACATAACATTGCAATATGCTTTGTCAATTGCGGCAGGTGCCTGTATTATCTGGGCAATAACACTTACAATAGAAAACATAAAAAAGCACAAAAAAACTCAGTAAAATAACGTCTGTATTTGTTAAAAATTTTTGTTGACAAATGCAGACGTTAGTGTTATTATATGATAGCGTGCGAAACTGTGCGTAGTTTCGTGCTGTCTATTTTTTAAAGAAAGGAGATAGTGAATAGTGCCTACCTTTAACCAATTAGTTCGTAGCGGTCGTGAAACCGTTGAAAAGAAGGCTAAGGCTCCTGCACTTTTAAAGGGCTACAACTCCATGAAGCGCAACCTTACCGACAACGATTCACCGCAGAAACGCGGCGTATGCACAGCTGTTAAAACTTCTACACCTAAGAAGCCTAACTCTGCTCTTCGTAAAATTGCCAGAGTACGTCTTTCAAACGGCATCGAAGTATCAGCTTACATTCCCGGTATCGGCCACAACTTGCAGGAACACTCTGTTGTTCTTATCCGTGGCGGACGTGTTAAGGACCTTCCTGGTGTACGTTATCACATCATCAGAGGTACACTTGATACACAGGGTGTAGCCAACAGAATGCAAAGTCGTTCCAAGTATGGCGCAAAGCGTCCTAAAGCAGGTGCGAAATAATTTTTTTAGAGAATAGACAATCTCTGCTGTAAACCGGCAGGCTTTATATAATAATGAAAGCCTTGTTTGGTGTTAACGGGAATTTGTCAACTCGAGTACCTATGATATCATTCCTATGAAGGAGGGAAGTACAATGCCAAGAAGAGGCTTTATTGCAAAACGTGATGTTTTGCCGGATCCTATCTACAATTCAAAGAAGGTTACTCGCCTTATTAACAACATTATGCTTGACGGTAAGAAGGGTGTAGCTCAGAAGATAGTTTACGGTGCTTTTGACATCATCAGTGAAAAAACAGGTAAAGAACCACTCGAAGTATTTGATGCTGCTATGGAGAATATTATGCCACAACTCGAATGTAAAGCAGTTCGTAAGGGCGGTGCCACATATCAGGTTCCGTTCGAGGTTCGTCCTGAAAGAAAGCAGACTCTAGCGCTACGTTGGCTTACAATGTTTAGCCGTCAGCGTTCAGAGCGCACAATGAAGGAGCGTCTTGCAAACGAGATTATCGATGCTACTAACGGCTTGGGTAATGCAGTTAAAAGACGTGAAGAAATGCACAGAACAGCAGAAGCAAACAAGGCTTTTGCTCACTACAGATGGTAATTTGTTAATGACCGCGTGATACACGCGGATGGAGGTTTAAAATGCCAAGAAAAGTATCTCTTGAAATGACAAGAAATATTGGTATTATGGCACATATTGACGCCGGTAAAACCACTACGACAGAACGTATATTATTCTATACGGGTATCAATCGTAAAATGGGCGAAACTCATGATG
>JAZUOS010000057.1:0-21344 GCA_045604765.1 Acutalibacteraceae bacterium | reverse complement strand
GTGACAATTCCCTCAATAGCATTGGAAGCTTCTGTACTCTGTATTTTTGCAATTTCAACTAATCTTTCAAGTTCATCGGGTTTTTGCTTAAGATAAAGCTCCTGTTTTCCGGCTTCTTTATATATAGCGGCAATAAGTCCGAGGATTTCACTGTCCCATTTGCAGTCTTTTATAGAAGAATAATTAAACTGTCGCATAACCGTAATCACCTTTCTTTCCCTTAAAATATACCAATATTTAAGGGAAAAGTCAACAGTTAAGGGGATGATTTCAAAATAGATGCTATATTAAAGTATGCCCACATATTAGTATATTCCGCACATTCGACAAAACACAGACCTCCTTGTAAAATGGTATTACCAAATACAAGGAGGTCATTTTTATGTTTAATAAGAAAACCAAACTGAAGCTCACGGACTTTGAGTGCAACCTTTTAATCAACGGAATGAACGAGTTTCGTAATATGCTTCAATATGCACTTGAGCAGTACGCAAATGCGGATTTATATCGCCGTTCCACGCTTTCGTGTGCGAAAATATCACTTCGACATTGTCAGAATATCACAAAACAAAACTAATTCTTAACTGAATTATAGAATATAACAAATAACTAAAACAAATTCCTTTGAAGTATGACGGATTTTTTTCGTTTCTTGTATTTTCTATAAACTAATTGATTGTGGAGATATATTCCCGATTGAATTTGATTATGTTGAATGGAAAAACTAATATCCCCATCCTGCAGAATAAGAGGCTGGCGCAATACGGAAGTAAAACTCTATATTTAAAATGAACTCCTCATCGAGAAATCGGTGAGGAGTTTTTGTGTGTAGAGATATTGGGATGATTGGTCTTATCTGAAAAGCTTTTAAAATAAGTTGAAAAAAAGAAATAATAATGCTACAATGAAATGTAATGTAAAAATTAAATGTAATGTAAAAAACGGAGAAAAAACATTAGATGAAAAAAACAAACGACTACAGCACTCTTTTTAAAAATATAAGTTCAGAATGGAAATGGCTTTTAAAAGTAATGAACCGTTATCGTTTTGAAATTGTTATCTACACTTTAATGGGTGTGGTTAGCATTGCTATGGGCTTGGGGGCGAGCGTTGCTTCCAAGGATCTTATAGATGCTGTTGTTGGGCATAACAGCAGTACCGTATTTTCAGCAGGAGCGTTGGTTATAGGCTTGGGTGTTTTGCAGATTGCGATTAATATGGGGAATTCTTTCATTTCTTCTCGGGTGGGTACACGCGTCAGTAATGAAATCCGTTATGAAATTTACAATGCAATGGTAACGGCTTACTGGGAAGGAATCAATAAATATCATTCAGGTGAGCTTGTAAACAGGCTTGAGGGAGATGTGAATTCAGTTTCCGGCAATGTAATATCCTTTTTACCCGGTCTTATCACAAAATTAGTTCAGTTTTTCGGTTGCCTTTCAATTGTTTTGTACTATGATGCTACTTTGGCTTTTTTGGCACTTATGAGTGCACCTGTTTTGTTTTTCTCTTCTCGCTTTATGACAAAAATGATGAGAAAATATAATCTTGAAACCCGTCAGATGAATGGTAAGGTTTTGTCTTTCAGCGAAGAGTCCATTCAAAATTTGCAGACTATAAAAGCCTTTGGATTAACAAAGGAATATGCCGAAAAATTCAGGGTGCTTTTAAACAACTATCGTAATATGAGGTTGACTCACGATAAGTTTTCCATTTTAACAACTCTTTGTCTTTCTGCAATCGGTCTTGTAGTGTCCTATTCCTGCTATGGTTGGGGCGTTTATCGTTTGTGGAACGGAGCAATAACCTTCGGAACAATGACCTTGTTTTTGCAGCTTTCAGGAAGCCTTACATCATCTTTTTCTTCCATTGTGTCAATGGTGCCGAGTGCTATTTCTGTTGCAACGGCGGCAGGTAGAATAAAAGAAATCACCGAGCTTCCGCGAGAGAATGTTGAAGATTTCAACAAAGCGAGTGCAATGCTGCCTTGCGCAAGGGAAAACGGTGTCAGCGTTGTTGCAAAAAATGTTAACTATTCGTATGCAGATAGCAACAGAAATGTTTTGAATGATATAAGCTTTTTTGCTCACCCCGGTGAAACCATAGCTTTCGTAGGACCGTCCGGTGAGGGTAAAACCACAATATTAAGGCTTCTTTTAGGCCTTGTTGATAAATCGAAGGGTAGCCTCGAATTTAATGTGAATGGCAGTAAAGCCATAGATATTTCACCGAGCACGAGGCTGTTTTGCTCTTATGTGCCCCAAGAAAACGCAATTTTTTCAGGGACAATTGCAGAGAATTTGCGAGTTGTTAATCCAGGTGCAACAGATGAAGAATTGCGTTCTGCTCTTGAAATAGCGGATGCTTGGGATTTTGTTAAGGCTTTGCCTTTGGGGCTTGAATCATTGGTGGGTGAGCGTGGTATTAATTTCTCCGAAGGACAGGTTCAAAGATTATCTATCGCAAGAGCGGTTCTTTGCAATGCACCGCTTCTCATAATGGATGAAGCTACATCTGCTCTTGATAAAAATACGGAAGAACGTGTTCTGAAAAATCTTATGATAAGTGATGAAAAACGCACCTGCATTATAACTACTCATCGTCCAAGTATGTTAAAATATTGCGACAGAATATATGAGTTGCAGGAGGACGGCTCACTAAAAGAAAAAAACGCCGATTAAAGTAACGCTTTCTGCAAGAGTGATAAAAGTATTTTAAAGTTGCTTCAGGATTGAAAAAAAACAAGTAAAGTGTTACAATATTACGGAATATAGAAATGTAGCTCTGCTTCAAAAAAAGTGCATCAACATATGTTTTGAAGGCTTGTTATGAAGAAAACGGATTTGAAAAACAGAGCGAGGAAATTATAGCAGTCTGTATTGACTGTTTGACGAGGAATAAAATGGATAAACGGTTTTTGTGGAATGTTGTGGGGCAGAGCGCTAGAGTGCTGGATAAATTAGCGTTCTTGACGCAAAAAGATAATGGCAAGCTCATCCGATTCAATACTGCTCTGGGAACAGAAAATCTGGGTGACTATATCATTATGCATTATTGTAATGAAATACTGGACGAATTATTTCCTGTTTATCAATCCGTTCATGTCAGCACCCATTTGATGCCTTCAGCAGAACAAGAAACAACCGTAAAGCAGACCAAGTATAAATTTGTCTGTGGAACAAATTTGCTGACTTCAAATATTGAACATCATTGGCGTTGGATTTTGCCGGATGGTGTTCGTCGTAAAATGAACTACCGCAATGTTATTCTGTTAGGTGTAGGTTGGGGTGAATATCAGGAAAATTGTACTGATTATTCCCGAATGATTTATCGGACAATGCTGAATCCTGATTTGTTTCATTCCGTCAGAGACCAGTATACGCTGGAAAAGCTTCAACAGGCGGGCTTTAAAAATGTCATCAATACCGGTTGCCCTACCACATGGGCACTAACGCCGGAATTCTGCCGTGATATTCCTAAAGAAAAATCAAAAGATGTTGTTACTACCATCACGGACTATCGCCGTGATACGCAAAAAGATAATGAAATGCTGGCAATTCTCAGTCGAAACTACGAGCATGTATATCTCTGGCTACAGGGAAAGCACGATGAAGAGTATTTGCAAACCTTGAATGTTCCTGAAAATTTGACCACCATTTCTGCTGATTTGAAAGCCTATGAAAAACTTCTACAGAGTGGTGGCGTAGATTATGTGGGAACTCGGCTTCACGCAGGCATCCATGCTTTAAACCACAAAATTCGCAGTATTATTATTGCCGTGGATAACCGAGCAACGGAAATGGGTGTGGATGTGAAGCTTCCGGTGATTCAGCGTAGCGATATCACCGAAAAGCTTGAAAAGAAAATTAATTCAGAATTTGTAACAGATATTCAAATAAAAAAGGAAAATATCGAATTATTTAAAGCGCAGTTTAGGAGATAATTGACCAATGGCCAAACAACGCAACAACAAAATTAATACATACATAAATATTATAACCAGCGTTGGTGTTATGGTGGTTAATCTGTTTATCAGTTTTTGGCTGTCACCATATATTATTCGTACCATCGGCGTGGAAGCAAACGGCTTTGTTTCTTTGGCAAATAATTTTGTTACATATGCCAATTTGATAGTTACAGCTTTGAATGCCATGGCAGCAAGGTTTATTACCATTGCCTATATCCGGAAGGATTATAAAAAAGCAAATTTGTATTATAATTCCGTATTCTGGGGCAATTTGGTTATTGTAGCGGTTCTCCTGATTCCGGCTATATATATGGTAGTTAAGCTGGAAACCTTTATTGATGTTCCGATGGATATTTTGTTGGATGTAAAGCTGCTGTTCAGTTTTGTGTTCCTGTCTTTCTTTGTGCGAACAGGTGCGCCCAATTACGATTGTGGAACCTACATTACCAACCGTATGGATTTATCTTATATCCCCAGTATGTTTACGGCACTTTTACGTTGCGTTTTACTTGTGGGAATGTTTGCAATTTGGATTCCTCGCGTATGGTACATTACCTTGGTTTCTACTGTGATAGGCTTCATCACCCTTGGCGTTGCCGGTCACTATACCCATAAGCTGACGCCGGAATTAAAAATTAATTTAAGAAATCCAATTTGTTCATGGAAGGCTAATCAAGAGTTATTAAGTGCGGGTATATGGAGCTCTATTGCCGGTGGTGGCGCTATGCTGTTGAGCGGACTTGATTTATTGATGTGTAATATCTACATTGGCGCTACTGCCATGGGAGTTCTTTCACTTTCTAAGACTCTTCCATCAGTTTTAGGGCAGTTTGCTGTTGCCATAACAGATGCCTTTTCACCGGAGATGACTATTAATTACGCAAAGGACAATAAGGACATACTTCTGAAGGATATCAATCGGGCTATGAAAATATCCGCAGTAACTGTTACAATTCCCGCAGCAGGAATTGTTGTGATGAGCGATGTGTTCTATTCTCTTTGGGTTCCAACACAGGATGCCAAGCTCTTGCAAGTGCTTACCGCCCTGGCAATATTAAGTTATATGATTAACAGTGGTATCATTATCCTTCACCGTGTTTTTGCCGTGGTCAACCGAACCCGACTGAGTGCAGTAGCCATGATTATTACAGGTGGTTGCTCCCTCTTG
Source organism: Acutalibacteraceae bacterium (assembly GCA_045604765.1). Lineage (GTDB taxonomy): Bacteria > Bacillota > Clostridia > Oscillospirales > Acutalibacteraceae > UBA737. The sequence goes on along the minus strand of JAZUOS010000057.1, from coordinate 16,206 downwards.
TTTACTTGGCTGATGATTAGGTTCACAGATTGGGACATTTATGCGGTAGCCGGTGTCAGCAGCGTGATGACTATATTTAAAAACGTTTTTTTCGTTACCCCTGTAACAGCAGTTTTACTTGGATATTCATGGAAGCAGTTCTTCCCCTGTTTAGGCACTACTACCATATGCTCTGCCATAGTTATTGCTGTTGGTGTTATTGCAAAGCAGCTTTTAACACCAAGCACGTGGTTAGGCTTCTTCGTCACCTGTGGTGTTGTTGGTGTAATCGGACTATGTATTAATGTATTCTTGGTTCTCAATAAAGGGGAAAGGGAATTCTTATTCAGCAAGGTTAAGAATAAGCTTCGTAGACAATCAGAGTAATATGGAGGATTTTTATATGGAAAAAATCGAACTGTTACGTATTGAAAAAAATGGTGGAACTGTCCGTTATGACTTTCAGTGCAGTGAGAACCTGAAAAAATACTTTACCGGTGTTGATTTTGTTATTGAATATCCTGAAGCAATCGACTGTGTACCTGACGGTGTGTTGGCCATTCCCTTCGCTACTAACACTTTGCAGATTATGTGGCTGGCAGATTGTGAATTAGTGATTCCTGAATTGGATAGAGATTTTTATGAGAGTATTCCGAATTTTCTGGAGGGCTTCAAAAAAATGTATCCGGAGACGAATTTTGCAGGTAAGCTGACTGTTGGCAGTATTGTGGAATGTGTCCCTGAAAAGAGCGACGAAAGTGCCACGTTTTTTTCCGGTGGTTTGGATGCTACTACCACGTTGCTTCGTCATTTGGATGAAAAGCCACATCTGTTATCCATCTGGGGTTCAGATGTAGACTTTGACAATGAAGATGGCTGGAATATTGTGGAAAAAGGGTTGAAGGATGCTGCAGGGCAGTATAACCTGCCTCTTGCGGTAATCCGCAGCCGTTTTCGTGAGTTTGACGATGTTGTGAAGCTTACAGAAGATTTTCGAGAAACTTTGCAGACCTCTTGGTGGTACGGTGTCAAGCACGGTATAGGTTTGATTGGTCATGCTGCACCATACGCATGGCTTCATGGGGTGAATATGGTATATATTGCCTCCTCCAATTGTGCTGAGGATGGAAAGGTGCGCTGTGCCTCGGACCCTACCATAGATGGCAATGTGGAATTTTGTGGTAGCAAGGTTTTTCACGATGCCTTTGAGTTGCATCGTCAGAATAAAACAAACTACATAGCTCAATATCACCGTGAGCATCCTGATACCGCAATCAATTTACATGTATGTTGGAAATCTAAAACAGGCGAGAATTGCTGTAGCTGCGAAAAATGCTATCGCACTATGGTAGGTCTGTGGATTGCCGGTGTTGACCCACGGGGCTTTGGATTTGATTATGATAATCGTATATTCCATCATATTTATCAATTGATTGCACTGCGGCTTGAGGAGCTCCCATCCTTCTCGTGGACATATATGCAAAATGATTTGAAGGATAAATGGGATACTTTGGCAGACAAGCCTTACCGTAAGCATTTGGAGTGGATGCTGGATTTCGATTTTTTCAATTTAGAAGAAAATGAATGCAGAAAAAAATACAAAGCTTCATGGAGTTTTAAGCAAAGAATTGTAGATGCATGTCCGTGGCTATATAAGCTTTACATTAAACTCCGTGGTCATAGCTACGAATGAGGTGTGTGCCATATGATAAAACTGATTAAAAAAATTTTCGGTTTTCCTAAGCGTATTCTTGCTTTCTGTAGAACTTTGCGAAAAATCCCTGAAGTAAAGGCCATTGCAAATCTGCCGTGTTATTATCCAGACAGATCAAGAAAAAAATACGGCCAAAGAGTTAAAGATAATATTGTCTGGCTATTAAAATATGGAGAAATAAACTACTTCTATACGTTATATGGTCTTGATATGGAGGATTGTGAGGAGCCGGCAACCTATATGGACTATCGTCATTTTATGGAGGAGCGCAACATAAAAAATCAGATGGGTAATGTGATGTCTCAGTTGGTGTTGCTCCGAGATAAATATATGTTCTATAAGTACATGACCACTATCGGTTTCCCTGTAGCAGAAGTTTTTGCTGTTATAAAGGACGGTAAGATTTATGATAACAATCTTAACTATGTAGGTGAAGCTTTTTTGAAAGAACAGCACGACTATTTCATTAAGGTTGCTAATGGAGAATGCGCGAATTTTGTCAAACATATTGATAACTTTGATGATTATTTGTTTGTGAAGCAGCAGATTCAAAAAGGCGACTACATATTACAGCGACGTATTGTGCAAAATTCATATATGAATCAATTAAATGACAAGGCCATAAACACTTTACGCATTATCACGGTATATAATCATGGTGAACCATATGTTTTATCTTCACAATTGCGTATAGGCACACTTACATCCGACACTGTTGATAATTGGGCAAAGGGAGGAATTTTGACCAAGATTCATTCGAATGGACACTTGGATGCTGTCGGGTACTATAAACCGGAATATGGAACAACTACCCAATATCATCCAGATTCTGGTATAAAACTTGCTGATTTTGCAGTACCTTTTTATGAAGAGGCAATAATATTAACTTGTGAGACGCATAAACATTTTTATGGAATTGAATACATCGGTTGGGATGTGGCAGTATCAGAAAATGGCCTTGTATTCATAGAAGGAAATGACAACTGGGAAATCAGTATGGTGCAAGCCTTGGACGGACCTATTAGAGACAAATGGGAAGCCATAATTGGCAAATAACAGGAGATGAACTTATGAAAACCGTAGGCTTTTTAATCAGTCATAAGGAAAACGAAAAGCGTCGGGCGATGATGCCCGATGATATAGTCAAAGTAAAAAACAGAGAATATCTGTTCTTTGAAAAAGGCTATTGGGAAATTTTTGGAATCCGTGATGAGGAAGCAGAAAAAATGGGCGTTCAGTTTGTTTCCAGAGAGGAAGCAAAAAAGAAAGACATAATCTGCGATCCAAAAATCGGTGATGCAGAATATTTGTCTTCTCTACAAGACCAAATCATTTTTGGGTGGGTTCATGCGGTACAGAATCGGGATATTACGGACCATATCATTGACAATCAGTTGACCGCCTATGCTTGGGAAGATATGTTTAATTCCGGCAGACATGTTTTTTGGCGTAACAACGAGATTGCCGGCGAAGCTGCCATTATGCACGCTTTTCAGTGTTACGGCGATATGCCATATAATGCCAAGGTGGCTTTGATTGGTGCGGGAAACGTAGCAAGAGGTGCATTGAAAATACTAACTTTGCTTGGCGCTGATGTGACGGTATATACTAGGCAGACAGAGGCACTGCTGAGAAAGGAATTGGAATGTTATGATGTTTTTGTGAACGCATTGCTTTGGGATGTTACGAGAAAAGATCACATTATCTATCGGGAAGAACTCAAACGGCTTAAGTCCCATGCTCTTATTATTGACATCAGTTGCGATAAGGCGGGTGCGATTGAAACTAGCGTTCCTACCACATTGGAAGATCCAATATACATGGTAGACGGCATAATGCATTATGTCGTGGATCATACGCCCTCGTTATTTTATCGTATGGTTTCTTGCGAATTGTCAAAAGTAGTAGTCGAATATATTGATGAATTGATTACAGGAAAGATAACTGATACATTATATGCTGCAAAGATAATTGACCATGGTCAAATTGTCGACAAAAGGATCAATCAGTACCAAAACAGATAAGATTTCAGCATAGCAAGGTGAAAGTATATATACATACTATTATTAAATATAAACTGAATTTTTATAAAATTTTCATTCTAAAGCATAAGGTAAATAAAAATGCAACAGGAGAAATCGAAAATCCTTGATTTCGCCGAGTTTACGGCGTGTTAACCGAGTCTTGATACTAAGCGGGTTCTAATTAAGACGACTTGCTGATGACAGTAATAACAAACTATAAAAAGTCTAAAAAAATAACGACTACAATCTTACTCTTTCAGAAAGATTGTAGTCGTTTTGTGATAAGTACACCATATCAGTTAAATTTTATTATCTAAAAACAAAAAGCTGTTTTTGAGTTAGTATAAACAACTTGTGATGTTATGAACAAAATTTATCCTCACCTGTCAGGATTTTTGCATTTACAAGCTATGCGTACCGAATTATTATTTTTACTTCTAAGTAATAATCCACTCATCTTTTGATTGCGTTTATTTGAATTTCGATTAGAGCATCAGTTTACTTTATAAACGTTTTTTATTGCAGTGCACCAATTTTCAATACTGTATTTTTCAATAAATTCATCAGAATTTGATGGTGCGTTTCTATCAAGCTGTAAAGCTTGTTCAATAGCATTTGCACATGCGCTATAATCCTCTGTCGGGTAAACAAAAGCCTTGTTATAGCTATGTGCCCAGCCTGTACCGGTAATATCGCTCATAACAAGTGGCGTATTCTGAGAAATTGCCTCAAGTACGCCATATGAAAATGCTTCGCTTCGACTTGCTGACAAAAAGACGTCAGATGCCTTATGGTACGCAAATAAATCCTCGGCACTTTCAAAAAACTTAATAAAAGAGCTATGAGGGTCAACATCTGTAAATTCTTTTATAGAATTCAGACTATTTTCGCTTGGAGTACCACTATGGCCAACAACACCTAAAACTATATCAGGGTTTGATTTGCTTAATTTTTTAACGGCCTTAAAAGCAATATCCATTCCTTTGGTATGTAAATGCCAGCCTAAAAGCAAACAAAGCTTTTGATTATCTTTAAGTCCAAGCTTTTTACGAGTTTCTTCCCTTGTGGCAAAGGTAGTTACATTTCTTTTAAAAGAAATGCTGTTAGGAATAAAAAAGCGTTTTGAAAAAAGGTAGGCTTTACATTTTCTTTCGTTTACACATATAACGTTTATTTTGTTCAGTCTATATTTTAATGATGTAACTGCACAATAAACCTTTTGTTGTGCAAGGCTCACTTTAGGGTTAAACTCCATATGGTCATGCACAAAAACCTTAACACCGAGAGCTTTTGCGTGATTCAAAATAATTTTGTGATACATTCCGAAGTGCAAATGTAAAATATCGATGTTATTTTTATCAATAATTTCTCGCAAAAAAGTCAGCGCAGCTTCTCCATCTTTATGCTTTGTAAGATATACTTTAAACCCTTCGTTTTCAAGCCAATGCACCCAGGAGCTATCTGACAGTGTGTTGGGTGATTCGGGGAAAATAAAGAATAATTTATGATTATCTTTTTCCAAGGACTTACCCAACTCAAATACAGAAGCAATAAAATTACCACTTGCAGGAGTAGCGTAATCCGCAGCAATTAAAATGTTCATCTCATCACCTACACATTGATTGGTTTTATAATGTTAACCATCACAATCCGATTTTCGATATAAATTCATCATATTCACCGACAGAATCCATATCAGCATTAGAAACTTTTTTTACATATTTAAGCTTTTGAGGAATCTCCTTAAGATTCACAAAGCCTCTTACGACCCATGCTATGGGTAAAAGATATTTTCTACCCTTAATAAATTTATACCGTTCCTCTATTTTTTCTGCGTTTGGGAAAAGAGTATCCTTTAAAACACTTCCTTTAGAGCCGGATTCATCGTTTCTCAAGGAGATTATTGATTTATCTCTTGTTTTGCCAAATAAATCTGCCCCAAAGGTATATTTTTTCAAAGCGTCTAAATCAGCAGAGTATATATCACTTGTATCAAATGGCAAAGCTATTTCAAACCACTTACTGCAAGCAGAAAGAACAGTTTTGAAAAAGGTATCTAAATTAAGCTTTTTAGAATCCTCGTATAATTTTTCAAAATCCAAAGAGCTACCGTATGCCTTTAAAAACAAAGCAATGTCCATATACATTCTTATACCGGCACCACCACTGTATAAATGCTTGGCCAAATGGCAAAAAAGATACATAAGGTGAAGGTTTTTCTCCGGTGAAAATCGTTCACCAACATCACTTTGGGCAGTTTTTAAAGCGTCAGAAAAGTAAGAAATTACCTGTTCTCCTTTTCCCATATCAGAGTCCATAAGCTCTGTGTGGACCTCACATCTGAGAGCACCCTTATCATAGCTGTAGGTTGGCTCCCAATTATCTTTTATACTGTAACCGTTTTCAGCAAATATTTCGTCAACCTTTTGCCTGTCCTGTTTATTTATAAGTATATCAATATCTCCGAAGGTGCGAAGCTCGGCAACAGGGTAAAGGGTGCGAATATACCATCCCTTTACAGGCATATGTGGGATTTCACTTTCGCTTAGTTTTTGCGATATAGCTTCAAACATATTTGCTTTATTGAAGTTCACGGCAATAGTCTGGTAATAGCAATCTACAAGCTGCTTTTTAATTTTTTCATCTGTTATAATGTCCCATTTTTTATCCATATAGGCTAAAATAGGCAGTATGCCTTGAATATAAAAGGAATAAAAAAGCTTACCCTCTTGAGTGTCTTGGTTCAAACAAGGCTTTCTGTTGTGTATAAATGCAGAAAGTATTTCTAAAACTACAATTTCTGTCATTTATAATCACCTCTTTCATTCTCCTGTTAAAGTCAAAACACATATTTCGGGTAAATTTAAAAACCTTGGAATAAACTTATAGCCGGATAGTCCTGATGTTATTACCATCTTCATTTTTTCACCAAGCATATAAAAGCCATAATCATATTCGGGGAAGAGACCCTGCATTGGAGAATATAAGCCTCCTGCAAAGGGCAACTGTATAACTCCACCGTGAGTATGTCCGCTGACTACAAGGTCTATGTTGTTCCAATAATTATGGGCACCGTTAAAAATAAATGTATCCGGCATATGGGCTAAAACAATTGTGGGTAAGTCTGTTTTCTCCATATCCTTTAAAAAGATATATTCATTTGAATTTTCAAACTCCTCTTTTGTTCTGCCAAAGGGGAAAGCGTGGCCCATAGTTCCGCCTATGCGAATTTCTTGACTACCTATTTTGCAATCCACAAAGGTGTCATCTAAAACTATAACACCATTTTCTGTGATTGTATTAACAAATCCGCAAATTTTATCGCTGCTGTATTCCTTTTCTTGGTTACCATAAGAAAAATATACAGGTGCAATATCTGAAAGCTCGATTAATAGTTTTGTGGTTTTAGAAAAGCAGGTATTCGCATCCCTGTCATCGAGCATATCACCAACAACAAAAATTGCGTCAGGCCTCTGTTCACTTATCTTAGCCAATAGCTGACAGTTTTCTTTGCCGTATTCTTTGCCGTGAAGGTCAGAAATAACAACAACCTTTGCTTTTCCGGATAATTCTGGAAGGGTAATGGTGTATTCCGTAATCTTAATATAAGTATTGCTGAATATGGTAGTTGTAATTGTTATAACAAGCACAACCGCTAATAGCATAAGTATAGCTTTTTTAAATTTGAATTTTTTTGTGTTCATTTTTTATATTGTTTTTACCATTCTTTATAGCAATTTTTCAATATCAGATATAATCTGTTCATTCATTTTTTTGAAATTACAATTCATCAAGGCTTTTTTGCATATTTCAAGCCTTTCTCTGTTTTTATATAATTTTAAAATATTTTCATAAACAGATTCTGTATTGGCATCGCATAAAAAACCATCAAGACCGTTTTCTATTTGCTTTCCTGCTGCTGCATAGGTTGCAAGAATGGGTGTTCCGAGAATTTTTGCTTCCATAATTGACAGGCTATAGCCTTCAAATAAACTGGGCTGAATAAACAAATCGCTTTTTTTTATGTATGGATAGGGGTTATTTTTCATTCCCAACATAAAAATGTGCTTTTCCATCTTATGTGATACAATTTGTTTTTTTATATCTTCTTCAATAGGGCCTCCGCCAATTATATACCAATTGATATCTGTATATCCTTCTTCAACAAGCTTTGTAACAGCATCTACAGCAAAATGTAAACCCTTGACGGGTGCCAACCTACCACAGGAAACTATATTGAAGGTGTTTTCTGAAAAAAGACATTCTTCAATAGGCTCGTGGCTTTTTTCTGTAATTGAATCCACATCCGTAACATTATTAATCGTAATAATTTTGTTCGCATATTTTTTTCTGTATGCTTTAAGGTTCTTTGCAATATTATCTGATACAGCAATTATCTTTTCGCTTTTTTTATAGCCATAGCGGTCGTGGTATTCCTTTCGCATTGCGCCATGATGATAAAACATTAAAAACTTATTTGCATCTATAGCTTTTGCTGTTATTTCGGCAGTTCTGTCGCTGTATATAACAGCGGTATCAAAGCTTTCGCCCTGCAATTGATCTTTTATATAGCCCGAGTAAAGATGATTTTCAAGCGCTTTAAATAAAATATTCAATATATGCCATATAAGGCGACGAAAACCGGATGCGTCTTGCGGTTCTTCTAATATATCATATAGCCTTTTGAGTTTATAAGGCTCTGTGAATGTAACAAGGCTATGTCTGTCTGCCACAATAAGCTTGCAGTTTTTTGTTAATCTTTCTGCCATATCAAGGTGGTTTTCCGTAATAAGGCAGGTAACATCATATTTATTGTAGTCAAGTCTGTTAACAAGGTTTACAAGGGCTGTTTCTATTCCGCCAATCCACAAGGCTTGACTTACAAAAATAATTTTTTTCTTATTTTTCAAAGCTACTCTTCTCCGGTAAAATAGTCTGGAATGCAGATTTTAATTCTTCTGAAAGATATTGAAAATTCTCTTCGTCTGCACCGTCATTTACACATATCATATCATTAGCCTGGGTTTTAATGGCGTTGCACACTAAATTAACTGTATTTTCATTAACAGGGCAAACAAGGTTATCTGTATTATATGGGCTGAAGCTACCGCTTGCTATTTGCCACCATAGCATCACCCATTGGTTAACATCATCCGCAGAACGGAACTTATGGGAGCTTGTTTTACCCAGCAGGTCTTTTTCTGCTTCCCAAACATCTTCAAAGGTCTTTTTTAAGTATGCAGCGGGGGCGTGAAGATTTTTAAAGCCAAAAAAGTAATCGGGGAACAGCTTTTCTAAGGCGAAGGTTCTTACGTTGTCCTGCCACCTGTAGCTTGAGCTTATATACTTTTTCTTAAAGCTTTTTACCTGCTGTTTTTTATTGAAATGAGCGTTTATAACTCCCATATCATTAACTGCCGCATGCTGCCAGATGCCTGTATCCCCCTGAAATGCCATAGGCATTTCGCCACCATATGTGCAGGGGAGACCATCATTGAAAAAAGCCTTTTCATCCATACGGCGAAGGATAAATGTATCGTCATTAAAATAAACAAATTTTTCTGAAAGACCGGGTATGCGGTGAATATTCATTTCAATGGCGTGGGAGCTGAAGGTTGGAAGATATTCCGAAGGAATAAAATCCGTATGCTTTACAATATTAAGTTTGGGATTATTTAAATTTAAAAATTCAGGGATGTGGCCCCATGTAACAAAATGGATTTTGTTAACCCAGGGAGTGAATTTTTCAACACAGCGGAACCAATAGGGGAGAAGACCCCAATCACGATAACGGCCTGCAGAATTACTGTCATCATTAATATTGGAATCGTATTTAGCTTTTTCACGTTGCCATTTGGGGTCATTACCATCAACCCAAAGAATAACAAAATCTATTCCCATAACAAACCTCTTAGTTTATGTGTTTTTTTCTTTATAAATTCACAAAGCTTTTCGCAAAAATAATCTACCTTGAAAACCTTAAATATAAATATTCTTATGTAATCCAATGCGACACAGCCTATAAAAATGGCCAGGGCTATTGCTATTATCAGTGCAACTGATACCAAGAAATTATATTTCGTCAGCCATGTAAAAGCACCATTTAAAAGCTTCCAGAAAACCAGAGGATGAACATGAATTATGTAAACAGAAAAAATAGCGGGTGTAACAAGACTGACGGCTTTTATGAGTTTTCTGTTTTTTATGTTCAAGTTGCTGAAATAAAGCAACAGGCAAACTGCTTCACCTACTACAATAGGTGATGTGTATGACATAAAAAGATCTCCGTGGGAAGGGACACCAAAAAGCTTTGTTGTTACAAGCTCGATAGGATACTTATATATAAAATTTAATAAAGCAAAACCGAAGCATGCAACAATGCATTTATATGGCTTTTTAACTGTTACTGGGTATTTGGAAAAATATCCGCCAACCAGATACATAACCATAAGCCAGGAAAACTCAAAGCCACTTTGGATTCTCAAAACATCATTTCCTAAAGCTAAAAAGGGAACAATGCAAAAAACAAAGCCTACTGTTAAAAGAAAACATTGAAATGTTTTTTGTGGTAAAGTTCGTATAAGGTGGTTTAACAAAGGACTGAACATAAACACTACAAAATAAGCGTTAAAAAACCAATAGCGTCCCCTTATCAATGGAAGAAACATAGATATAGCTTCTTTTACCGAAAAGAAATCTTTATTATAAACAAATAAAATCAGCGAAACACCGACAGACCAAAAAACAACGTTTGCCCATAGCTTAAGTATTTTTTCTAATTTGAAGGTGTTTTGCCACCCCACGTAACCGCTGACAAGAGCAAAGCAATTTACGCCGCAATAAACAAGAATGTATAATGTATTGAAAAAATAATAATTGCCTTGCGGGCTCTCGTTTAAATATGCAGATAAAACACCACCCTGCATCAATATATGACCTATAATAATAAAAAACATTGATACAATACGAAGAATATCTATTCCTACATTTCGTTGTTTCATACTTATCCTCTTATTTTTTTAATATACTTTTTACTAAAACCGCAATCTTATGCCTTGCTTGCATTTTTATGTTTTGTAATCTTATTTTGATATGCGCTTTTTTGTTATAAATAATTAACAACTAAAACCCAAAGGTTGCATTATCCAAAACTATCAATAAGAATAATATTGTTTAAATTGTGGTAAATATCGACATTGTTTCATTATCTGTTATTAGTTATTTTTTAAGTACATATTTTATAACTTTAAATAAATCGAATTCCCTGCATCTTATATCAATAGCTTCAAATTTATCTGTCCGTGTATATGTGTGTAAGCCACTTATATTCTTGTGTGTGGTAACTATATTTTGCGGGAAAACCTTGCAACAAACGTTTTCTGAAAATACTGATTGCGAAATATCAATTTTATTGAAGGATAAGCCATCTCCATAACTATTTTCACAATTGATTTGGGAAGGTCTGTAAACGCCATCCCTTTCCACAATAATTGGACCTGCACCTCTAACTTGAAGGGCGTTAAAAGAACGCCATTCTATTGGTTCGACACGACTTTCTTGACCATCTAAATGAAGCGTATATGCTTGTGGTTCAACCTTTTCGTTTAAAGGGGTCGGAATGAATGTTAACAATATCAGTTCACCGTTATTTTCAAAAACGGTTGTATCTACGTATTTCCCTTTTAGAAGGATAGCTTCATGTTTCCATTCATACGGGAAACAAACAGCTTTATACAAACGAACTTCGTTTGCTTCGGATGATTCGGGAATCATATACCAGCAGTCCGAATGCTTAAATACAAAGGGATAGGAATAATGACAATTGTCTTTTATAACCACCGTTGCTTTCGAGACGGAGCAATCGTCATATACCTCAACAACCTCAATATGACCTTTATCCTTTACAACAGCTTCATAAAACATATAGGTCTTGCCTTCGTTTTCAACAAGTATAGGGTCAGCAGCCCAATTTTTATACGTACCGGGTATTACCTTGTCGATAACAAAATTTTTTCTGTCCAGTATGCTGTCCTGTTCCCTTTTACAAATAGCTATTTTAAAAAAGTATGGCGATAAAAACAATTTTCCGTATAATTTATTAAACATGTTTTCCTCCTACTTCTTTTTACGTATAGATATATAGTTTCGTGTTTTAGCGTATAACACGAGTAATTTTATGAGAAATATTTTTTCTTTTTTCATAAAACCATACAACAGCTTATTTCTTCTGCATTGGTTTTGCAATTCTCCGATACATTCATTTATATAAAAATCATCCACAAAGGATTTGCACAAAAATCGTATTTTAGAATAACTTGTGGTTGTTAATTTGCAAAAAAGCAAATCGAAATATATCCCTAAAACAATGTTTTTTAAGCCGGGAACAGTTACATTGTATTTTTGCATAATCATTTTTTCATATTCTAAAAAAACCTTTGCTATTAAGTCTGTGTTTTTTACAACATCCTCAATTATGTTAATTCTATCATAGGTTCTGTCATTATAATAATCGATTAAGTAAATATAATAAGGTTCAGATAATATGGCAATTGTGTTAGCAAAGCAAAGTGTTTGTAAAACTGCACTCAAGTCCTCATAATTGGTGAGCTCAACATCAAACTTTATACCATTTGATACAAATAAGTCTTTTTTTACTAGCTTATTACAGTAGGAGGAAAGATAATTGCTGTGAAATAATGCCTCGAAATTATCTATAAAATCTTTTTGATTAATTTTCAAATGCTCTTCAAATGATTTTATTTCCTCTTTAACAACAGTCTCATCTGCTAAATAAACAAATTTCATTCCAAAAATGATTAGGTCTATGTCGTCTTCTATCAGCTTTTCAATTTTTGGCATATCAATCTTTTCCAATAGGTCATCTGAATCAACAAAGAGCAGATATTTACCTACAGCCTCTTCTACACCTCTATTTCTTGTTGCCGAGACCCCGCAGTTTTGTTGTTCAATATATTTTATAAAGCTATATTGGGAGCAAAGATCATTACAAACAGAAGCTGTATTATCTGTGGAGCCGTCGTTAACTATTATGATTTCGTAATTAATCAAGCCGGAGTCTATAATGCTTTCAATTGTTCTTTTTAATGTGTTTTCGCAATTATACGCAGGAATTATTACGCTAATTAATCTCAAGTCCCCAATCCTCCCAGAAAAATCTATAGTTTGTGTAATCGTCATATACGTTAATATCTATATCGATGCAGCACCTGTTATAAAACCAAATAAGAAATACGACCAAAAACATTGTGAGTATTAGTTTTAACTTTGGTGGAATATCCAAGCTTGTTCCTTCACTAACACCCGCAAGCCTTTCATCCTTGTAATCTGCAAAGGAAAGGGGGATAAAAATAATAAGGAACTGTAAATAATAGTCTGTAAGCCTTGTAAAAACATTATCAAAGCCTGAAAACATTTGTAAAACTGCTGCTGCAACAATTAAATTGGCAACCTTTGAAAAGTATTTACCATTAAAGCCTTTTAAAGCAAAGCCTGCGATTATAAACAGAGCTATTAAAAAGAATCGTCCGCCTAAATCAGAGTTACTTCCAATAACTTCTTCTTCATAGTAAAAATCCTGCATAAGCCGTACTATTTGGTTTCTGTTTATAAAAACAGCAATTGCACCGCAAGAATATATAATCAGTGTCCGCAAATTGAATTTTTGCTTTGATAAAAAATATGCCGGCATAAATATAAGAGCAGGAGTATGAACAAAGCCGGCCAATATTGTAAATACCAGGAACTGCTTTGGTTTTTCCTCCATAATACCCACAAATGCTATCATTATAAGCCCCATCGCTATTGATTGCTTAATAGCGCTAAAGCCAAAGCAGTAAAAACCCATACAGTTCCAAACTAAAAAGCTGAGCCAGGGGAGAGGAGAATATTTATAAATTAAATAAGCTACCACAGCCTCAATAAATATAGCAGAGACAATAAGAAACACTTGAAATTCGCCGTCGGACAGGGTTGAAAAGAATTTCAAAAGCCAGTTAAAGCCGAAGTTTCTGCCCCCTTGAAAAAGCTCTTCGCTAAACCAACCCTCATTTAAAGTTCGCCAATATTTATAACAGTAGCTTTGCATGTCACCGGTAAGATATTGGTGCCTTAAGCCTGAAAGAAGAGAATGGAGAACAGCCATTATTACAATATATTGCTTTCGGTTTTTTGCGCCTTGTGGCATTAAAACACCTAAAGCTATAATCGCAACTAAAAGTAAATAGTATTCTAAGCTTTCCATGCTGTCTCCTTTCAAGTTTTATTTTATAGAACTAAAAAATCTTCTGTTTCTTTAACCGAAGCTCTGATAGAAAAGCTTTTGCCTCGTTCTATGGCCTTTCGTTCATATTCCTCTTTTAAGCTGGGATCAGCTAAAAGCTTTTTTATTCCTTCTGATAATGATTTTTCGTCACAATCAGTTATTATTCCGTATTGTGAGCTGCCTAAAAGCTCCTCCATGCCACCGCAGTTAGTTGTAGCAATTGCTTTGCCTAGTATAAGTCCTTCGGCAACAAATGAAGAAAAGCCTTCATAATCTGACGAGCAGGCTAATATATCTGCTTTTTTAATATAGGGATAGGGGTTACTCTTAAAACCCAAAAGAGTAACTGTTTCTTGTACGCCGGAGTCTTTGATAAGCTGCTCAAGTCTTTCTCTTTCGCTGCCCTCACCGATTATTAAAAGATTATTTAAAAAGCCATCGTCTAAAAGGATTTTGTGAGCTTCAATAAGTCGGTCAAATCTTTTTTCTGTAGAAAGTCTGCCTACAGAAACAATTGTAGGAGCTTTCTCACCAAAAGAAAAATCATCAACATTTTCATCAGACTTCATTCTAATACTGTAATCATCTATAACATTGTAGATAACCTCGGTATCAAGCTCATTTCCGTAGATGCTTTTAAAGCTTTTTTCTACATCTCTGGAAACGCATACAATCTTATGAAAGCTTTTGTACCACTTTACGCTTTTTTTCTTGAATTCATTTATATTGGTCATTTTTTTTGTTAAATTGCAATGAACCCAAGCAATTTTCTTAGCTTTTTTATTGGTTGAGGTTGAAATAACCTTTGTAGCACCACATTCAAGGTATGCAACCTCTATATCATAATTATCCTTAATATGCAGAGGATAAATTGTTTTCAGTAAAACACTAAGTCTATATTTATAATTATTTAGTTTTGAGTAGACGGGATAAATATACTTATATCTGATATTTTTGTTTAAAAGTCCTTTAGGGTCCTCCTTCCAGACGGTTTGAACTGTAATATCAAATTTTTCAGTATCCATATTATTAACAAGGTTTTGAAGCACCTTTTCTGCTCCGCCACCGGATAAGGTTTCAATAAAAAACAAAATTTTAATCATACTAATTTCTCGCAATAAAGCTCCAAAATCTTATTCACCATTTTTTCGCTGTCTAATCCTAAGTTTTTGATTTTTTCCTCATATGTATGGGGTGCACATCTTTCTGAATCACAGATAGCTTGAACCCATACATCCTCCGATTCTTTTAATGATAATCTTCTTATCAAGTCAGTTAATACTACGTCCTGAGGGACGCAGTCGCTCATTACACACGGTAACCCGTTGGCCTGTACCTCAATAACCGAGAGAGGCATACCTTCGTATAACGAGGGGAACACAAAAACGTCCATTGCACTTAAATATTTATGCACATCTGTAACGTTACCGGTCATTATTATATTTGAGGATAAGTCGAGGGCAGCTATCTGTTTCTCAAGCTTTTCCCTATCCTCGCCTTCACCTAAAAGCAGAAGCTTAGCATTTTTGTTTTTTTCGAGTATTTTAGGCATCAGATTTATTAAAAAGCTTTGGTTTTTTACATTGGCTAAATGCCCTACGTGACCTATAACAAAGCTGTTGGTGAGCTCAAGCCTCTTTCTTGTTTCTTCACGATTTATCTCATTGTAAGCAAAATTTTTTGTTTCTATACCGTTAAGAATAGTAATGCCTTTTTTATGGTATAGCTTTTCACCAAAAAGAATTTCTCCGGCTTTAACACCACAACCTACGTAATGAGTTGAACAGCGCACAATTATCAGCTGCATAACTTTTTCATACAACCTTTGAATGCGATTTTTACCAGGCTGCTTATCCACACTATGAGAGTGCGAAATTCTTATTGGCACACCACATGTTTTTGCTACAAGCATTGCCCACCCGGAATTAAACATTGTGTGTGCATGAACAACGTGATACTTGTTGCTTTTAATTAATCGAAAAAGCTCTTTTAAATATTTTGTGTAGCTTGATGAGGGTTGGGGCAGATGATAAACATTACAACCTTTTCCTAACAAATCATTTTCATATTCACCGACTTTATCACCAAAAACAATATAGTCAAATTGATAAAAGTCAGAATTACTGTAATAACCTATATCTCGTGCTATTTTTTCAGCTCCGCCTATTTTTAAAGAAGCTGCAATTTCCAAAACTCTCATAATAATC
>JAZUOS010000056.1:0-4488 GCA_045604765.1 Acutalibacteraceae bacterium | reverse complement strand
AGCGGCAACGCAGGTACTACAAACGTTATGCGTACAGGCGGCTTTAAGCTTGGAGCACTTACATTTTTGGGCGATGTTTTAAAGGGCTTTGTTGCGTGCTTTGTTGGTAAGCTTGTCTTTGCAAATGTTTTTGAAAACGGCGATGTTTATGCGGTTTACGGCGCATTTTTGTGCGGACTCGCTTGTATGTTAGGCCATGTTTTTCCAATATTCTTTCAGTTTAAGGGCGGTAAGGGTATTGCTACCAGCGTTGGCATATTTGCAGTTTGTTGTTACCCTGCAATTTTAATTGGACTCGGCGTATTTGCGCTTGGCGTTTTATTCACCCGCATAGTATCGGTAAGTTCTATTGCGGCAGCAGTTACGGTTGTTTCTTGCACATTGATATTCCATTTTATAAATGACCCAGCGCTATTTTGGCCGCAAGCAGTACTTGCTATAGCAATGGGTGTGTTGGTTATTGCAAAACACAGCGAGAATATTAAAAGACTAATAAACGGCACCGAAAAGAAGCTCACTATCGGAGGTAAAAAGTAATATGGCAAAGGTTACTGTATTAGGCTCTGGCGGTTGGGGAACGGCTCTTGCTATTTCGGCATTTAACTGCGGTCACGAGGTTAGCTTGTGGTCACCGTTTGAACAAGAGGTAAACGACTTACTAAAAAACCGTGAAAATGTTAAACTGCTACCTGGTATTAAAATACCAAATGACATTAACATAACCAATGACATAAACTGTGCAAACGGCTCGTTAATAACCGTTATTGCGTGTCCGTCGGTTGCCGTGCGCTCGGTTGCGTCACAGCTTAGCGCGGTTGAAAATCACGGCATAGTTGTTAATGTTGCAAAGGGCTTTGAAAAAGATACATTAAAACGACTTTCCGAGGTTATCCGCGAGGAGCTACCAACCGATAAAATTTGCGTTTTGTCGGGTCCATCTCACGCTGAGGAGGTTGCCCGTATGATACCGACCTCTCTTGTCGCTTCCTCAAAAAGCTTTACTGCGGCTTCAATTGTGCAGGATGTTTTATCAAGCGAGTTTTTACGCATTTACACCGCTAACGATTTGGTTGGCGTAGAGCTTGGTGGCGCGCTTAAAAACGTTATTGCTGTATGCGCAGGTATATCTGACGGTTTAGGTCTTGGTGATAATACCAAGGCGGCGCTTATTACTCGTGGCCTTGCCGAAATGGCAAACCTTGGTGTTTGTATGGGCGCCGACGAACGCACCTTTGCAGGCCTTACAGGTATTGGCGATTTGGTTGTAACCTGCACCTCGCAGCACAGCCGTAATAACCGCTTTGGTAATAAGGTAGGCGGTGGTGTACCTGTTCAGCAAGCGTTAAAAGAGGTTGGCACGGTAGAAGGCTATTACGCAACACTTATGGCGTATCAGTTGGGTGAAAAATTTGGTGTTGAGCTTCCAATTATTAATTCTTGTTATAATGTTTTATATAAAGGTTATCGCGCAGATTTGGCTGTTAAAGAGCTAATGACTCGACCCAAAGGAAAAGAAAGATAAAATTTGTAAAAATTAGTCTTGACTTTAGCGATTTGTTATAATATAATAATCAAGTCGCTAAAATACGCTGCTATGGCTCAGGTGGTAGAGCACGTCCTTGGTAAGGACGAGGTCACCAGTTCGAATCTGGTTAGCAGCTCCAAAAATCCCGTTCACGTAAGTGGGCGGGATTTTACTTTTTCACTCTTCACTTTTCACTCTTCACTAAAATTCGCATTCGGGATTTTTGGAAAGTAAAAGGTAATGGTGAATAGTGAATAAGTATGGTGTGGCTTCGCCACGGATTATATATACAATGCTTCGCATTGATTTATTTGCACTTTTATGCTATAATACACACAAGGTGGGTGAGTATATGGAATTAATTCTTGACAATATTCTGTCAGAAAGTGCAAAATATATTAATGACGGTGTAGTTGCCAGTTATATACCAGAACTTGCGAAAGCTAATAAAGATGCGCTTGGTGTTTGCGTTATAACTAATGAAGGTAAACAATTTTTTTCAGGAGATGCTGATCAATATTTTACAATGCAAAGTATTGTAAAGCCACTTATACTTTTGATTGCTTTGATGGATAATGGTATGGATCGTGTTCGTTGTCTTGTGGGGGTCGAAGCAACCGGAAAACCTTTTGATACTTTTAATTACAGTGATCAGGCATTAAGTGCGGAGCATATTAACCCGATGGTTAACGCGGGTGCGATTGCTCTATGTACTTTGATAAAGGGTGAAACTTACGACGAAAAGTTTCAGCGTTTACTAGAACTTGCGAGAAGGGTTTCGTGCAATCCTAATTTACAGGTTGATGAAGAGGTGTATCTATCAGAAAAAGCTACGGGTAACAAAAACCGCGCTCTTGCTTATATGTTGAAGGCTTACGGATTGGTAAATGATAATATTGAAGAGATACTAGATTGTTACTTCAAGGCTTGTTCAATAAAGGTAACCGCTATGGACCTTGCACAGATTGCACTCGTTTTTGCAAATGGTGGCATTTCACCTAAAACAAATAAACGATTGTTTGATAAAAAGTATACGCAGTATATTAATGCAGTACTTATGACTTGCGGTATGTATGACGGTTCGGGTGAATTTGCTCTTAATGTCGGTGTGCCTGCCAAAAGCGGTGTAGGCGGGGGTATTATGGCCGTTGTACCAAATAGAATGGGCATAGGTATTTTTTCTCCGGCCTTGGATAAAAAAGGAAATAGCATCGCAGGAATTAAGGCGTTAGAATTATTAAGCAAGAATTTAGAGCTTAGCATTTTTTAATTTCTATAATTGAGTTAAACAAGAATTTAGGTTTTTAGGCCGGTTCCATTTCGAGTGTCGGTCCCCAAAAATTCCAAGTCTTCGGACTTGGAATTTTTTTATCCAAGCCGACAGGCTTGGTATATCATCACGCGATAGCGTGTATATCATCAAATGCGATAAGTCGCATTTGTATCTTATCACACCGTAGGTGTGTATTTCTGTCGGCTTGATGATATACAAAACTTCGTTTTGATGATATGCAATTCCTACGGAATTGATGATATACAATGCTCCGCATTGATTTATTTTCGCTTTTATGCTATAATATACCAAAAGTAGTGGTGACGAAAAACGCTATAACCATCACAATTCACAGCAAGTCCGTGGAGGTGGGCGATGAAAACAACGGTCAACTTGGGTAAAAAAGGAGAAGCAACAGTGCAGCGTTACTTGCAGCTTTCCAAAAATAACTGTTTGGCTATTGGTGTGTTGTTTCCAGATGGAACAATAGGATACTACACATCGCCTGGTATTCAAGTAGACTCTCTATTTGATATTGGCTCAATCAGTAAAACCTTCACTGCACAAGTAATATTAAAACTTGTAAATGAGAATAAATTGTCATTATCAGATTCTGTAGATGCATTTTTGATGCTTCCAAAAGGTGTTTATCCCACAATTGAAATGCTACTTACCCATACTGCAGGATATAAACACCTTACGCCTGTGGAAATAACTGTACCGAGTTTGTTAATTAAGTCGTATGCAAGGGCAAATGTGTATCGTGGTATACAAGAAAAAGACGTCCTTAACGCACTTTCAAAAAGAAATCACACTCGTGCTCGGGGATATTCTTATTCGGACTTTGCTTATGCCATATTAGCTATTGTCGCGAGTCGAATCACCGGCAAAAATATTTTGACGCTCTTGCAAGAAGTGATAGAAGATTATGGCATGAAGCACACTTGCGTAATACCCAACGATAACCGTGTGAAAAGCAATTTGCACGGTCACATCATTCCGCCGTGGAACTGGGAAAACAACAATCCATATCTTGCAAGCGGTGGCATTTCTTCGACCATTTGCGATATGATGATATATGCCAAAGCGCAAGTAGAACAACACTACACTTTTACAAAATTGGCGCAACAACGCTGTAACGCCTCTTTAAATCGCAAAGGGAAAACCGATACTTGTTTAGGTTGGCATACATATAAACGTTCAAATCAATGTTGGCATGTAGGTGGTGTTGGCACTTTTAGAACTTCCATGATTTTTAATACAAAAGCAAAATGTGCCGTTGTGGTTATGGGGAATACCAAAGGCGCGAAGAGCGCCAACATTCATTACATTGCCAAACTGCTTTACTCCGAGATGAAGCGGCATCATATTACGGTAAACAAAGAATGACGATACAAATTCAATTGACAATACTTTGACTATAAGGTATACTATAAATACTTGTATGTTCAAATAAGAGGGCGGGGTTAGGTGTGACAAAATTTACTAAGCTTCTTGCGTTGTGCGGGGTGCTGCTCCTCTCAATATTTTGTATGATGCTCTGTGGATGTCGCAAGACTCAACAGCAAGACGGCGTTTCCGGTACAACGTCTACCGTGTTGGATGACGCTGATCTAAACTTAGAGGTTGAAACACACGGAACTGTCAAGACGACGAACAGTGCCGTAAAAAGTACGAAACAGAGTACAAG
>JAZUOS010000055.1:0-34341 GCA_045604765.1 Acutalibacteraceae bacterium | reverse complement strand
CATAAAAAATATTTTTAACTGATAAATTGAGTAACTATAAAGTAATTAGCTCATAATAATAATGGGCAGAAAGGAAAAATATGAGGAAAGACGATAATCTTAAGCGTGAAATTATGACAAGAGAACTTAGACTCATTTATTATAACAATTATCTTTTTAAGAACGGTGTTATAACTAAGCGTGAGCACGACAAAATGAATCTTGCTATAATTTCTAAAAGCGGAAAAAGAAGACGTAACGAACTTCATGAAATTTCGTTAGAAGAACGTCTTTCTTCCGCTCGGCACATTTGATATGTGCCCATACATAAATTTATTAGAGTTTTTTATCTTTGATTTATTAATGAAAAAATGAAATGCACAAAAGATTTTCTTAACAAAAGGACACTGCTACAAAAATTGAAGTAGCGGTGTTCTTGCTAAAAATCCTATAACATTTTTATTGTGTTTATAATTGCAAATAATATTATTTTATCCTTGATAAATCAATAAATATGTGGTAAGATAATAAGCAAGATAATAAGCAAGTTGGAGAGTGTTAAAATGTCATATATGCCACCATATCAAATAACAGATAAGATATTATCGCTTGTGGCTGAGATTTCAGAAAAAATCGGTAAAATTAACGAGCGCACCAATTTAGATTCAAAACCGCATTTGCGTAAGAACAATAAAATCAGGTCTATTCATTCATCCCTTAAAATCGAGGCTAATTCTTTGTCGTTAGATGAAGTTAGAGATGTTATAAACGGTCGTACTGTTGTTGGTGCACGCAAAGAAATACAAGAGGTTAAAAATGCGTATGCTGCATATGAGGAAATCGGAAAGTTTGATATTTACAACTTAGATGATTTTAAGCGCTTACACGGCATTATGACTAAATATATCGAGGATGAAAGTGGTAGCTTTCGCAAGGGAGAAGAAGGTGTCTTTAACGGAGATAAGTGCATTTTTATGGCGCCACCCGCACGCTTCGTTCCTGAGCAGATGCAAAATTTATTCGATTGGATGAAGAATTCTAACGACAAAGTGCATCCGTTAATTCTCGCATCAGTATTTCACTACGAATTTGTTTTTATCCATCCTTTTTCAGACGGTAACGGAAGAATGGCAAGACTTTGGCATACAGCAATACTTGCTGCGTGGAAACCTATGTTTGAATTTATTCCGATTGAAAGCCAAATCGAGAAATTTCAGGATGGGTACTATGATGCAATTGCTAAGTGTCATATAGACGGTGCAAGCACTGTGTTTATTGAGTTTATGCTAACGCAGATTAGTACGGTATTGGATGAAATATTAAATACTGCAGGTTCTTCTGCTGATAATCTTTCGGAATATGTTAAGAAGTTACTTTCAGTTATGGAATACGATACTCCATATACTGCAAATGCTATTTTGGATTTATTAGAGCTTAAATCCAAAGAAACTCTTCGCAAAAACTATTTAGGTCCTGCTATTGAGAATGGCCTTATTAAAATGACCTTGCCCGACAAACCTAATAGTAGAAATCAGAGATATATTAAGATGTAGAAAATACTAAAAATTTAATTTGCTAACAAGTTATGTCAATTAAAAGTAAGGCTTTAAGATTTTATCAAAAATAAAATTACTAAAGATGAGACTTACTATTTTGAGCTTGACATGTGGTAATTTGGAGGTAAAAAAGTGAAAGAACGTGTGAAATTTTATAGTATAAATGATTTATGCTATGGAATGTATTTAGATAAAATCACAACGTATGTTGTACCCACACTTGAAGATATTGATATTAATGATGCTGTAGAGTTTTATCAAATCAATTTATACTTTGAAAACGGTGCCCGCTCAACTGAGTGGTCAGATGAGCAGTTTACAGCATATTATGAAAAACAAAAAAACTTGTTTTCTTTAACTATGCGCTTCTTTAATGGTCTTAATGAAGATAATATTGGAAAGGAGTATGGAAATGTCGAGATAGATTACAAGGAAGCTTTTTGGGAATTATTTGATAAGTGCAAACTATTTAATAAATTTTCGGATTCGACTTTTAAAAAAATCATTCATTTAGAGCACGTATCCCCATATCATATTTTCACAAAGAAAAATATTGTAAATAAATACGGAGAAGTATTAAGAGAATATATAAAACAAAACACTTTTATAGTTAGATTATTGGTAGATGCATATGAACAAGACTATACAGATAATCATGAAAAAATATATTTGCCCGACGAACTAACAAACGAGGAAATTTGTGAATGTTTAAGCAAATATATTGATAGCAAAGAGGCTAACTTTAATGTTTTGGATTCTATATTTAGAATGAGAGAAACAAAGAGATTCCCCATATCTGATGAAATACGCTTAAGAGCATCTAACAGATATGAAAAGATGAAAGAAGAAATCGGAGAGACCGGAATTAGAGTTGAACATGGAGTTCAGTTGATATTTTCTGAAGAGCAAACAGAACCTAAAATAATCGAAACAAAAGGAAATAACTTTATTGCCACCTACAGCAAGGAATGGTTGCTTGATTCGTTGGACTATCCTAGCATTTTAAATAATTTTATTTACATATTTGAGTATGCAGATATTTGGCAGATGAGGTGTAATTTAGTTTCGAAAAAGGTACAAGCATCTATATTTGAAGATGTTTTTGGGACAAAGAAACTTTCTTGTTATTATCCATTGAACAGTACGTTTGATTTGAAAAATATGCTTGCTCAAATGCAGATGTCTATATATTATGATTTTTTAAATCAGCAAGGCATTCGATATGAGGATGTTTTAAAGTTCTTCTTTACGGAATATTTACAAGAAGAATTTGCTTGTTCAAATATAAGTGTATTATTACCTAGTGAGGGTACATCTTATTACGAGAAATGTACTATACTTTGCTCTGCTTTTGACTCTTTGCTGAAACAGTTCACCTTATATGTTAAACATAAAAAAATTGAACCTAAATTAGTTTCTATTTCATCCAATTCTGTAAAACTAAATCAAATACCTAGCTTTGTTGAGAATAAATACATATATGGTGAAGGAAAAGTTTTTAATCAAATAACTTCGCTTTTATTTTCAAACCAATGTACATATTCCTTCGTTAAAAGAATAGATGAAGAAAATCGCCATTATGATACTTTCTTCGAGTTATTGAATCATGAAGATGTGTATTTAACTGATTATAGAGAGTTTGAAAAGCCTGCGTTCACTATGCTTGCTGAAAAAGATTTAATAAGCATTTCATCAGATGGTAAATTATCGCTTGGCAACACGCTAAAAGTATATCTTTTAAAAGATCTTTATGAAAACGAAGTTATAAACAGATATAGTTACTCTGAAAAAACCGATAAGGTTTTTGAAAAATGGATTGAAGAGGGAATTGTTAGATGTGGAAGCGGACTATTTTCAGAACCCGAAGTTAATTATCTGAATTATATATTAAATCATGCTGAATATGTAAATGGATTAGATCTGAGAAATAAATATTCACATGGTGTACAAATGGTGTTGGATGAAACAGTCCATAAACAAAACTATTATATTTTTCTCATCGTCTTGACTATTTTAACAATAAAAATCAATGATGATTTTATTTTAAACGAAAAGCTTAAAAGAAAAGTTTAGTGTTAGATAACAATAGAACATAATAAACTAAGGAAAAAACACGGTCGTATTATTTATTCGACCGTGTTTTTTTATATAGTAATTGCTTTCTATACTACCAGTCTGAAGCTATATGTAAACTGCTTTTCGTGGCCGTTTACCCAGCGGTAGTTGCGAGTAAAATTCATATGTCGTACAGGACAGATGTTATTAACCATCTGACCGCCGATAGAACCTGCCTGCTTTGAGGTGAGGTCACCGTTGTAACCCTGCTTAAGATTAACGCCTACTTCGTTAGCGGCTTCCATCTTAAAACGGTTGAGTGCGTCTTTAGCCTCGGGTACTACATGCTTTTTAGCCATCGTATTTCACTCCTTACATACACAATTTTATTTGCGTTTGCAATATTATCTTATGAAATATATTTGTGTTTATGAAAGGTAATTTTTGAGCATGTTTACAATTTTTTCTTTGATTTTATGATAGAAAAGGGTTAAAAAAGATGGTATCATATAAATAAGCATAAAAATTTTTAATTTTTTTAAAAATCCCCTTGCGTCAGGGGTTGCTTGTTACGCTGCGTAATACTATATAATGGTCAGCGAAAGGGAGGTGAATGCTATGTCAAAATACACAACAGGAGAGGTTGCCAAGCTTTGTAATGTGTCGGTGAGAACCGTTCAATATTATGACACGCGCAAAATTTTAGTTCCCAGCGAATTAAGTGAGGGCGGTAGACGCCTTTACAGCGAAGATGACCTTAAAAGAATGAAGATTATTTGTTTTTTGCGTGAGGTCGGCTTGCCTATTAATAGCATAAAGGAGCTCTTGCAAGAAAAAGACCCTGCAAGCGTTATAAATATTTTGCTTGAACAACAGCAAAATATTTTACAGCAAGAGCTTTGCGAGCGTCAGCAAAAGCTTGATATGTTAACAGGTATTCAAAAGGAACTAAAGGGTATTGACAATTTTTCGGTTGAATCAATAGGAGATATAGCGCACATTATGAATTCAAAGAAAACACTTAGAAAAATTCGTTGGACCATGCTGCTTTCAGCAATACCGTTAGGTATATTGCAATGGGGTTTTATTGTTTTGTGGGTCACAGAGGGTATCTGGTGGCTGTTTTTGGTTTGGGCAATTATAGCAATTCCGTGGGGAATAATTATTTCTCGCTATTATTTTAAAAATGTGAGTTACATTTGCCCGCAGTGCCACGAGGTTTTTAAACCCAAATTTAAAGAGGCGTTTTGGGCTTATCACACACCAACAACCCGCAAGCTAACATGCCCTAAATGTAATCACAAGGGGCACTGTGTGGAAACCTGCGCGGAGTAATGCGTAAAAAGTAAAAGTCATTTCGAGCGATTAAAATCGCCCGAAATGACTTTATTATTTATATATCGTTTACATTATGTATATGTACGCCAAATGGTATATCAGATTTTTCTTTGATTTTCAAAAGCTCGTTTGGAGTTACCAACTTGAAACCTTGCTTTTTAAGCTCGGGTAATATTGTTTTAAGCGCGTTATAGGTATGCTCTTTTACATGCATGCAGGCTACTGCGCCATCGCAGGCAGTATCAAGTGTTTCCTTTGCTATTATTTCAGCTGTGGTATCGTTTCGCCAGTCACTGCCGCACAGCATACCGTGGCCAAGCAGTATAAGATTTAATTCCTTGCAGAT
This sequence comes from Acutalibacteraceae bacterium, assembly GCA_045604765.1. Classification (GTDB taxonomy): domain Bacteria; phylum Bacillota; class Clostridia; order Oscillospirales; family Acutalibacteraceae; genus UBA737. The sequence continues at coordinate 29,067 of JAZUOS010000055.1, read as the reverse complement.
TTTTAATACGGCTTCATCACGGCACAAATTTGGCAAACGCGCAACATTTGACATATCATATCCAAAGCGGTTCTTTACATATTCTACCGGTTCGGTCAATTCTTTAAAGACCTGTTCGTTTGGTATTGTTTCTAAACGAGGGTGACTGTGTGAATGACCGACAAGTTGAAAACCGTTATCTATGGCGTGTTTTATCATATACTCGGTGCTGTCGTTTATTCGCGAAGTCATTATGGCGAAACCGGCTTTAAAGCCGTATTGATTAAATAAATCAACAATTTCGTACATAAAAGGTAGAGGTCCGTCGTCGAAAACTATGGTCATATATTTGATTTTTATAAAGCAACACCTCAAATCAATGTTTTAGTCAATGTGAAATTTATTTTCACAGGTTAGGCATACATAATTGCCAAATTGAGTTTTAGATATATTGCTGTTGTGACAAATAGGACAAATTATTGTTTTGGAAGTATTATTATTTGAAAAAGCATTGTTACCAAATATATTATCAAATTGTTCAAATGTTTGATTCAACGCTTTCTTTTGTTCATCGCTTAATTGAACATTAGATATTATGGTAGTCTTATTGCTTTTTTTCTTTTCAAGAATGCTTTCGATTTTTAAGGAAATAATCATTGCCAAAACCATAAAAAGAAACCAAGCAAGAATTACCCATTTATTCATAAATTTGATTAAAATTTCAGGGTGATAATCTTCCAAACACATTTCCAATCCAATTGGTAAAAATACCGTTACTATAAGAGTAATAACACGTATATACCAATACGGGTGCAATCCTGTTCCGTTGCGATGACTCACAATATTACACTCTTTTATATTAATTAAAGATAAATTGAAAACAGCTTTGGATCGCTACTGTCAACGTTGCCTGCTGAAGCAAAGTCGCACATAATATATTCCTTTTTCTCACCGTCAACCGTAATAAATACTCGTGTAGTCACCAATGTGCCGGTATTATTTGGAATGTGAGGCGCTATGATGCTTTCAATATTTTTGCCGTAAAGAGTGTCAGGCGAGAACATATCTTGTTCATTTGCGCCGAATTTTTTGGTTCGAGCCAAAATCACAGGACCTCGACGCAATACAATTTTAGAGTTTTGCAGCATACAGTCTTTATTGCAAAGACCGTGAACACCGTCTCTCCAACGGTGGATGTGATAATCACTATCGGGCAGCTCTTGCCACTCGCAGTTTATAACCTCGACCGACATATCAAAACGAATTTTCATAATGGTTGTATCATCATTAAGCTCAACTTCGTAATAATCTCCACAAGGAATAGCAACCTCGTCACCAAGGCCCACGCGGATTTTGGTGTTTTTACTCCATTCGGGGATTCTGATATATAATTTCTTGTCTTTTTCAGGATTTCTTACTGCAATGCCAACCCAACCGCTGTCGAAGTAGCTACCGCCTACGCGAATATCGGTATTACCGAATTGCACATAGCTTTGGGTAAACATATTTACATAGTAGCCGTTGTCACTTTTGGTAACACAGCTTTCAGCCGCATTTGTAAAGCCGCGACCCACATTGTTAAGGCAGCAATGCTGATATCTGGTTTCGCACTGTGGAAGGGCGGTGAAATGGCGACCTGCGCTGCGAACAAAGAATGCACCCATTTTGCCGTCAGCGTAAACACCGGCGATATATGCATTTACAAAAGCTTTCTCAAATGAATGCATATATTTTGCTTCGCCGGTTAGTCTGAAAAGTTCGAAACACAAGCGCATCCAGTGAAGTACATCGCAAATTTCGGTGGCGCTGTCGGCGTAGGAGGCGGCATTTTGATAACGCTCACAATAGCCAACCGAGCCCAAAATGTTGCTTTCATATTTAACAAGCATTTCATAAAATGCCTTTGCGGCACTCAGCAAAACCTCGTCGCCCGTAATGCGATACATTTCAATTATACCGTCAAAACAGCTTGTCATTTCGTAAGCTTTTGGCACCCAGTCGGCGCCCAAATCGTGACCTTCGGTAAGCTTTTTGCTTGAAAGTCCATACCATTCGGCAACTGCTTCACCTGATAAAGCGTTATTTAAAAGGTTTGGTCGTTCGTTATCTTCGCGTGACCATTCTTTTACTATTTCTTTACCAAACTGCAAATATTTTTCATCGGCAGTAATGCGGTAAAGCACAAGCATTGGCTTAAGTATTGAGCTTGATGGCATACCGTCCATAACGCCGCTGTCTTTAACGCGTGTGCCATCGGCTTTAAACTTTGCAACAACCCAGTCAGCAAGACGGGTGGCGCCCGCAAGGATTTTTTGGTCGTCAATATACATAGCGGCTTCAATAAGTGCCCAAAGTGTGTATTTTATACCCCAGATATTCCAGCAGTAGTTTGCATCCCAACCGGAATAAAGAGCAGATTTTACCACATCGACGGGGTAGATGTTATCAGAATTTCTGTATGTAGAAAGGTAACCGTCTTCTCTTTGATATGATAACATTGTATAGCAGGATTTGCGAAGCTCTTCCTTTAAAACATTATCGTTTTTATACGCGCAGCATCTTACAGCGCTGAGCATCAGCTTGCCCCAAAATTCGCTTCTCCAATAGCCGAAGGTATAAATATCATCATACTGGGTTTTGAAAAAGTCCTCTGCCTCGCGTAAAATTTCTTCAAGTGCAAATTTGCCGCTTACACGCTCGAGTATAAAACGGTCAAATCGCGCGCCGATTTCACCCTCTAAAAAGCAGTTACCCAAAGGTGCGGTTTGCATAACATTTTGTACCTTGTAATTTACTTTGTAGTTCATATAATTTGCTCCAATCCGCATGAAAGCATTGTTTGACTTAATTATATAATAATTTATGCGGGGTTGTCAATTTAAAAGAGGATATATTTTGGTATTGGCTTGAGCTTTTTTCGTAAATGCTTAATTTAGGGATATAAAAATAACAACTAACCAAAATTTGTATAAAATAAAAAAGCAAGTCGCGACCTAAAGGCCACAACTTGCTTTTGGCACGCTGAAAGGGATTCGCTCGGCGTCAACGACGCCGACACGCCCACGGGCTTTGCAACCGTTCACCGAAAGGTTGCAATTTGCCTATCGGCAAACCGCCCTTTTCGAATTCCTTATGTACATACGAAAATTAAAAAAAGGAACCAATCCTTATGGACCGATTCCTTTTTTAATTGGCACGCTGAAAGGGATTCGAACCCCCGACCCTCTGCTTAGAAGGCAGATGCTCTATCCAACTGAGCTATCAGCGCATGTGTTGCCTTTCGGGCAACGCATTGTATTATATCATAAGAAAATAAAATAATCAAGTGTAAATTTAATATTTACATTCAAATTTCAAAAAAGTAATCTTCTGTTGCGGCGCAAAGGTAATGATAGATTGGCAGATGTAATTCTTGTATGCGGTAGGTTTCAGTGTGGTCGGCGTGAATTACAACATCGGAAAGACTGTCTAACTTACATTCTTTAGCTCCAACAAGTGAAATTACTTTACAGCCTACAGCGCGCGCTGTTTTAGCGGCATTCACCACGTTTTGCGAATTGCCCGAGGTGCTAATGGCAAGTAGCACATCGTCTTTTTTGCCAAGAGCGTAAAGCGCCTGCGCATATAAAAGTGACGGGTCCTCGTCATTTAAAAATGCCGTTAAGAAAGCCGTTTGCGAGTGAAGTGATACAGCGGGCAAGCCCTGCATAAGACCGGCGGCTAACTGCTTATCATCAAATTTTGCTGTTTGTTTTTCGGTAAGTGGTCTTTTCTTTAAAAAGCCTTTCATGAGCTCGCCTACAATATGGTCGGCATCAGCCGCGCTGCCACCGTTGCCGCATATATAAAGGCGGTTGCCGTTTTCAAACGTTTTTATAAGCAGTTCAGTAGCCTCTTTTATTTTGCTTTCGTAACTTGAAAGCAACGGGTATCTTGTTATAAGTTCTGATAAAGTTTCCATATTAAAATCCCTCAAAATGACCGATTTTTGTTTTGTTTAAAAAATCAATATAAGTGTTAAAATCAATACCGCGAATATTGTTTACAAAATGGTTGTAACCTCTATTACCGTCGAATTCCCATTCTATAAGGAACATTTCTTTTTGCGCGGGGTCAACTTGAATAGTGTCAAGCTGTAAAATTCCACTGGCTTCAACTGTGCTTTCACCGCTGCAAACGACTGCGCCATCGTTGATACGGGTAACTTTATAGCTGAATTTTTTGTCTTGGGGAATTTCATTTGCGGCAAAGAGGTTTATTTTGTTGTCGTCGGTTGGCTCGTCAAACATAAGACAAAGCGGTTGCTGTGAATTTTTTATGTAATCGTAGGCAAGTTTTTTTGTAAAGTAGTAGTCAACCACTGCGTCGGAAATTTGTGGCCAACCGTCTAAAAGATTCCACCAAATAAGGCCGCCGTGAGTGGCTTTTCTTATGCGGAAGCGTTCTATCATAAATTTAAAGGCTTCTGCCTGGAAAATTTGACTTGCTTTAGCAATACCCTCGAGTGCTTGTTCGCCGTTACCAAACAGTGTTTTCATTCGTTCGAAATAGTCAACCGATTCTTCTGCTGTGGCACGACCTGTATTGCCGTCGGGCATATCACTGAAGAGTACTGCGACCTGACGAAGCATTAATGCTATGCGGTATTCGTATTTGCCTATGTGTTTGGTTTCCATGCTTGCTGCGTGAACAATGTAATCTTCGTTAGGTCGACCGTTTGGTAAAATGATTGGCCACAGTTTTTCTGGGGTAATAAATTTTTTTATAGACTCAACTGATGGGCAACCGTGGAAGCCTGTTTCTGACGCAAAAAGCGCTGTCGCATTTTTATAATAATCACTCTTAAAGTAGTTGCGCGGTCCCCAAAGATGATCTTCGGCAGGGCGGTATTTATCGATTAGAGCAAACGATGTTTCATCTACGTAAGGTGAACTTGGCAAGTATGGTCTAAAATCGTCATAGATACGTAAAACCTCAGGTAAAACCTTGCGAGTGAGTATATTTGTATTTGGGTCAAGACGCTTTCCGTTTTTAAGAGCGTAGGTGTAGAATACATCGCATTCATTATCACCTGCCCAAAGCACGATGGATGCGTGGTCGCGAAGTCGTTTAACAGCAACTATGGCTTCATTGCGCAGTTTGTTGCAAAATTCTTCATACTGGGGGTAATAAGCACAACCCATAATAAAGTCGTGCCACAGCATAATACCGTGCTCGTCACACCAGTTATAGAATGTATCACTTTCGTAAATGTTACCGCCCCAAAGACGAATCATATTGCAACCGATATCTTCTACCATTTCGAGTGCCTTTATAACGCGTTTTTCATTTTGAGAGGGGAATGCGTCAAGCGGCACCCAGTTGGTACCCATAATAAACACTTTTTTACCGTTGATTAAAAATTCAAATTTACCGTTACCGTTTTCGTCAACAATAGATGTACGCACAAGCTCTATCTGGCGAAAACCGGTACGTGTTTTGTATGTGTCACAAAGTTCACCGTTATGATAAAGTTTAACCTCTATGTCGTAAAGGTTTTGTTCACCTTCGCCACGGGGCCACCAAAATTTTGTATTGGTATTAGAAAAACTGAAATTGCGGGTTGTACCCAAGAAACGAACAGTTTCTTCAAAATGTGAGTCGCCGCAATTACCTGATACTACAGCTTCGTAGCCTAACAGCAAATCGTCTTCGGTATGAATTCGTATCTGGCCCGAAAATTGTGCCCATCCGTCATTTGAGTTCATCTGTGCAACACCGAGATAAAAATCTTCTATACGGTGCTTAGGTTTTTCGATAAGCGATACATCGCGCCAAAGTCCGCCCGATACTGTACGGGGCATAATGTCCCAACCGAACATATATGGCGCCTTGCGCACGTGTAAAGAATCCTCGTTATAAGGAAGTCCCACTGCCAAAGCGTTTTCTTCATACTCGCGTGCCTCAATTACGGTAGGAATAATGTGCACGATAATTTTATTTTTGCCTAAATTAAGATAATCATTTACAATATACTCATGCTCAACAAGCATATTATCACTGTAATCTATAAATTCGTCATTAAAATATATTTCCGCAAAGGTATCAATACCCTCAAAACGTAAAAATGCATCGCCCTCGGGCAATTTATCGAGTGTGAATTCTTTTACATACCAAAGGTGACGGTTTTCGTACTGTTGACAAAGCAGTGTATTAGTACCAAAAAACAAGTCGGGGAGTAATCCTGCGCGTTGCATATCAAGTTCAAAGTTACCGGGTACTTCGGCGTCAATTTTAATAAAATCAACATTTTTCTCAGTGTCCTTGCAAAGACAATCAGGGTTCATAAAATCCCACTCAACAATGTCTTTTACTTGGTTGTGTGGTGCAATATAAAGTTCCCATTTACCGTTTAAATCGATTAACTGTTTCATATTTTCCTCCTTAATGGTTGTCTGCTGCTAAAGATAAAGCGGCATAATCGCCAAGGTTTTCACCCAAAGCGGCAGGTAGTATTTCTACTACCGAAAGTGATGGCGCAAGTGCTTCTTTCTTTAGTGCTGCTATCATTGTTTCTTGTAACAGGTCTTGGCTTCGTGTGTAAATACTGCCAATAACAATTTTTTCGGGATTTAGCACGTCTATCAAAATAGATAAACCGTAGCCTAACATTTCACCACATTTTTTATATACCGAAATAGCGGTTTTATCACCCTTGTATGCGGCTTCGGCAACCGATTGTGCGGTGACAGTGCTTAATTCGTCAAGACTTTTGCAGTAAAGCGGTGTTATACCTTTTTCTAATTGTTCTTTTGCGGCGGACTTTGCCATTTGTGCAATACCACCACCACTTGCAAAGCCCTCAAAAGAGCCTTCTTTTCCATAGCCTATGGGGCCCGTGTCACGCATACGAACGTGGCCTATTTCACCGGCATTACCGTTTGTTCCCGAATAGAGTTTTCCGTCTAGAATTAGTCCTGCGCCCATACCTGTACCAAAGGTTAAGAAAATCATATTTTTCGAGCCTTTACCCGCACCGTATTTCCACTCGGCAAAGGCGCAAGCGTCGGCATCATTTTCAAGTCTTACATAACCACCGTATTTTTCCTTAAGATAATCAACTGCTTTAATATCTATAAATCTCGGTAAATTTGGTGGTGAAATTATAATACCGAGTTTGTTATCAAGCGGTCCACCGCAGCTAATACCAATGCGGCTAAAGTCATCGGTCATTTCTTCTGCTATAGCGCACATTTTATCTATCATTTCATATCCCGAAATACTATGGTCGGTGGGTATGACTTTTTTATCTAAAATATGCATAATGCCATCTATTTCTTCGCCGATACTTACGGCGCATTTGGTTCCACCTATATCAAAGCCTATCATAACCTCAACCCCTTTGACACAATTATACAATAAATGTATATCTTGAAAAATAATATTTTCTATGATAAAATTAAGAAAATCAACACATTAGAGGTAATTATGTCAAAACAAATAGTTAAATATGATTCATCGTTACAAAATAATAAGGATTATTATGTTGAAGAACGCTTTATATCAAAAGGGGAGTATTTTAGCCCACATTGGCACGATTATTTTGAATTGGAGGTTGTGCTTGGCGGCACGGGTGAACATATTTATAATAACACCAAATATATGTTAAGTCGTGGTAGCATCTATTTAATGTCTTATTATGATTTTCACGAGCTGTCGGCAAAAGAGGATATGCAGATGTTAAAGCTGCAATTTAATGAAAATGTTTTACCACGAGAGCTTAACGATTTTTTGTTTTTAAGTCACAACCGATTTTGTTGCTCGGTGGGCGAAAATGAAATGCAACATATAATAAAATTATTTAGTATTTTAAAACGCGAGGAGCAGCGCGGCGGTCTTTTTAGCGAAATGCTTATAAAAAATTTGATAGCCGAAATTATAATTACGGTTATAAGAAACACGGCGCAGGATGAAAATACTGTTATACCATCACTTTTGCAAAACGCGGTGGCATATATACGAAATAATTTTAGAGCACCGTTGACGTTAGGACTGCTCGCCAAGCACTGTAACGTAACTCCAAATTATCTTGGTGTTCAGTTTACAAAAAAGATGGGAATATCTTTTTCAGAGTATCTTAATACCGTGCGATTGCGATATGCTTGTAACTTGCTTGACAGCACCGACCTTACAGTAAAGGAAATCGCCTTTGCCAGCGGCTATAACTCGGTGGAGCATTTTGGATATATATTTAAAAAATCACTCGGTATGTCCCCGCTTAATTACAAAAAGCACTAACTAAACAGTTAGTGCTTTTTGTATACATTATAATTTAATATTAATTTCCTTATTTGTTGGTGTGTATTGTCGGTAAACAATACCTGCACTGTTAAGCATACGCTTTGATGCTTTGACACCGTCGGTGTCGGCGTATTTGTCGCACATATAGACAATCTCTTTAATACCCGATTGAATTATAGCCTTTGTACATTCATTACAAGGGAACAACGTTACATAAACGGTACAGCCCTTTACCGATGATGTATTGCAATTAAGTATTGCGTTAAGCTCGGCGTGGCAGACATAAAGGTATTTTGAATCTAGACCTTCGCCGCGTTCCCAAGGATATTCGTCGTCGTGGCAGTGGTGAGGCATACCGTTATATCCCATAGATAGTATGCGTTTTTCTGCGTTTACGATGCACGCGCCAACCTGAGTTGAAGGGTCTTTACTGCGAAGCGCCGAAAGGGAAGCGATGCCCATAAAATATTCGTCCCAGCTTAAATGGTCTTCTCTTTTCATAATCACACCTCAAAGGTAAATATTTAACATTTATATTGTAACTGATTATATTACAATTTTCAACATTTTTCTTTGCGTAGCAGTGGCGCAGTAGCAACCATAACCGCGGGGAAGATAGCGCATACCAAAAAACCTGTTTCAAGGGTGGTGCTGTTTGCGACGATGCCCATAATCCAAGGACCAATAGAGCAGCCTAAATCACCGCAAAGCGCCAGTACGCTGAACATAAGTGTGCCGCCCGTGGGGAAGTGGCGCGCCGCCATAGAGTATGTGCCCGGCCACGATAGGCTTACACTGAAACCACAAAGCGCGCAGGCTATAAGTGATAGGGCGGGTATATTTAAAACGGCAACACCAACATAGCACAATATACACAATATATTATTTAAAATAAGAGCCTTTTTTGGATTGAATTTGCCGTCGAGAAGACCGAATATAACCCTGCCGCTACCCATGCAAACAGCAAATGCGCAGGGTCCTAATAAATCACCCACTGTTTTGCTTACACCAAGTGCTTGTTGTGTAAAAATAGATGCCCACTCTGCCATTGTGATTTCACTGGCTCCAGCGCATATCATAATGACTGCAAAAATCCAAAAATCACGGTTTTTGAAGAGTGTGTCAGCAGTTTTTGCCATTGGCTCGTTTTGTTCTTCAACAATGGGCACAGTAATAAAGTTGAGCATATTAATAAAGGGAATTATAGCCCAAAGCATGGGTATAAACTGCCATTTGCTTTGACCGAATGAGAATATGAGCAGGGTAGAAACAAGCACGGTAAATGCCTGGCCCCAGCAGTAAAATGAATGTGAAAACGCCATATCAGCGCCTTTTTTATCACCCGGTAACAGTTCTACAATAGGGCTGATACACACCTCGATTATTCCGCTGCCTGCGGCATAGATAATAATGGATATAATAACGCAGGTATATACCTGTGCGGGGAATAAGAGCGGTAGAGTGCCGAGCATACAAAGGCCAAGTGCCGCAAGACCGTGACAGGCTATTGCCGCACCGCGATAACCGATTCGCTTTACGATAGCGGGGGTGATAGCATCGACTATAAGCTGTACAAAAAAATTGATAAACAATAGTCTTCCCAATTGCTCATAATTGAGGTTGTACTGTGTGTTGAAGATAATAAAAAGCAACGGTAAAAAGTTATTGATAATTGCTTGTACTACAAAGCCCGCAAAGCAGGCGATTTTTGTAGATTTATATGTGCGTGTCATTTGTTAAGCTCCTCAATAATATCCAAAAGTTCTTGCGGCTTGCTAATTATGTAACGTGCTCCGTTAGCGAGTAGTTCATCTTCTTTTCTAAATCCCCATAATTCGCCCACCGGCACGGCGCCACTGTTTACAGCGGTTGCAACGTCCATTCCCGAGTCACCAATAAATACACACTCTTGGGGCTTTACACCCAGCTCTTCCATAGCCATTAGTGCGGCAGTTGGGTCAGGCTTTGCGGGAATGCCGTCACGTTTTCCGAAAATCAAATCAAACACGTTGCCGTAAAGTGAGGTTACAACCTCGTTTGCCATATTCTGCTCCTTATTGGTAACAACAGCAACTATAAAGCCCTTTTCTTTAAGCGTGTCTACAAGCTCTGGCATACCCTTATAAGCATAGGTGTTATCAGCATAATGAATAGCGTAATACGGTAAGAAAATATTTTTAATCTCATTAACTTCATCTGCTGTTCGATGCTCGGGTGGCAGAGCACGCTCAATCATTTTTGGTATTCCGTCACCCACAAAATATTTAAACGCTTCTACAGGGTGGGTGGGGTAACCCTTTGATGCGATAGCGCGATTTACGCCATCGGCGAGGTCTATAAGAGAATCGGCAAGTGTGCCGTCAAGATCAAATAAAACTGCTTTTATCATAAAAATTATCCTTTCATTACGCAAGAAAAAAGCCCGTGTAAATAACTTACACGGGACTTTTAAGTCAAAGAATTAATTAGATAGCTCTGGTAACCTTACCCGAACGTAAGCAACGTGTGCAGACATTAATGCGACGGGGTGAACCATCAACGATAGCCTTTACCTTCTTAACATTGGGCTTCCATGTTCTGTTTGAACGTCTGTGTGAGTGAGAAACCTTAATACCAAAAGCAATTTCTTTGCTGCAAATTTCACATTTTGCCATTGGTTGCACCTCCTTTTCGAATCGACCGCAAACATTGTCGGTCACATAGCAAACACAATATTAACACAAAACTTTCAAGAATGCAAGCATTTTTTTAAAAAAATACGAAATTTGTTTCTATATATAGAATAATACCGCATTTCGTCTTAACTACTTAAACGAAATGCGGTATTTTAAGCCTCGAAAATATTATTCTTCGCTAAAATCGTCTTTGCCTACGCCGCAAAGTGGGCAAGCAAAGTCATCGGGTAGATCCTCGAACTTGGTGCCGGGCGCGATGCCGAGATCAGCGTCGCCTGCAGCCTCGTCATAAACCCAACCGCAAATGTTGCATACATATTTTTTCATATTTTTTCCTCCTAAAAAATTATTTTATTTCCTCAAAGTCGGCAGCGCCGTGCTTGCAAAGCGGACAGATAAAATCTTCGGGCAGTGTATTACCTTCATAGATATATCCGCAAACCTTACAAACAAAGCCTTTTTTGCCGTCTGTTTGTGGCTTTGGTTTAACATTTTCATAATAATAACTGTATGTCATTGTTTCTTTATCTGAAAGCACTCTGGCCTCGGTTATTTCACAAATAAACATACCGTGTGTGTCAAGGTCGACATACTGCTCAACCTTAAGCGACATAAATGAATTAATGTGTCGCGGCAAGAACACAAGACCGTTATCAGAGCGAAGTGGCTCACATTCTGCAAACTTATCAACATTTCTGCCGCTTGCAAAGCCGAATTTTTCAAACACGGCAAACGGCGCGTCAACACTTAAAACATTTATGTTCATTTTACCTGTTTGCTTAATAATATGGTGTGAATAGTTTTCTTTGTTTATGGTTACGGCAATTTTGTTTGGTGTGTTGGTAACCTGTGTTACGGTGTTGACGATAAGTCCGTTGTCTTTTTTGCCGTCGTTGCAGGTTACAACATAAAGTCCGTAGCCGATGTTAAAGAGCGCCGAAAGGTCGTTTTTATTAGCGGTTTCGTCTTGCTGCGCGAGATATTCCATACAAAGCTCACCTGCAAGCGAATTTAGTTGTGCGCTGCTTTCTTCATTTAAAGCCGACAAAATCTTAACTGTATTTTCTGCAAAGGTAATGTTTTTGCTTTTTGCAAACATTTCTTTCATAACCTTAGCCGCAAGAGGAGCCCAGCTGCCGTTTTCAATAAATGCTACTGTGCGGTTTTGGTAGTTGCGCTCGGTGAGATGGTTGATAAATTCACGCATAAAGGGAAAAATTTCGGCATTGTAGGTAGTGGTGGCAAGAACTAACTTGCTGTAACGGAAGGCATCTTCAACCGCCTCTGCCATATCACATCGGGCAAGGTCATTTATAACAACCTTTGGGCAACCGTGGGCGCGTAATTTATCAGCAAGCTGGTAGACCGCTTTTTTAGTGTTGCCATAAACTGAGGTATATGCAATAACTATACCCTCTTGCTCAACCTGATAGCTTGACCAGATATCATAAAGATTTATATAGTAACCCAAGTTTTCATTAAGCACAGGTCCGTGAAGTGGACATATGATTTCAATGTCAAGTCCTGCCGCTTTTTTGAGAAGTGCTTGCACCTGAGCTCCGTATTTGCCCACAATACCTATATAATAGCGTCGCGCCTCACAAGCCCAGTCTTCGTCGGTGTCGGGTGTACCGAATTTGCCGAAGCCGTCAGCAGAAAACAATACCTTATCGGTGCTGTCGTATGTTACGATAACCTCGGGCCAATGCACCATCGGTGCTGTAACAAAGGTGAGGTTGTGTTTACCAAGGGTTAAGGTGTCACCCTCGCCTACAATAAGGCGGTTATCGGTAAAATCGGTGCCAAAGAACTGCTTCATCATATTAAATGCCTTTTGTGAAGAAACGATGGTGGCAGTAGGGTAACGCTTTATAAAATTGACAATATTTGCCGAGTGGTCGGGTTCCATATGCTGAATTATAAGATAATCGGGAGTCTTGTCACCCAAAACATTTTGAATGTTATCAAGCCATTCGTGCGTAAATGCGGCATCAACGGTATCCATAACGGCAATTTTTTGGTCAAGTATCACATAAGAGTTATACGATATACCGTTAGGCACAATATATTGGCCCTCAAACAAATCTATTTTGCGGTCATTTACGCCGACATATTTAATATCTTTCGTAATAATCATTTTATCACAGCCTTTTAATAAAGTATTTACAATAAACTTTGAATATATTATACACTAATTCATACTGCAATTCAATAACTTAAAAAAATTTAAATTTTTACTTGACATAGCGCGGTATAGGTAGTATAATTCAACACATTAATACATTAGTATGCTAAAGTGATTTTAAAAGGAGAAAACTATGAGCAATTGGCATAATAAAAGCACAGATGAGCTATGTGAGGCGTTGCTATCGCTTAAGACAAAAGACGAGTGCTACGCATTTTTAGATGATATTTGCACCATAAAGGAAGCACTTGATATTTCGCAAAGGCTTTCGGTTGCAAAAATGCTCAAAAAAGGCGTAAGCTACACAAAAATTACCAAAGAAACGGGTGCCAGTGCTGCTACCATAAGCAGAGTCAGTAAGTGTTGCGAATACGGTGCAGGCGGATATGATATTGTAATTAACAGAATAAGCGGTGAAAAAAATGATTGATAATAATATTTTACGAAATGAAGAAAAAGCAATTTTTGCTTTACGGGAACTATATGGCAAATATGGTTATAAGCCTTTTAAAATGAGCAAGTTTGAAGAGTATGAATTTTATATTCAAAATAAAGACTTTTTAGTAAGCGACCGAATTATTGCCTTTAATGATACAAACGGAAAACTCTTAGCACTAAAGCCTGACGTTACATTATCTATTATTAAAAACGGCGAGGATATTGACGGCTTTAAGCAAAAGGTTTGTTATAACGAGAATGTATACCGTGTATCTGAAAATACACACCAGTTTAAAGAAATTATGCAAACGGGTGTTGAGTGCATAGGCGATATAAACTTATATGATATATATGAAATGATAGTCATGGCGGCCGAAAGTCTTTCGCTTATATCAGATGATTTCGTGCTTGAAATTTCACACCTTGGTTTGCTTTCAACGTTGCTTGATAACATATGCAAAAATTCAAGTTTTAAAAACGAAGCAATAAAATATATTTCCGATAAAAACGCACACGATCTTGCCCGTATTTGCGACGAAAACGGTGTGGCAGAATTTGATAAAAATGCGCTTCAAAAATTCGTTTCGATTTACGGTGAAAGAAATAATGTTTTACAAGAATTGAAAACACTCGGTGAATACTTAAATAAAGATAATATAAACATATTAAAAACATTATCATATATGCTTGACAATCTATCATGTAGTGGTAAAATAAAATTTGATTTTTCGGCTGTCAGCGATATGAATTATTATAACGGTATTGTGTTTAAGGGTTATATCAACGGTCTTTCGCAAAGTGTACTCACAGGCGGTCAGTATGATAATCTGCTTTATAAAATGGGTAGAAAATCAGGTGCGATTGGTTTTGCGATTTATCTTGATTTGCTTGAGGATTTACCAAACGAAAAAGCAGGATATGATGTTGATGTTCTACTGCTTTGTGACGATAAAACTGAAAATTTGGTTTTGATTAATACGGTAAGCGATATTATAAATAGCGGAAAAACTGTATCGGTTCAAGCTACCGATATAGGCAAAATAAGATATAAAGAGCTTAAAAATATAAAAGGAGGGGTATAAATGCTAAATGTTGCACTACCTAAGGGTAGACTTGGTGAAAAGGTTTACGCTATGTTTGAGGCTGCAGGTTACGAATGCCCCTCTATCAAAGAAAACAACCGCAAGCTTATTTTCGAAAACGAGGAGCGCGGAGTTCGTTATTTTTGGGTAAAACCGTCCGACGTTGCAATCTACGTTGAACGCGGCGCCGCTGACATAGGTGTTGCGGGCAAAGATATTTTGCTTGAATATGCTCCCGATGTTTACGAGCTTTTAGATTTAAACTTAGGTAAATGCCGTATGGCTGTAGCCGCTCCAAACGAATTTCACGACGACGGGCAAAAAACCTTAAAGGTTGCTACCAAGTTTACAAATATTGCGGCAAATTACTATGCGTCGCTTGGTCGTGAGATTGATATTATTAAGCTTAACGGTTCAATAGAAATAGCTCCTATTTTAAAGCTTTCGGACGTTATTGTTGATATTGTAGAAACGGGTACCACCCTCAAAGAAAATAATCTTGAAGTAAAAAGTGAAATCGTTCCTATCAGTGCAAGACTTATCGCTAATAAGTCAAGCTTTAAATTTAAGGGCGATGATATTGAAAAAATAGTAGAATCTATTAAGAAACAGGTGCAAGCAAATGATTAAAATTTATAATTACGGTGAGGTTTCTAACGACGAAATCTTTGCGCGTGACAATATTGCCACAAACGTAGAAGGTATTGTAAGCGATATTATAGCAAACGTAATAAATCGTGGCGACGAGGCAATTTTTGAGTATGCTTTAAAGTTCGACAAAGCAGATTTAAAATCTCTTGAGGTTACTGCAGAAGAAATTGACGAGGCTTTTTCACTGGTTGACGAAAAGTTTGTAAACATAATTAAAGAAGCTGCCGAAAACATTCGCGCGTTTCACTCTAAGCAGGTTAAAAACAGCTTTATTATAAATGAACAGGACGGAGTGGTAACCGGTCAAAAGGTAACACCTATCGAAAAGGTAGGTCTTTATGTACCGGGTGGCACAGCGGCATATCCGTCAACCGTTCTTATGGACAGCATCCCCGCAAAAATTGCAGGCTGTAAAGAAATAGTTATGGTAACACCGCCCTCATCAAGCGGTAAGGTTAATCCCGTAATTTTGGCAGCGGCAAAAATTGCAGGTGTAGACCGCATATTTAAGGTGGGCGGCGCGCAGGCTGTAGCGGCACTTGCATACGGCACCGAGTCTATTCCAAAGGTTGATAAAATTGTTGGCCCCGGTAACGCCTTTGTTGCCGAAGCTAAAAAGCAGGTGTTTGGCAAGGTGTCTATCGATATGATAGCAGGGCCTAGTGAAATCTTGGTAGTGGCAGATTCTACTGCAAACCCACGTTTTGTAGCGGCCGATCTTTTAAGTCAAGCCGAACACGACAAAATGGCAAGCGCTGTGCTTGTTTGCGATAGCGTTGACTTTGCAAACATGGTAAGCGCCGAGCTTGAAATTCAAATACCCGAGCTTCCTCGCGCCGAGATTGCAAGAGCTTCTATCGATAATAACGGCAAAATCATAGTAGCAAAAGATAATTTAATGCTCGCAATTAATATTGCAAATGAAATAGCACCCGAGCACTTGGAGCTTTGTGTAGAAAATCCCTTTGATTATCTTGATAAGGTTAAACACGCAGGCTCAATCTTTATGGGTAAATATTGCCCCGAGGCACTGGGAGACTATTTTGCGGGACCTAATCACACGCTACCCACAAGCGGCACAGCAAGATTTTCGTCACCTTTGTCGGTAGATGACTTTGTAAAGAAATCACAGTTTACATATTTTACTGCCGATGCACTCGAAAAGGTAGCAGATAAGGTAGCATATTTTGCAGAAAAAGAAGGTCTTTCTGCACACGCAAGAAGCGCTACCATTAGATTTGAGGACAAATAATGAGTAAATTTTTTACAAGCAAATTAAAAAATCTTACCCCGTATACCCCAGGTGAACAGCCAAAGGATATGCAGTATATAAAGCTTAATACAAATGAATCGCCGTTTGCACCGTCAATGTCAGTAAGCGAGGCGGTGCTTAATGAAAGCAAAAAACTGCAGCTTTACTCTGACCCTGAATGTACCAATGTGCGTCGTGAACTTGCAAGAGTTTATGGAGTAGACACGAATCAGGTAATAGTTACAAACGGCTCTGATGAGGTATTAAATTTTGCCTTTATGGCCTTTGCCGACGAGAAAAATCCACTTGTATTTCCTAACATTACCTACGGATTTTATCCCGTCTTTGCCGAGCTAAATCGCATACCGTATACCGAAATACCGCTAAAACCGGATTTCACAATTGATATAAACGACTATGTGGGTGTAAATAAAACGGTGGTTATTGCAAATCCAAATGCACCTACCGGTATTGCGCTTACACTTCAAGATATTGAAAAAATTGTTTCATCAAACCCTAATAATGTAGTTATTATTGACGAGGCTTACGTAGATTTTGGTGCTGAAAGTGCAGTTTCTCTTGTAGATAAATATGACAACTTGCTTGTTGTACAAACCTTTTCAAAATCACGCAGCATGGCAGGTGCCAGACTTGGTTTTGTAATAGGTAATAAGTCACTTATAGCTGACCTTAATACAATAAGATACTCGACTAATCCATATAATGTAAACCGTATGACCGATGCGGCGGGCGCTGCAGCGCTAATCGATAACGATTATTATATGAACAACTGCAAAACCATTATAAAAAATCGCGAGTGGACTGTGTCAGAGCTTCAAAAATTAGGTTTTGAGGTGCTGCCTTCAAAAGCAAACTTCGTTTTTGCAAAGAATGACAAAATTGATGGCGAAAAGCTCTATCTTGAGCTTAAAAATCGTGGAATCTTGGTAAGACACTTTACAAAAGATACAATTTGCCAGTATAACCGAATTACCATCGGTACTATGGAGCAAATGCAAAAGTTAATTGAAACAATTACGCTTATTTTAGAGGAGAACTAATAAATGAGAAAAGCAGAAATTATAAGGAAAACAGCCGAAACCGATATTAAGCTTACCCTTAACCTTGACGGCAAGGGCGAGTCAAGTTGTGATACAAGCTGTCCGTTCCTTGACCATATGCTAACCCTTTTTGCCCGTCACGGTCGTTTTGATATGGCGGTAAAATGTGTAGGCGACATAGAGGTCGATTATCACCACACTACCGAAGATATTGGTATAGCATTAGGTCAAGCCTTTAAAGAAGCGCTAGGTGATAAAAAGGGTATTAACCGCTATGGTGATACCACACTTCCTATGGACGAGTCGCTAATTCTTACCGCTGTCGACATTTCAGGTAGAGGCGGCTGCTATTATGAAGTAGAAATGCCCACCGAAAAGGTAGGCGATTTTGACACCGAGCTTAATCACGAGTTTTGGAGTGCGTTTGCCTATAATTCGGGTATTACTACCCATATGGTTAAATTTGCAGGCGAAAATTCTCATCACATAATTGAGGGTTGTTTTAAGTCTATTGCTCGCACACTTCGTACAGCGGTTGCTATTGACAAGGCTTTTGCTGATGATATTCCATCTACGAAAGGTGTTATAGCATGATAGCAATAGTGGATTATGGCGTAGGTAACCTATTTTCGCTTATTTCTTCATTTAATAAAATTGGTGCGGATATAGTAGTTACCGCAGACCCGCAAGTGATAAGCCGCGTAGACGGAATAATACTACCTGGCGTTGGCGCGTTTGAGGATGCCGCACGTAAACTGCGTGACAGCGGTCTTGATAAAGTAATAGTTGAACAAGCGCAAAAAGGCAAAAAGCTTATGGGTATCTGCCTTGGTATGCAAATGCTTTTCCAGCAAAGCTATGAATACGGTTGCCATGAGGGTTTAGGTCTTTTAAAGGGAAATATCGTGCCTATGAAAGACAGCATACCAACGGATTTAAAAATTCCGCATATTGGTTGGAATGCATTACACTTTACGCGTGACAGCAATTTGTTTAAATATATAAACAAAGATGATTGTGTTTATTTTGTTCATTCTTTTTATGCAACCGATTGCGACGATAGCGTTATTGCTACGGCAGAGTACGGAAAAGAGCTTACCGCCGCTGTACAAAGAGACAACGTTATGGGATGCCAATTTCATCCCGAAAAAAGCGGCGAGGTAGGGCTAAATATCTTGCGAGCTTTTTGTGAAATGGAGTAAAAAATGATAATTTTTCCTGCAATAGATTTGTATGATAAAAAGGCAGTTCGTCTTTATAAAGGTGACTACCAAAATATGACCGTTTACAGCGAAAACCCCATTGAAATCGCGCGTGATTTTGAGTGTGCTGGCGCTACACATATTCATATGGTAGATTTAGAGGGCGCTAAAGACGGAACAACACCTAATCTTGATATAGTAAGGCAAGTGGCAAATGAGACAAGCCTGTTTGTTGAAATTGGTGGCGGCATTCGTGATATGGCTACTGTCGAAAAATATTTGTCGGCAGGTGTAGGTCGCGTTATATTAGGCACTGCGGCCGTTACTAACCCCGAGTTTTTAAAAGAGGCAGTTAAAAAATACGGCGATAAAATTGCCGTTGGTGCCGATGTAAAAGACGGGTTTATTGCTATAAAAGGATGGCTCGAAAAGTCACAAATTACACTTGAAGATTTTCTTTGTGAAATGCAAAATATAGGCGTTAAATACATAATTTGCACCGATATTTCAAAGGATGGTGCTATGCGTGGCACAAATCTTGAGCTGTATAAAGAATTGTCGCAAAAATATTCAATGAATATTACGGCATCGGGCGGTGTATCAAGCCTTGATGACGTTAAAAAACTTCGTGAAATGAACATTTACGGCGCTATAATAGGCAAGGCTTATTATATAGGTGCTATTGACTTAAAAGACGCTTTGGAGGCGGCTAAATGATTACAAAAAGAATTATTCCCTGCCTTGATATAAAAGACGGTAGGGTAGTAAAGGGCACAAATTTTAAAGGTCTTAACGACGTATCGTCACCAATTGAGCTTGCGCGTCTTTATTCTGACAGTTTAGCTGACGAGCTTGTGTTTTATGATATAACGGCATCTTACGAGGGCAGACAGCTTTTTACCGATATACTTACTAAAGTTGCAAGCGAAATCTTTATACCGCTGACGGTTGGTGGCGGAATAAACACGGTAGACGACTTTGACCGCGTGTTAAAATGCGGTGCCGATAAGGTAAGCGTTAACTCTGGTGCTATTAAAAACCCGTCTTTGATAAAAGAGGCGGCTCATAAATATGGCGACCAATGTGTCGTGTTGTCGGTAGATACAAAACGTGTTGACGGCGCGTTTCACGTATTTGCAAAGGGCGGCCGTGAGGATACCGGCATCGAAGCAATAAACTGGATAAAACAAGGCGTAGCAAACGGCGCTGGTGAGATAGTAGTAAATTCTATTGATACCGACGGTGTAAAGCAAGGCTTTGATATTGAACTGCTAAAGCTTGTTTGCGATGCTGTAAAGGTTCCCGTAATTGCATCGGGTGGCGCCGGTAATGTACAGCACTTTATAGATTTATTTAAAGAAATTCCCGATATTGATGCGGGTCTTGCGGCTTCAATCTTCCATTTTGGTGAGGTAGCAATTCCCGATTTAAAACAAGAACTAAAAAATAACAACATTATTGTGAGGCTTTAAAGATGATAAATATTGACGAACTTAAATTTGACGAAAAGGGTTTAATTCCTGCCGTTGTGGTAGACAGTATCACAAAAAAGGTTTTAACCGTAGCATATATGAACCAGGAGAGTCTTAAAATCTCTATGGAAAAGGGGCTGACTTGTTTTTACAGCCGTTCACGTGATGAACTTTGGCTTAAGGGTGAGACAAGCGGTAACTATCAGCATATAGTAAGCATTACTGCCGACTGCGATAACGACGCTTTGGTTGTAGTGGTTGAAAAGGATGGCCCTGCTTGCCATAAGGGTACCGATTCTTGCTTTACAAATCCCGTTTGGGAATCGCAAGAATTGCATGAATTTTCACTCCAAAACCTTTATGATATGCTTGTAGGCCGTAAGATAGAAAAACCCGAAGGCTCATACACAACCTATCTTTTTGAAAAGGGTATTGATAAAATACTTAAAAAAGTAGGCGAAGAGTGTACCGAGGTTATTATTGCAGGTAAGGCTGACGACAAGGCTGAAACAATTTATGAGCTTGCCGACCTTGCTTATCACGCAATGGTGCTTATGGTGCAAATGGGTATTACCGTTGAGGACGTTCATCGCGAACTTGCTTCCCGTCATATAATCGATCATAAAGTAAAACAGGAAAAGATGACAAAATAATGCTTTATAATTATCATACGCACACCACTTATTGCGACGGTAAAAGCACAGCCGAAGAAATGGTGCAAAAGGCAATAGAACTTGGGCTTTCCGAGCTTGGCTTTTCGGGACATTCCTATACCGAATTTGACCTCGAGCCTTGTATGACGCGCGAGGGTACCGAGCTTTACAAAAAAGAAATAAATGCTTTAAAAGAAAAATATAAGGATAAAATTAAAATACTGCTCGGTATAGAATATGATTATTATAGCGACTGTTCGCTCCATGGCTATGATTATATTTTAGGCTCGGTGCACTATCTTTACAAAAACGGTGAATATCTTTGTACCGATTTAAGCCGCCAGTTACAAATTGATGCGGTAAATAAGTATTATAGCGGCGATTTTTATTCTTATATTGAAGATTATTACAAAACTGTTGCCGACCTTTATAACAAACTTAAATGCGATATAATAGGTCATTTTGATTTAATTGTAAAATACAACAGTGACGGCAGTTTGTTCGACACAAACCATCCGCGTTATATAGCGGCATGGAAAAAGGCAGCAGACGCTATCATAAAAACACCTGCCGTTGTTGAAATTAATACCGGCGGCATGGCGCGAGGTCACGTAAGTGAGCCGTACCCTTCAAAAGAAATTATTGAGTATTTTAAATCGCACGGTAAAAAAATGATTTTCTCATCCGATTGTCATAACAAAGATTATTTACTTTGTGGATATGAGATGGTAAAAAAATATTTGTAATAGGGGACGAATATGGAACTTGTGTTAATTACAGCACTTGGCGTTGGTATGGCAACGGTAATAGGTGCTATACTCGGTTTTATTTTTAAAAAGGTAACACACAAATTCGCCGATATTGTTATGTCGTTTGCAGCGGGTATAATGCTTGCGGCGGCGGTTATCGGTCTAATATTGCCATCGGTAGAATGGGGTGGTAAATGGGGCCTTTTATATGCAATAGTCGGAATATTTGCAGGTGCTATATGCTTAAACCTTATGGACAAGCTTATTCCTCACTTGCATCGACTTGCAGGTGTTGACAGTGAGGCGCACAACAACGCAAATATAAATAAGGTTATGCTTTTTGTACTAGCCATAGCTATTCACAACCTGCCCGAAGGCATTGCCGCAGGCGTTGGTTTTGGTACAGGCGATAACAGTCAGGCATTACTTATTGCAAGCGGTATAGCGCTTCAAAATATACCTGAGGGTATGGTAATTATAGCGCCAATGTTGGCGGCAGGCATTAGTCCACGCAAGACAATGGTTTGTGCTATTGCTACGGGTGTAGTTGAGGTTATAGGTACGCTTATAGGCTATTTGGCTGTAAATTTTGCAACCTTTATATTACCAGTTGCACTAAGCTTTGCAGGCGGTACAATGCTTTATGTTGTAAGCGACGAAATGCTTAACGAAACACACGGTCACGGTCATGAACGCGCCGCAACCTACGCAATGATAGTAGGCTTTTGCGTGATGCTGGTGTTAGATGTTTTGTTGGGATGAAAATATGAAAAGATTTATTAGTATTGCTTTAATCGTAAGTTTAATTCTATCAATGTTATGTGGTTGCAGCAGTCAAAACGATACACAATCAGATGTTTCTGACGAAGTAATTATAGAGCAGGTTGTTGTTAGTGACACTACAAGTGAAACAAGCAGCAACGAAGACATAGTATCAAATGATATAACAAGTGAAAATCAAGTTTCGTCACAACCTACTTCATCGGTTGAATCGACGGTTACCACCCCTTCGACTTGTTCGCATCAATATAGCGAAAAAATCACCCAAAAGGCAGAGCTTTATAAAATGGGTGAAAAGAAATATGTTTGCGCCGACTGCGGCGATAAATACACTAAGCAATATCCTATAGAAAAAATAAAAATTCTTTCAATAAGCAACAGCTACGGCAAAAATGCTTTGTGGGAGCTATATGATATTTGCAAGGCCGAGGGCGTTAAAAACGTAGATATTGCGGTTATGTATATTGCAGGCTGTTCGCTTGATCAGCACTGGGAAAACATTCAAAATAATAATGCCGCGTATGAAGTGTTTAGAAATAATAACGGTAAATGGATCTCTACTCCAAACTGTACTATTGACAGCCTTTTAGCCGAGGGCGATTGGGACGTTATAACTACACAAAACAGTTCCGGTCTTTCGGGTAGAACAGATGGTTACAAAAATCTTAATAACGTTGCGGACTATATAAAAGGCAAGTGCCCGAATTCAAAACTTATATGGCATTTGATATGGGGTTACCAAAACGGCTCGAAATGGTTGACGCCAAATAGCTATAACGGCGACGAAAAATTTATGTATGAAAGCATAGTAAATTGCACAAACGATATAGTTATATCAATCGGTAAATTTGATTCGGTAGCACCTGTTGGTGCCGCCATTATGAATGCTCGCACTTCAAAGCTTAAAAATAGTGTTCATCTTGATGACGGTTCGCATCTAAGCGAAGAATTTGGTTATTACATAGCGGCATTCACCTGGTATTGTCATCTTACAGGTCAAGACGTTTATGACACAAATTTTGCTGCAAACGGTATGATTTCATCAGAAGAATTAAACATTACGGTTGAATCGGCAAAAAATGCAATAGAAAACCCATACAAAATAACACAATCATACTATACAAGGTAAAAGTAACCCCACGATTCTTTAAAAATCGTGGGGGTTATATTTTTAATTGCTTTAATTGTAAAGTCATGGTTGCTTGACGGTAATAAAACAAACTGATATAATTTAAAAAACTCCATAGAAAAGGAGAATGTTTATGAAAAACTTGTTAAACATAGATGAGCTATCAACCGAACAAAAGCTTGGTATGCTAATGTGCGCGCGATATTTTCATCCCAATGATAAAGAAAATTTAGAATATACGTTAGAGCTTATAAAAAATCATTCTCTTGGTTGTGTTCAGGTGCCTCTTTCTCAACTTGATGTTATGAAAGAGGTGCTGGCTGTAGCCGATTATCCCATTATTATCATTACCGATATGGAAATGGGCTACCCCAATGGTAAGCTACCAAAAATTCCGCTTATGGCACTTGCTGCTTGCGACAATGACGAATGTTATCGCGCCTTTGCTCGCGGTACAATTTGCGAGGCAAGGCTTGATGGCTACAACAGTATGTGGGGCCCTGTTTTAGACGTTTTACAGTCAGACGGTCCTTGCAGTGTGCATAGGCATTTTTCTGATGACCCTGAGCGTGTAGGCCGTGCCGCCGCGCTCATAGCCGAGGTTTGCGCCCAAAATAATTTTTTGACCTGCGGTAAGCATTATCCCGGTGGTGAAGCGGTAACTATAGATTTACATATGACCAACACACCGTCCGACGTGTCAAAAGAATCAATTATAAACTTAGACCTTGTGCCATATAAGTATTTGATGGAAAAAGGTTTGTTGCCATCAATTATGACAAGCCACCGAGTTATTCGCGACATTGACCCCGAGCACCCTGCTTCTCTTTCTAAAAAGGTAAATGATATTATAAGAGATATGGGCTTTGACGGCCTTTGCTTTACCGATTCTATGGCAATGATGGCTATTTTGCAGGATTGGGGCGAAGAAAATATTTTGGGGTTAGCGGTAGCGGCAGGCAACGATATTGTATTGCCAAACTATCGCTCTACCAACAAGCAGTCGTTTGAAATGCTGAAAAAGAATTATTATGACGGTGCCTTTAGCGAGGAGCGACTTAACGAGGCGGTGCGTCGTGTTCTTGCAGTACAGCAAATGTTGGGTAGCGCGCCCGATAGTTTCGAGTTTACCGATGCTGACCGCATAGCTCTCGATAACGTTGCTAAAGACTGCATAACCGCAATAACCGATGACGGTGTTACAGCGGCGCTTGATACCGATAATAAAAAGTTATTTGTTATACTTACCGACAATAAAACATCAAAAGAAATCGCAGGGGAAGTGTGTTTTGGTAAGTGGTATAACCCGAATAATATTGCCGATAAAATCAGACAAGAATTCCCCGATTCTGATATAGAGTTTTTCCCTGAATTTCCATCCGCTACCGACAATGAGCGCGTGCTTCTTGCTGCTACAAAGCATAGTGAGGTTGTGTTTATTACCTATTGTGCTACAGGGCCATACCTTGGTACCGATTGCCTTACACGCAGAGTAGAGTATGTGATCAATTCGCTTATTATGTCGGGTAAGGTATCGGCAGTTTTGCACTTTGGCAATCCGTTTGCTGTAAAGCCACTTCTTCATACACCACGTCGTCTTTTTGGCTATATGATGCCCGATTCTCAGCTTCACGCTATAGACGTGCTTGCAGGCAAACTCGAAGCCAAAGGAACACTACCTTTTAAAATAGATTTTGAATAAGTAAAAGCCACCGAATTCTCGGTGGCTTTTGATATTACTGTTTTTTCATAAAATCAATTACAAACTGTATATTTTCTTGCTGTTGCGCTTTATAGGGTTGGTATTTACTGCATAAATCCTTAAAATAATCTACGTAAGGGTCGTTTTGCTCGTTATCAAGATATTCTTTAATTTTTGCCGCGCGGTCTTCGTTAGTCAGGCCGTAGCATTCCATCTTGAATCCGGTTAATACACGTATAACGTTATATTCGGTAGCATAAACATCACGAATTTTGCCTACCGTTTCATGCCATTTTTGTACGTCCTGCGGTAGTGGCTTTTCATCACCAATATCGAACCCTTGAAATGCTAAAAAGCACTTTGCCATGTGATATTGGCCACGGTCTGTGGGATGTACGTGGTCAGGACGATAAATGTCTTCGGTTTGCAAGGCTTTGGTTATATATGAATGATAATCACAAACAGGGTACCCTTGTTCTTTTGCAAACGCCTTTATATACTCGGCATAGCCGAGCATCAAGGCACTTCCGCCGCGCAAAACGGGCTCGGTGCTTTCTATGTATTCGGCATAAGGGGTAGGGGTACAAAGAGTAATTTTAACACCCATCTTCTCAAGCTTTTCACAAAGGATAGAAAGATTTGTTTTGTATTTTTCAAATGCGGTTTTAAGCGCGGTGTATTTGTGCTCAGCAGGACCGTTAAGTGCGTTGCGATTCGAATCATTTATACCGATCATGATAACCGCGTGTGTGGAGTTGTAAAGCGCAACGTCTTCGTCAAAGAAGCCTAGTACAGTTCCAACTGCACCGCCTGAAACACCACAGTTATAAAACTCTACTTTTGCATCACGAAAATGTTCGCGATAGTAGGCAACAATATGTGCTAAATGCATATTACTGTGGGTGATGCTATCGCCTATAAAACAAACTCTGGCGCCATCTGGAAATCTACTCATATTTACCACTCCTTTTAAGTTGAATTATAACATAAAAAAACACAAAATCAAGTGCAATGGTTGAAGATCACACTTGATTTAGGCGGCAAGATAATCTACGTACATATTGCAAAAAATGGCAACCCAAATGACGAGATATCGACTAAAAAACACACAATAGAAAATCCATACAAAATAATACGATTGTATTATATAAATTAGAGCAAAAGACCGCAGTTGAAACTACGGTCTTGGATATTTACTGTTTTTTCATAAAATCTATGGTGAATTGTATATTTTCGGCTTGTTTTGGTTTGTCGGTTTGGTATTCGCGCGCAAGAAATTTAAAATATTCGACATATTCGCCGGTTTGCTCGTTTTCAAGGTAGTCTTTTATTGCGTCCCAACGCTGCTGCTTAGTTGTGGTGAAATCGTCATTTAGTATAAAATGCTCGGTGGCAATGGTGTTACGCAGCTTGCCAACAACCTCGTGCCATTTTTGAACATCGTTTGGTAAAGGCTTTTCTTCACCAATATCTAAACCTTGAAATTCTAAAAAGCATTTTGCCATATAATACTGTCCGCGGTCGTTTGGGTGAACACGGTCGGGGTTATAGATTGTTTCGGTTTGTATAATGCGTGTTATGTATGAGTGATAATCACAAACGGGATATCCCTTTTCTTTGGCAAAAGCCTTAATAAATTCGGCATAGCCCAGCATCAATGCGCTGCCGCCGTGAAGCACTTGGTCGTCACTTTCAAGGTACTCGTCATAAGGGGTTTGAGTGCAAAGAATTATTTTAGTGCCGATATCTTCAAGTCTTTTGCAAAGCATTTCAAGATTTGTTTTATAGTTATTATATGCACGCTCTAGTGAGTAATATTTATGCTCTTTAGCACCTATAAGGGCATTGCGGTCGGAGTCGTTTATGCCTATCATAATTACCGCGTGGGTAGGGTTATAGGGTAGTATGTCCTCGTCAAAGCAGTTAAGCGTTGTGGTAAGCGTGCCGCCAGAAATGCCACAGTTATAAAATTCTACCTTTGCGTCAGCAAAATGCTCGCGGTAAAAGCTTACAATATGCGCTAAAAATAGGTTGTTGTGTGTAATGCTGTCGCCTATAAAGCAAACACGCGCGCCGTTTGGAAATCTGTTCATAATTTAACCACTCCTTACAGGTTGAATTATACTACAAAATATTATAAAATCAAGTGTGAGGTTTTGGTGCGTTTTGTTGTGTAATAAGTGAAGGGGGTAAAAAACAGCACCCTTTCAGAGAGGAGTGGCTTATGGACAACGGTGCAAGTAGCTACCGCCGTTTTCGTGAAGAAGCAGACCAAAGCGGTCTTGCCGAAATTATAAGGGAATATAGGGACGGACTTATTCTTTATCTTAATAGCTTTGTAGGCAATATACATACGGCCGAGGAATTAGCCGAGGACACCTTTGTTTTGCTTGGCACCAAAAAGCCGCGTGACAAGGGGAACGGCTCTTTTAAAACATGGCTTTATACCATAGGTCGCAATATTGCAATTAATTATTTAAAGAAAAGTTCTAAAAGAAAAGAGATTTCTATTGACGATTGTATTGAACTGAAATCGCAAACCGATCTTGAAGAAAATTATATTAAAGAGGAAAGAAAAATCACGCTGCACAAAGCAATGCAAGGGTTAAAGCCCGAATATCGCCAAATTTTATGGCTGGTTTATTTTGAGGACTTTAGCTTAAAACAGGCGGCAAGTGTGATGAAAAAATCGGTCCACAACACAGAAACCCTTGTGTATCGCGCACGCAACTCGTTAAAATCACGACTTGAAACGGAGGGCTTTAGCTTTGAAGAATTATGATGAAACTATAAGTACTGTATTTGAACGTATAGACCAATATAAAACCGAAAAATTAAGAAAACGAAAAATTATCACCCGAATTGCCATTCCTGCGTTTAGCGTATGCTTGGCAGTAGCTATTGGCATATTTGCCGTAAAGGGTGATGCTTTTAAATCTAAACCGCCCGTAACGCTTGATGATTCAACCGTTATAGGCGAAAAGGATTATATTGAACCCGATGAATTAAATAATAGTTCTAATGACATAAATACAACGTCAGACGATATCGACGGCGATTGGTACGGCGAAGGTCAAGAACCACCCCCGGAAAACAACGGTAATAATACGTCAAATACCGAAGATACCGTAGGCGGAGGTCCAAACGGTATTGTAGGTGATAACGGTATATGCGATATTATTGGTGCGGTTATTGTTGATGAAATTCTATATCAGCAATATAGTGTGAATGAAACATTGTTTACACCGGATAAATATCTTGGTGATGCACGAGAATTTGACGGAACTTATAAATCGCATGTCCATGATATTACAGCAGAACTTTATACCGTAAAAGAAAGCAATAATGTCTTGGTTGTAAAGCTTGGTAATGGCGGTACGGTTGTGTTGGGTAGAGAAGGCGATATAGTGGTTAACGGAAAACTTTATGGCATAGCGGGAATTAGCCCGACTGAGCATGTTGTAGGCGAATTTTTAGGAACTGCCGATGAGTTTGAGATAATTGACGTGCCATACCGTGAAAAAAGAATAAATCCCACAGATGAAATTTGGAGTATGAAAGACTACAACGATGGGCTATTTATAAAGACAACAGACGGTAAATGGGTAGTGCTTTATTATTATCCCCTTTATGGACTAATGGAATAACAAGAATAAAACAAATGAAAAGCAGGTGCAAAAATGAACCGCCCCAATTTGTGCGGACAGCACAAAAAAGTGCTCTATGGTAGCGAAAATTAAATTTTAAGCAATATACTGACTTCGTTTTTCGAGCGGA
>JAZUOS010000054.1:0-90256 GCA_045604765.1 Acutalibacteraceae bacterium | reverse complement strand
TCCCTAAGGTCACCCTCGGCAGCCGTTAGCTGTTATTCTGCCCTGTGGGGCTCGGACTTTCCTCACATAAAAAGTTATGCGCAACCGCGTAACCAACTCGCACGGCTATTTTAACACAAAAAACCTCTTGTGTCAAAACCTTTAAAGCGGAATAGTATGTAAAAGAAAAGTTTTTTGCGTTAAACGGGGGATTTTTGTTATGAAAAACGAATTTTCTAAATATTTTTTAGCGGCAAATTCGAGCGAAGGATTTGTGTCGCATTTTAGTGGTTGCTATGATGCTTTTGACGGTTGGCGCGCGTACATAATAAAAGGCGGTCCCGGCACTGGCAAATCGTCTTTTATGAAATATATCGTTGCTAAGGCGCAAGAACGAGGATATGATATAGAGCTATGCCCTTGCTCGTCAGACCCCAACAGTCTTGACGGCGTGATTATAAAAGAGATTAAAACAGTAATACTTGACGGCACTTCTCCCCATGTGGTAGAGCCCTATTACCCCGGTGTGTGCGAAGAAATTATAAACCTTGGCAAGTTTTGGCGCAGCGAAGGGCTGCGAGCAAAGGCTGAGGATATATTAAGCGTTACTGATAAAAACAAAAAACTACACAAGCGCGCCGCGGCGTACATATCGGCGGCGGGTGAGCTCATATATGACAATTTTAAATTGTCAAAACAGTTTACAAATCTTAAAAAAGCCGAGCAGCTTGGCGCAAAAATGGCAAGCAAAGTAATACCAAAAAGCAAAAATCAAGCTCCGCGCGAATGGGTGCGTTTTTTAGGCGGAATAACACCAAAAGGTGTTATAGCGTATAGCGGCACAATAGATAAGTTTTATAAAAATGTAATTGTAGTTGATGACAAATACGGCGCCGCATCAAACGAGATTATGACCGCCGTGCGCCGTGTGGCGCTAACCCGCGGGTATGAAATAATAACCCTAAAAAATCCGTTTTTGCCGTCAAAGATAATTGACCACATACTTATACCGGAGCTTTCACTTGCATTTGTGCGCGAGTATGAATATATGCATTTTGGCGAGCAACACCGCCGCATACACGCGCGCCGTTTTACCGAAGTGGACTTAATGCGAAATGTTCGCGGCAGGTGTGTTTTTAACCGCCGCACCGCGAGGGAGTTATTACTCGGCGCCGCACAAACACTCGCCGAAGCGAAGCAAACACACGATAGGCTTGAAAAATATTATATAGATGCTATGGACTTTCAAGCGCTAACACGATTTGCCGAGCAAAAGGCTAACGAGATATTAATGCACAATTCATAATGCACAATGCACAATTACCATATAATAAAGCCTCTACACTTAAGTAGAGGCTTTTGAGTGTTATTTTCTTTTACTATGTGCCCAAGCGGTTGCACTATATGTAACTAAACCGAAACATATAGAGAAATCGAAAACTTTAAATCCCGTTACAAAGAAATCTATTGTACCAATTATAGTATAAATTCCTGTAACAAAGATTATTAAAATTTCGAATAAATTTAAAAACCAATCGGGGCACGAGGAGTTTTTTATTTGTATCAACAGCAAAAAATATATACCAAAGAAACAAAATGTAGATATCAATAAAGCGTTCAAAAGAGTGTCTAATTTTGATGCCGGGTTAGCAAATAAAATGCAAAGCAAAAGCATAACAATATTGATGCATATAGGAATAATCGTTGATAATTTCTTATTACTAAACATTACATCAAGGAGTTTTCTCATAATAATACCCCGCTAAATAATCGTGCATTATGCATTGCGAATTGTGCATTAAAGCAGTTCAATTCCAAGTTCTTCACATTTCTTAATTTCTTCTTCGGGCCAGACGGATGCGTGAACCTCGCCGATGTGTGCTTTTTGAAGCAGCTGCATACACAGTCTTGACTGACCAATACCGCCGCCGATGGTAAGGGGCAGCTCGTCATTCATAAGCGCTTTGTGGAACGGTAGTTCCAATCGGTCAAGCTTGTTTTCGGCAGAGAGCTGTTTTATAAGCGTTTCTTTATCTACGCGAATACCCATACTTGAAAGTTCGAGTGCACTATCAAGCACTCGGTTGTATACAAGTAAATCTCCGTTAAGTGACCAATCGTCATAGTCGGGGGCGCGACCGTCGTGTTTTTCACCGTTTGAAAGCTTGCCACCAATTTGCATTAAAAATACGGCGCCATACTCTTTAGCAATTGCGCTTTCGCGCTCTTTATCGCTTAAAGTCGGGTGTTTATCAAGCAGTTCTTGTGATGTTATAAACTTGATTTCGCGGGGCAGGTAGTTGTCGAGTTCTGGGTGTCTGCGCTCGACAAAATCGGCAGTCAGCAGTATTGCCGCATAAATGCGCCTTACGGTGTCCTGCAAAAATTCTATCGTGCGGTCACCCTCTTCAATTACCTTTTCCCAGTCCCACTGGTCAACGTACAGTGAGTGAATATTATCGCACACTTCATCACGGCGAATGGCGTTCATATCGGTATAGAGACCGGTATGGGTGTCAAAGCCGTATTTCGAAAGCGCCATACGCTTCCATTTAGCGAGTGAGTGAACAACCTCTACAACCTCGCCTGACTGCAAAATATCAAACGAAACGGGGCGTTCAACACCGCTAAGATCGTCGTTAAGGCCACTGCCGCGTTTTACAAAAAGCGGGGCAGATACGCGGCGGAGATTTAACGCATCACAAAGATGCTCCTCAAACTTGTGTCGCAGTGAGCGTATAATACCCTGTGTTTCGAGCACATTTAATTTTGATTTATACATAAAATCACCAAATTTTAAGAAATTGTACCAACTGTACGTGGGTAAAGAATAACGTCACGGATATTCTGAACACCGGTAACATACATAATAATTCGCTCAAGGCCAAGACCAAATCCACTGTGTGGAACCGAGCCAAATTTACGAAGTGAGATATAGTCGGTGTAATCGTCTATATTCATACCGCGAATATTCATAGCTTCGAGCAACTTGTCAAGGTCAGCCTCACGCTCGCTACAACCAATAATTTCACCAACAGTTGGTACGAGCAGGTCGGTTGCCGCAACGGTTTTGCCGTCAGCGTTTTGCTTCATATAGAAAGACTTAATTTCCTTTGGATAGTTAGTTAAAAATACAGGGCGCTTGCAAATTTCTTCTGCAATATAGCGCTCGTGCTCGGTCATAAGGTCACAGCCCCACTCTACAGGGTACTGGAACTCTTGGCCGCTTGCCTTAAGTGCCTCGATAGCCTCGGTATATGTCATAACAGCAAAGTCGTTTGCTACAACGTTCTCGAGTTTTTCGATAAGTCCCTTTTCAAAATGTGCATTAAAGAATTTAAGCTCTTCGGGGCATTTTTCAAGAACGGTATTAATTATATGCTTGATAAGGTCCTCGGCAATTTCAATAATGTCGGGCAACTCTGCAAAAGCAACCTCAGGCTCAACGTGCCAAAACTCTGCAACGTGACGTGGGGTATTGCTCTTTTCAGCGCGGAAAGACGGGCCGAAGGTATAAATCTTACCAAGTGCCATAGCGGCAACCTCGCCCTCTAACTGACCCGATACAGAAAGTGCTGCGCGGCGACCAAAAAAGTCAGCGGCATCAGCCTCTTCCTCGGTTTTAAAGCCGTGGTCAAAGGGAAGGGTAGTTACCTTAAACATTTCGCCTGCGCCCTCACAGTCACTGCCTGTGATAAGTGGGGTGTGAATATATGTGTAGTGACGGCACTGGAAAAATTCGTGAATACAAGCCGATATTACCGAGCGCACACGAAGCACCGCGTTAAAGGTGTTGGTACGAACACGAAGTGCAGGGATTGTACGAAGGTACTCGAGAGTATGACGTTTTTTCTGCAAAGGATATTCAGGCGGGCAAACGCCAAGCACGGTAATGCTTTCGGCGTTTATTTCAACCGAATCTTCGGCTACAACCGATTTTACAACGGTGCCTTCAACCTTAAGCGAGGTGCCAAGCTTCATAAACTCGGAAATATCGCTCATAACAGCCTTATCGATTACTATTTGCAGATGTTTAAGAGTTGTGCCGTCGTTAAGCTCTAAAAATGCCATATTTTTAGAGTCGCGAGAGGTACGCACCCAACCGCAAACGGTAACCGACTTGCCAATATAGTCGCCCTTCATAATGTCAATAATGTCAATGTGTTTCATAATTTATCACTCCATAAGTTAATATGCAAAATAAAATAAGCGCTATTCATCCTCTGAAAAAATCAGGGACGAATAGCGCATTAAATACTACTCGCGGTGCCACCCGTATTACCGTGTTGCCACGGTCACTCACAGCAAAAACTGTTATCGGCTTTAACGTGCCGCCTACGGCGCCCCTACTAAGTGATTAGCTTTTGGGTTTGCAGCTCCAAAGTGTTCTTCGCGGTATGCGTATGGCGGCATTTACACTATCTGCCACTCACTAAGCACCGTTTATACCGTTACTTTTCTTTATCAATGCTTTTAAAAGTATATCGTGAGTATATCACTTTTATTTGTTTTTGTCAAGCGATTATTAGTCTATAACCTCAATAACCATACCGCTTGTAATGTCGGCGGTAGGTATAAACAACTTTTGGGTGTTCATAAGCTCGTCAAAGTTGCCGTCCATTTCTTTACCGTTTATAAAGAACTTACGGCTGTCGTTACCCTTGTTTTGATACTTAACGGTTATTGGGTGACCTTTAACAATAACGTCTATTGATGCATCGGTCGTTGGCATATAACCTGCTGTTTGAATAACGAGACCGTCAAGCGTTGGGCAAACACCAAAGCCAAATTTAACAAGGTTTTTAATAAATACTGTACCGCTGCCTGTGTACCAGTCGGCAAAGGACTGACCGTCAATGCCAAGCTCTTCATTTCTAAAGTATGAGTTAGGCATAGCAAAGGGTGATTTTGAGCAGTCTGCATGTGAAAGCACTGTGCCCAAATCAAACTGACGCCAAGCCTCTTGTGATTCGCCCATTAAGAACAGAGCAGATACCGCAAACATTGTTGCGTGAACGTATGTGCCTGCGTTTTCGTATGTACCTGCCGAAATACGTGCAATTCGACCCACGTACTTTTGCATATCAAGCGGAAATGCCTTGTCAAAGGTCATAATGCCATATTTTGAATCAAGAGTCTTAAACGCTTGCATTACGGCTTCTTTCATAGAAGAGTCGTTTTTAATCATACCCGAAATTGCCCAGAACGCGTTTGCGGTAGAGCTATAACGAGCAAGTCCGTCAGGATCACACCAAGAGCCGATTTTGTATGAGCGATTATCTCCCCATCCGTGCACTATGCGGCGCTCACCACTATCGTTTGTATCAACAGCATATTTTGCAAGGCCGTTTTTAAGTGTTTCTGCGACAGCCTTATATTTTTCTACCTTGTCGGCGTATTTACTAACAGCCTCTAAAATCTCGCAGATTTCGGTGCAGTTTTGATAAAGCTGCAATGAGCACATTACGCTAACACCTGTGCCGTATTCACGTGTTTTATCGGTTGTTTTGCCAAGACCGTCGAGTGCATCGTTCCAGTCACCAAAAAGAGAATGTAAACAACCCGTTTCCTCGTCAATATTACTGCACAAAAAGTCCATAATTTTTACAATATGGTCAAGCACTGTATCAACAATTTCGCTTTTAGCGATAAGACGGCTATTGTCGTGCGCGGCAACATAATAACCGCACTTTTCGTCAAGGATTGACCAGTCGTTTGTATATGCAAGATATGTATGAAGTGTTGTAATAATCCATACGCCTTGGTCAATAAATTTGCGAAGGTCGAATTCAGGCATATGCTCTTCGCTTGTTTGGTTAGAGAACTGACGTGGAGGTCTACCGTCTTCAAGAATATGATTAAGCGCGTTTACAAACTGTGCGCGGCTTTCTTCGGGTTGCCAGATAAGCGACGATTCAAGCTGTTGCATAACGTCGCGAACACCCATCATAGGACCAAAGTAGTTTTTGCCCAAAGCGCAGAAAGAAATCTGCTTTTGAATATTGCGAACAAACTTATTGAGCACCTTGGCATTAAAGCCACCGTTATAGTTTTCAAAATGTGTTTGCATTGTGGCAAATTTAGAAAGAGCAAGCTCTTCGTCGGCGGCAAGAATGGTGTCAATTTTTTCTATATCAGGCTTGTAATTTATAACCGCCTCGGCTTCTTCTATTGTGTGGAAATATTGAAGCTCATATTCGCGGCGTACCGATTCGCCTGCGTCTAAAGTATAGTGAGCACTGTCGGCACAAACCGGCACGTCAACCGAGTTTGCGGCAGCTGAATCATTGGCAAACACGCCGCTTTTAAGGCTTGCGGCATTGGTCATAAGTCTGCCAACGGGGCCTAATACTGCCGATTTTTGTGTGGTAAGGTATTCTGCATCGGGAGCCTTTCCAACCGCCGCGCGACCTACGGTCATACTGTCACCGTAAGAACGAAGCAGATAGTTGCCGTTTGGGTAACGTTTGCCAAAACGGTTCATTATATCATAAACACCGCCGTTGTTGCGGTAGAAAAGCCACGCGTCCATACAAGACATCATATATATGCTTTGTGGCTTGTCGCTTTTGTTAATTGCGGTAAAAGCAAAGTGAATGTGCTTGTTCATATCGGCATGCACACGCACAGCAAAGGTAACGTCAGAGGTATCTGCTATGTAATAAGCATAGCGGAAAGAGTAAACCACATAACGCTTAATATCAATATTTTCAAAAAGCTGACGATGGCACTCGAAAAGTGAAACGGGGAAATATTCACCGTTTTCTTGTTTTAAACCGCCCATAAAGGCAATAGATGCATCTTCAAAATTGTTAAGCTCACGGAAGATGGTAAAGGTTGAATCGTAAGCGTCAATGTGACCACTGCTGCGCGCCCAAACAACAAGACCGTTTGCATCGTACGCAAAACGTGAAACACCGTAATCACGCTCGCGGCATAAAATTTGATTTTCGTTTAGATAAAACGTGTTTTGTGGCAGGCTGTTGTCCTCGCTTGCCTTAAAATCGTTTATCTGTTTCATAAGATTTTTAAGCTGAATATCAAAACTCATAATTCCAATCCTTTCGGATAATTTTAACAACTTTAATTTAACATAAAGGAGTTTTATTTTCAAGTAAAAATACGGTTTACAAAAGAAAATTTAAACATTATAATATAAATTAGCAAGCAAAGGAGGTTTTACCTATGTTATTAGCGGAAAACAGAGCGCCTTTTGGTGCGATATACGTAAGCGAAAAAGATTTTGAAAACAGCGATTCGCAGGCGTGGTTTATAGCAACGCAGCTACGATATTATCTTGCAAGAATAACCACAGCACCGTTTGAAGTTAAGGCAAACGATGACGGCAACGGTATATACATAAGCTTTGACAAAGATTATGCCGATGACGAGTTTTCTATAAACACCGAAAACGGAAGCCTTTATATAACGGGCGGCAAACGCGGTGTAATTTATGGCGGATATGAACTGCTTGAAATAATAGGTTGCCGTTTTTTTACACCGGACTGTGAAAAGATACCCACCATTACAAAGCTTGAAATAGACGATATAAACAAACGAGAAAAGCCTATATTTGAATTTCGTGATACCGATTACAGCAGTATAAAAAGATTTTCTAAATTTGCAACACAGTGCCGCATAAACGGTAGATGGAACGATATACCCGAAATGCTTGGCGGTAGTATAAGATATGCCCTTGGCGCGCACAGCTTTGCGCGACTTGTGCCGCATGACGAGTATAGAGATACACATCCGGAATATTTTTCTTTTTATAACGGTCGGCGTCAAAATATTGAAAACGATCATTGGCAGCTATGCCTTACTAATCCCGACCTTGTTGATATAGTGGTAAAAAATGCCCGTGAAATATTAAAGGCAAACCCTGACAAAAAAATACTTTCAATTTCGCAAAACGATAATCCTTATAACTGTCAGTGTGAAAACTGCCTTAAATCTGATGCAGAAGAGGGTTCGCCCGTTGGCACGCTTATAAAATTTGTTAATCGCGTTGCCGAAATTTTAGAGCCTGAATTCCCTGATGTTACGTTCGACATACTTGCATATCATTACACAAGACCTGCTTCAAAGAAAACACAAACAAGGCACAATGTTTGCGTGCGTCTTTGTGCCAGCACCACTTGTTTTGCTCATCCTTATGATAAGTGTGACGATCGCTCGCGCGCAGTAAAGCATCCTAACGGAAAAACAACGGTGTTTATTGATGACCTTATCGAATGGAGTAAGGTTTGCAACCGACTTTACGTGTGGGATTACACCTCTAATTTTCCGCTTTATCCTATGCCTTTTGCAAACTGGCGTGTGCTGCAGCCAAATTTACAAACAATGGCAAAACACAACGTAAAGGGTGTCTTTGAAGAAGCCAATTGTGCGGCAAACGGCGGCGTCGATTTTAACGAGCTACGTACCTACTTGCTCTCAAAACTTATGTGGAATCCCGATTGCGATATAGATGCTCATCGCAAGGAGTTTATGGAATACTACTATGGTGAAGCCGCACCGCACTTAGACAAATATCTTAATATGCTTTGCGATTATGTCGAGCGAGAAAATTATCATCTTTATATACAAGATACCAAACGTCCCGATTATTTAAGTGACGAACTGCTGGTAATATATAACGACTTGTTTGACAAGGCGGAAAAGGCAGTAGCAGGTGATGGCATACGCCTGTCGCGCATCGAGAAAGCACGACTTTCAATAAGATTTGTCGATATTTTCTGGAACGAGGTTTTAAGCGGCAGATATAATGCCGAAAAAATCAATTGCTTCTTTACGGATTTACGAGCTCATAATATATCACGACTTGACGAGTGGTCTAATATCGAGCGCACCTATCGGGCTTGGATGGACGGTAAAGAGAGAGGTATTGTGTATACTACACCTTGGAGATATGACGCGGAAAGCATACTCTAAATAGTACTTGACTTAATTGTGTGTGTTTGATATAATGTGTCTTGCTAAATGAAATATATTTTTTAGGAGGGTTATTGTCTAAATGGACAGTAGCGACAGTAGCGACGATAACGGCGATACTAATTATATGACAAATATATATAACGGCGTACCTATGCTCTCACGGGGGCAGAGGTATGCCTTTTTGCGTCTAAAAAGAGTTTTGAGTTGATAAAAACATCAATATCAAACAAAAACACACATATTTTAAGGAGTTTAAAAAATAATGACAACGTATATTATTATAATGGTGATATGCCTTATTTCGTCAGCGTATTTTTCGGCTACCGAAACGGCATTTTCGTGCGCAAATAAAACCCGACTTCGCGCATTGGCTGAAAAGGGCAACAAAAAAGCCAGTCTTGCTGTAAACCTTGCAGATAAATATGACCGCCTTATTTCTACAATACTTATAGGCAACAATATCGTAAACATACTTTTGGCATCTATGGCAACATTGTTTTTTGTTGAGGAGCTGCAAATGTCAAACGGTGCGGCAATTTCCACTGCGGTAGTGACCGTAGCGGTCCTTATATTTGGTGAAATTACACCTAAAAGCATTGCTAACGATTTCCCCGAAAAATTCGCGATGTTTTCGGCGCCTTTTATTCGTCTGCTTATATGGTTGCTTATGCCGCTTAACTTTATTTTTTCTCTTTGGAAAAAACTCATAGGTCTTCTCGTTAAGGTTGAACAAGAGGATAATATGGCTCAAGAGGAGCTGCTTATGATGGTAGAAGAGGCCGAGCAAGAGGGTGACATTGATACCGACGAGGGAGACCTACTTCGTAACGCTATTGAGTTTTCTGACCTTAAAGCC
Organism: Acutalibacteraceae bacterium; assembly: GCA_045604765.1. Lineage (GTDB taxonomy): Bacteria > Bacillota > Clostridia > Oscillospirales > Acutalibacteraceae > UBA737. The sequence continues at coordinate 80,484 of JAZUOS010000054.1, read as the reverse complement.
GAAGATATTTTAACCCACCGCGTTGACCTTGAGGCGCTGCCCATTGATTCGGCTAAAAAGGAAATTGCTCAAAAATTTACCGAAACCCGTTTTTCGCGCATTCCTATTTATGAGGATAATATAGACAATATCGTCGGTGTAATTCATCAAAAAGATTTTTATGTTGGCACGGGTGTTACAACTGCGGCCATTAAAGATATTATTTCGCCGGTGTTATTCGTTCATCAGTCTGAAAATATTGATGACCTACTTAAAAAGCTGCAAAAAGAAAAGGCTCACATTGCCGTTGTTGTTGACGAATACGGCGGCACCTTGGGTATTGTTACTATGGAGGATATACTCGAAGAGCTTGTAGGCGAAATTTGGGATGAGCATGACGAGATTGTCGAAGAACTGCGCGAGCTTGATGAAAATAACTTTATAATCGACTGCAATATGAATCTTGACGATTTTTGTGAAGAATTCGAAATCGAAACCGAGTCCGACAGCGTGTCGGTAGGCGGTTGGGTTGCCGAGCAAATAGGCAATATTCCCGACGTGAATGACAGCTTTACCTTTGGAAATCTTGTTGTTACCGTTACCGAAACCGATTCGCACCGCGCGGCTACCATAAAGGTAGAAAAACAGGATTTGCCCGAAGAAGAAAAGGAATAAAAATGAAAGATAAAAAAACTCCCGACAAAAGCCAAGACAAAATACAGCTTTCACTTCCACTGAGCAAGCGGCTGTTAAAATATGTTTTTGCCATAGTGGTTATTGTTGCTGTAGCTTACACCGCCGTTACACAGCCACAAAAAATATTATCGGTAATAAGCGGATTAATCGCTCTGCTTTCGCCCTTTATCATAGGCTTTTGTATGGCTTATGTTGTTAATTTGCTGCTTCGTCCGCTTGAACGCTTTTGGATGTGGATATGGCATAAATGCAAAAAGCAAAAGCTTATAACTAAAATTAAAAGGCCACTTTGCTTAACGGTTAGCTTTTTAGTGGTGCTTGGTGTTATATTTGCGATAGTGTTTATGATAATTCCGGCCCTTAAAGAAACGGTGGTTTCATTTGCAAACAAGGTGCCTCAATACGCCAAAACGGTAGAGGGTTGGTATTATACCGTTGCTGAGTTCTTTGAGCAACACAGTTTTACTCTACCCGAAATTTCGCTTGACACCACCAAGATAACCGAAATAGCCAAAGATGTAATAAGCAATTACGGTGACAATGTGCTTGATACAACTGTCAATGTTACCGCGTCGATAGTTTCGGCGGTGGTTGATATTGTTCTGGGGCTTGCATTTGCAATTTATCTGCTTGCTCAAAAAGAAAATTTAGGCCGTCAAACAAAAAAATCTGTTCGCGCAATATTTGGTGATGCGCGCGCTAAAAAAATAGTTGATTTTACCGCGCTTACGAATAATGTTTTTACTAAATTTGTAACAGGTCAGCTTACCGAAGCGTGCATTATCGGTATTCTTTGCTTTATAGGTATGTCAATTTTTAAAATGCCTTATGCGGGTATCATTTCTATATTGGTTGGCTTTACCGCGCTTATTCCAATATTTGGCGCGTTTATAGGCACAGGCGTTGGCGCATTTTTGATATTGCTCGAAGATCCGCTTAAAGCCGTTTGGTTTGTTGTATTTATAATTGTGCTTCAACAACTTGAGGGCAACCTTATATACCCAAGAGTTGTCGGCAAATCGGTGGGCTTGCCGGGCATCTGGGTGCTTGCAGCCGTAACAATAGGCGGCGGACTTTTTGGCGTAGCAGGTATGCTGTTTAGCGTGCCGATCTGCTCGGTGCTTTATGTGCTTTTTAAAGAGTATGTGAATAAAAAAATAAGCGAAAACAAACCGCAAGAAGTTCAAGAATAAAATCAAAAGAACCTGCTAATTAGCAGGTTCTTTTCTATTATTCCCAATATTTACGGTCGAGGCTTCTGAAGCGAAGAGCCGCACCGATATCCTCTTTTTGTATGATTTCATTGCCTTTAAGGTCGGCAACCGTTCTTGCTACCTTTAGTATGCGGTCATAAGCGCGGGCCGACAGCCCCATAGCATCAAAGCTGCGGCTTAAATAATTAGATGCATCATCGGTCATAGCACAATGCTTGCGCAAAAGTGACGGGGTAAGCTGCGCGTTGCAGGTAATACCTGTGCCGCGATAACGCTCTACCTGCATAGCGCGCGCACGGTTTACACGCTCGCGGATTTGAGCAGATGTTTCGCCCTGCGCCTTGTCTGATAGCGCCTTATAATCAACCGGCGGCACCTCTATGTGCAAATCAAGGCGGTCAAGCAGCGGACCCGATATTTTACCCAGATACTTATGCACCGCATTTCCAGAACATGTGCAGGGCTTTGACGGGTGACCGTAATATCCGCAAGGGCATGGGTTCATAGCGGCAATGAGTATTATGTTGCTGGGGTATGTAACGCTACCCGCCGCGCGCGTTACGGTAACTGTGCCGTCCTCAAGCGGTTGGCGAAGCGCTTCCATAGCGTCACGCTTAAATTCGGGCAGCTCGTCTAAGAACAAAACGCCGTTATGCGCCATAGATATCTCGCCCGGTTTTGGCACAGTGCCGCCGCCCGACAGTCCAACTGACGATATAGTGTGATGGGGTGAACGGAAAGGCCTTGTTGTAACAATGGGGTTATTTTTGTCAAGCATTCCCGCAACCGAATGTATTTTTGTAGTTTCTATTGACTCGTCAAAGGTCATTGGCGGCAAAATGGTGGGCATACGCTTGGCAAGCATACTTTTGCCCGAACCGGGTGGACCGATAAGCAATATGTTATGTCCGCCTGCGGCGGCTACTTCAAGCGCTTTTTTTGCCATAACTTGCCCTTTAACCTCGCAAAAGTCAAGAGCGGCGGCAAGAGTGCTTTCTTGCGGTGGCACAGGTGTGGCAGGTGCAAGCCGAGTAAAGCCTATAAGATGGTCAACAAGCTCTTTCACGCTTTTAACACCATAAACATTAATACCCTCAACTGCGGCGCCCTCGCTTGCATTATCAAAAGGAACAAATATGTCACTGATACCGCTTTGCTTGGCGGTTATTACCATAGCAAGCACGCCGTTTATACTTCGTACCTGACCGTCGAGCGACACTTCGCCCAAAAACGCGCAGCTTTGAGTATTTGCATCGAGCTGTTTAGATGCTGCAAGAATAGATATAAGTATCGGTAGGTCATAAACTGCGCCTTCCTTTTTCTTGTCGGCGGGGGCAAGGTTTACGGTTATTCTGCCTGTGGGAAATTTATAACCGCAGTTTTTTATAGCGGCGCGCACACGGTCACGTGATTCCTTTACCGCGGCGTCGGGCAGACCCACCACATCAAATGCGGGCAAGCCTCCCGAAACGTCGGCCTCAATACCAAGCATATAAGAATTAAGGCCAAAAATACCTACGCTTTTTACCATCGAAAACATACACACAAAACCTTTGTTTTAATTTTTCTATATTTTAACATATTTCGTGTAATAATGCAAAAACTTTAATTTTTTAGTAACAAATTAATTTTTAATAGGCAGTATAATATAAACGAAAAGAGGTTGGCTATATGAATTTTAGATATAAGCTTATGCGATTTATGAGTGGGCGTTACGGTGTAGATGCGTTGTTTTATGTGCTCTTTGGTGTTGCTGCGGTGCTGTTTGTCGTAAATGTTTTTGTGCGCTCTATTATTATTCAGATTATAATCGACGCTATATTGATATACGCTTTTTATAGAGCTTTATCGCGCAATATCGCGGCTCGCAAACGAGAAAACAACGCGATTATGCATATTGCTTTTAAAATGAGAGAAAAGCACAATGTCAGCCGTCAGCGCAAAGCCGACTATACACACATTTATAAAAAGTGTCCGCGCTGCAAGGCAGTGCTGCGACTTCCACGCCGCAAGGGCAAGCACACTACTATTTGCCCGAAATGCCAAAACAAATTTAAAGTTTATGTCTTTAAAGCGTGAAAGTTTTAATTGACAATAATTTTTATATATCTTATAATAATGATTGGCGAAGTAGCCAATCATTATTTTTTAGGCGGTGAATTATGCCAAAAATAAACTTCACCAAAATGCACGGCATAGGTAACGATTACGTGTATATAAATTGTTTTGACCAACAAATAGATAATCCAAACGAGCTTGCCAAAATAATGTCACCGCGTCGTTTTAGCGTTGGCGCTGACGGTGTGATTTTAATTTGTCCGTCTAAAGTGGCAGACGCTAAAATGCGTATGTTTAACCTTGACGGCAGTGAGGGTAAAATGTGCGGCAACGGTATTCGTTGTGTGGGCAAGTTTGTTTATGATAATAATATCGCTCACAAAGATACGGTAACAGTTGAAACCCCAAGCGGCATAAAAACGCTTTATATTACCGATAAAGACGGTGCGGCAGAAACAATAACGGTAGATATGGGCAAAGCGGAGTTGTCACCCGAAAAAATTCCTGCAATTGCTGATTGCGATACAATAATTGATACCGCAATAACCGTAGACAGCAAAGATTATAACATCACTGCGGTTTCTATGGGCAATCCGCACGCGGTTACCTTTTGTGATGAGATAGACAGTCTTAATCTTGAAAAAATAGGCCCCCACTTTGAGCATCACGAAATGTTCCCTCAAGGCGTAAATACCGAGTTTATTCGTGTGATTGACAAAAAGACCTTGCAAATGCGCGTTTGGGAGCGTGGCAGTGGCGAAACCTTTGCATGCGGCACGGGCGCATGTGCAGCGGCTGTGGCGGCGGTAGAAAACGGCTACTGCAAGCACGATACCGAAATTACAGTTCATCTTGTTGGCGGCGATTTATTTATAACATATAAAAATGACGGCACGGTATTTATGCGTGGGCCCGCAACAAAAGTTTTTGACGGCGTTTATGAATATTAAGTGAAAGAGGATATAAAAATGGCGGAAAAGGATTTTTCAAAGCTTCTCTACAGCGCGGTAATGACACTAAAATCTGAAGAGGAGTGCCAACATCTTTTTGAAGATTTGTGCACACCAAAAGAGATAAAATCTATAGCGCAGCGTTTTGCTGTGGCAAAAATGCTTAGCGAAGGCAGAATTTATAACGACATAGTTGAAGAAACGGGCGCGTCAACCGCCACCATCAGCCGAGTTAATCGTACTATGAGCAAGGGCACAAAAATTGTTCTTGAGCGTTTGAAGGATTAAAAAATGTATAACGATTTTGCTTACTCGTATGATGCATTAATGCAAGATGTTGATTATGAAAAGAGAACGGAATATCTCTGTTCTCTTTTTAATGCGTTTGACCGTATGCCGACGCTTATGCTTGACCTTGCTTGCGGTACGGGTGAATTCAGTAACCGTTTTGCCAAGACAGGCGTTTCGATAATAGGCGTCGATATGTCTTTTGATATGCTGTCTATCGCTCGCGAAAAATCTGCAGAACAGGGAAACGATATACTTTATCTTTGTCAAGATGCTGCCGAGCTCGATTTATACGGCACAATAGACGGCGCGATATGCTGTCTTGACTCTCTTAATCATATTACCGATTATAAAAAGTTTTGCAAGGCGATAGAGCGTGTGTCACTGTTTTTGGAAAAAGACCGACTTTTTATATTTGACCTTAACACCGAGTATAAACACAGCGAGGTTTTGGGTAATAATACTTTTGTTATCGATACCGACAGTGTTTATTGCGTATGGCAAAACGAATATGACGGCAAAAACACAGTCGAGATAAATCTTGACTTCTTCACACCCGACGGTGATGCGTACTACCGTAGTGGCGAAAGCTTTTGCGAGCGCGCATATACTAATGATGAAGTTAAAAACGCTCTCGAAAAAGCGGGTCTTAAAATTGAAGCGGTGTATGAAGAACTAACGCAAAATGCACCCACCGACACAACCGAGCGTGTCGTATATGTTACAAGGAAAGTGAACTAAAATATGGGAAAACTTATAAGATGTATAACCTCTGACGGACTCGTTATGGCAACGGCGCTTGACAGCACCGATATTGTAGCCAAGGCCGAGAGCCTTCACAAAACCTCTGCCGTGGTAACTGCCGCTTTAGGAAGAATACTTACCGCCACGTCTTTGATGGGTAATGCATTAAAGGGTGAGGACAGTACCATCACTGTAAAAATTGACGGCAAAGGACCAAGCGGTGCGGTTATTGCTGTGGCTGACAGTCGTGGTGACGTTCGCGGTTATGCCGTAAACCCTGTGGTAGAAATACCTCTTAAAGAAAACGGAAAGCTTGATGTTAGTGGTGCTGTTGGCACCGACGGCACACTTTATGTAATAAAAGATTTGGGGATGAAGGAGCCATACAACGGCTTTGTGCCGATTGCTACGGGCGAAATCGCCGAAGACATTGCGACCTATTATGCGGTAAGTGAGCAGATTCCTACCGTATGTGCATTGGGCGTTTTGGTAAATCCCGATTTAACCGTGCGGGTTGCAGGCGGTTATATTGTTCAGCTTCTTCCTGCGGCTTACGGCTATGACGAGGTTATTGATAAGTTAGAGGCTAATATAAAGGCTATGAAACCAATTACAACCTTGCTTGACGAGGGTAAGGATATATTAGAAATTGTAAAAATTGCGCTAAACGGTTTTGAGGTTGAGGTTCTAGAGGAGCAGACTGCTGCATATAAATGTAATTGTTCGAGAGAAAGATTTGAAAGCGCACTTAAATCTTTAAACCGAGAAGAGCTTGAAGCAATGGCAAATGAAATGGAAAAAGCCGAAACCGTTTGTCAGTTTTGCGGTAGCGTTTACACCTTTACAAGCGATGCAATCAGGTCCTTTTTGAAAAAATAAAAATTTTTAAAATTTTTCAAAAAAATGCTTGACATTGGGTTATCGTTATGCTATTATAGTGTTCGTCGCCGGTGAGTTGCGATTAACAGAGCCAGCGTTTCGTGGGAGCATAGCTCAGCTGGGAGAGCATCTGCCTTACAAGCAGAGGGTCACAGGTTCGAGCCCTGTTGTTCCCACCATTTGGCCTGGTAGTTCAGTTGGTTAGAACGCTAGCCTGTCACGCTAGAGGTCGTGGGTTCGAGCCCCATCCAGGTCGCCATTTGCCTCTGTAGCTCAGTCGGTAGAGCAGGGCACTGAAAATCCCCGTGTCGTTGGTTCGATTCCGACCGGTGGCACCATTATTATGCGGATTTAGCTCATCTGGTAGAGCGCCACCTTGCCAAGGTGGAGGTAGCGAGTTCGAGCCTCGTAATCCGCTCCAAAGGGGCGCTTCAAGGTAAGCGCCCTTTATTTAACCCCCAACAACTAAAATTTGGCACCATGGCCAAGCGGTAAGGCAGGGGCCTGCAAAGCCCTTATCCCCAGTTCGATTCTGGGTGGTGCCTCCAGAAAAAGAAAGACAAGTCGAAAGACTTGTCTTTTCTTTTTCAACTAAATCCGTCCTATCGGACGGGATAAATTCATCTTCGATGGGTGAAATCACTACGTGGTGAAATCCGACTTCGTCGGGTTATGGGACGGATTTAATTTCACCGAAACCGCAAGGTTTCGATTTCACCAAAGGCAAAGCCTTTGATTTCACCGTGCGATAGCACGATTTCACTTGTACTTGCGACTTTACCGCTTTTATGCTATAATGCACCCAAGGCGGTGATGATATGAAACATAAGGAATATGTAAGAATCAATGATGACGCAGATACCGCTATTTTGTTTGTTCACGGAATTGTCGGTACTCCAAACCATTTTAATGCGTTTGTTTCCTTAGTTCCTGAATCATTTTCGGTTTATAATTTGCTCTTAGACGGTCACGGAAAGGGCGTTAAGGATTTTTCAAGATCTTCAATGAAAAAGTGGGAGGCACAGGTTGCTTCTGTCGTAGATGAATTATCATTAACACACGAAAAAATATATATTGTTGCGCACTCATTAGGAACACTCTTTGCAATCGACCAGGCAATTAAAAACAAAAAAGTTTGCAAGTTGTTTCTTCTTGCAGTTCCATTGCGATTGTCGATAAACCCTAAAATGCCAATCAATTCATTAAAGGTTTATTTCGATAAAATTCGCTCGGATGATTATGAAGCATTGGCGGCAAAAAAGTGTTACGGTATAGAAAAGGACAAAAATCCTTTTCATTATATTGGCTGGATACCTAGGTTTTTAGAATTGTTTGCAAAAATCCGTCGAACTCGCCAAACTGTGAATTTGCTTAATACAATTTGTTTGGTATATCAATCTGAAAAAGATGAAATGGTTTCAAGTCGAAGTGCAAAATATTTTGAAAACAAGCCTAATGTTTTGGTGAACAAACTTAAAAAATCTGGACATTACTATTATGACAAAGAAGATTTTGATTTTTTAATAACTGAATTTAAGAAAACTCTTAATATGGATAGTTGATTTCAAAGAAAATTAGGTTTTTCGACCAGTTCTTTTTTGGTGACAGCATCTATGAATTAAGAACCGGCGTCCGACCTATGAGACTTTAAAGTTTTGTAGTAACAATATGGTCGGACACCAGTTCGCATTTGCGACGAAGGCAATGTTTGCTTGCAAGGACATTGGCAAGGAGCTAAAATCTTCGCAAGGCGAAATTCTGGAAATTCGTCCAACTTTATATCCCGAATGGTTGAGAAACGACATTGGCTTTACCAGTTTATTCATCATTGCATTTTGGTTTGTTTGGTGTATTGTGTATCTAATTAAAAAGTATAAAAACAAAAAATAAAAGTTTTGCTGTTCGTCTTATAGACTTAAAAATCCGCCCTCGGCTGAGGACGGATTTGTTTTTCTTATTATTCTTTTTTATAGCTTTAAGCAATCTGCGTAATGACAAGATGTGCAGAAACAGGCCGTGTTCCGCCTGCGAGCGGTGTAATAGTTAATGCGGCCGCGTTGCCCGCCGGATTGCGAACTGTTAAGATAGAATCGGTCACGGTAGTTGTTACAATAGCCATACCCACAATTTGCGAAGCGCCTGTGGCTCTGCCCACTACGGTATATTCCAAATCCTCGCCGTTTAAGGTCAAGATTAACTGACCCGGTTCATCTACGCTGACTTCGAACAACACCTGATAGGATCCGATTGCCGCCAGGTTAAACGAATCGGGGCCGGTTCTTGTAATGTTGGTGCTTCCGATTGGACCGTTTTGAGGGAAACTGACGTCTGTTCCGGGGGCTACTGTTGCCGCGTTGTCGGGTGGCATTAGTGCATAAAAATCTGCAAAGCCCAGCACACCGCCAGCTATACCTTGCGGACCTGCGGGACCGGTCTCACCAACTGGACCTTGAGGACCAATAGGACCGGTCTCGCCAATAGGACCCTGTGGACCAACAGGACCGATAGCACCCGTTGGACCTTGAGCTCCTTGTGGGCCTACGGCACCCTGAGGGCCGCGTGGACCGGGAATACCTGTAAAACCTCTTGGACCCTGCGGTCCCATTGGACCTTGAGGACCAACAGGGCCCGGAGGGCAAATTGGGCAATCACAGTCGCAAGAGCACTGATCTTGGCAAGAATTTTTTTCGCAACCGCAGTCGCACGCGCGGTTGTTGTCGCAATCGTTAAAGCGGTTGTTTCCGTTATTGTCACAACGGTTATCGTTGTTATAAAAATTTCGTTTGCTCATTAAATCCACTTCCTTAAAATTTATATTATATAATATGCTTTAATATGTAACACGGTTACGACGTCGTTGAGTTGATTGACAAGAAACGGTGGTTGCTTTAAAGTGAACTTTGCTTGCATTTGCCATACAATATTGAATTTTGTGGAAAAATACACTATAATACATTTTAGGCGGTGAATTTATGCATGACTATTTAAACTAAACACCCAAAGAAACGCTGACAGTTGAAAACATTAAAGAAGATATAAAAGAAATATATAAAACCAATATTATACCGGTTTTATTGCTTTTGATATATAATAAAAAGCTTTTTGATTTAAAAGAAAATTAATACAACACATCCTTTCGGTAATACTAACACCGAAAGGATGTGTTTTTTATGGTAGAGCAAGATACAATAAAGCTGCTTCGCGAGTGTGATGCGGGCATAAAAATGGGTGTAAAATCCATTCACGATGTGTATGAACACGTGAAATCCGACAAAATGCGTGAGTGCCTTAACGCTTGCAAGGACGAGCACGACAAGCTTGATAAGGAATTGCAACAGCTTTTAGGCAAATATCACGATGAGGGCAAGGACCCAAACCCAATGGCAAAGGGTATGTCTTGGATGAAAACCACAATGAAGCTGGGTGTGGACGATTCCGACAATACTATAGCCGACCTTATGACCGATGGCTGCGATATGGGTATTAAATCGCTCAACCGCTATCTTAATCAATATAAGGCGGCGGACGAGGTTTCAAAAGATATTTGCAAGCGACTTATAAAGTTAGAAGAAAAATTACGTAAACAAATGCAAGAGTATTTGTAAAACTGCATATAAAAAAGGCTCCCTCTGACGAGGGAGGATTCCCTCACAATGTGAGGGAAATGTCACAAAGTGACAAAGGGAGACCGCCACAGTCAGTGGCTGTCATTTTGTAAAAATGACTGAGGGAGAGAGTCTGTTTTCTTCTCTCCTTCCGTCTTTTGCTACGCAAAATCCACCTTCCTCATCAGAGGAAGGCAAGGGGCTGCATTACTTTTCTTTAAACACTTTTTTAACCGCCTCTAAATAACCGTAACCGTTTACATTATCGGGCAGCAGATAGCTGCTTTCGGTCCATTCGTTCCAGCTGTTAATAGTGATAAGTGAAACGCCTGTTTTGTCGGCAAAATCCTTTGCCTCGCGTAGAGCCTTTTCAAAATTTTCGGGCGTGTTGTTCTTACAAACACCCCAGCTAAAATCTTTAAAACGGGGGTTATTGTCCCAACCGATTGAAACGTGAGGAAAATATGGAACATCATATATTTCGGCAACCGTTTCCCATTCTTTTTTAACATCAGGTAAAAGCTCTAAATAGTCGCGATCAATAGGTGTAAAGTGAACGAACTGATAATGTGTGAGTGAAGAAAATCCAAGCTCACTGATAAGCTCGTTGGTGGTTTCAATAGTGCCGCCGTCAACACCCGATATGTTCTCGCTCTTGCCGTTCCAACGCACAAACTGAAAATGCACGCCGCCAAAGCCCTCTTTTTTGCATTCGTCATCAAGCCACTGCATAGCCTTGCGTGTGTTTTCAAGACTACCAAAGCCCTTTACAAAGTTTTTAAGAGCATAAATGCTAATAACAGGTTTGTTGTCTATTTTATAATAGTTTTCACATTTAAAATATTGGTCGATCCAGCGGCGACCGATTTTATAAAACTGGTCAATAGTTACATCACCGCGCCATATGGTATCCCACAGCTTGCCTGCATTTCTGCGATCCCAAGTGTAGTTTGCGTCGTGGTTTGCCCACATAATGTAAAATTTCATATCCTTACAGTTTTTTGCCTTTAAAAAGCCGTCGTTTAGGCACTGCTCAAGGAATGGACGGTCGTCGTACCAATACCAGTCGTATATAAATACATTTACACCGTGGTCGAGAGCCAGTTTAATTTGTTGCTCCATAACCGTGGGGTCCGCCTCGTTTTGAAAGCCCAAAAGCGGCTTGCGATTCCACACGTAGCCGTTATCTTTTACATAACCGTACGCATCGCAAACCGTTTGCCATTCGCCTATATTTTCGGGCCAAAAGAGCTTGGTGCGTGGTTCGTCACCTGTGTATGCCGGCCAAATGTACGCGGCAATATCGTATTTTTTCATAAAAACACCGCCTTTAAAAACAGTATAACTAAAACAAAAAAGTAAGTCAATGTTTTTTACATAAATGCATTTATTGAATTTAGTAAAAAAATGTGATATTATAAACATATAAAAATTTTATGGGGAATTTATATGTTGAGCGAAAAAACAAAAACCGATTTTTTGTCTATTTTAAAAGAAGAGTTAATTCCCGCTATGGGCTGTACCGAGCCTATAGCACTGGCATTTGCCTCGTCGCGTGCGCGCGAGGTGCTGGGTGTGTTGCCCGAACAAATCACTGCCTATTGCAGCGGCAATATTATTAAAAATGTTCGATGTGTGGCAATACCCAATTCGGAGGGTCTTACAGGCATTGAACCTGCCTGCACCTTAGGTGCCTTTGGCGGTGATGCGCGCAGACTTATGGAGGTGTTAGAATCGGTAACCCCCGACACCCGTGCCGCCGCAAATGAGTTTTTAGCAGAAAATAGATGCCGTGTTGAGTATCTCGACTCTGAAATACCACTGCATTTCATAATAGAAGCAAGGTCGGGTAGCAACACCGTTACGGTTGAGGTGCGATATGACCACATAAATATTGTTCACATTACCAAAAACGGTGAAGATGTATTTAAAAGCGATGTTATAGACGGCGAGCCTGCCGTTGCTGACCGATCGGAACTCAGTGTTGAAAATATAAAGGAATTTGCCGATACGGTAGATGTTTCGCTTATAAAACCAATATTTGACCGTGTTATACAGTGCAATATGGATATTGCTTATGAGGGTATGGCAGGAGATTATGGTGTTGGCATTGGCAGGGTAATTCGCGAAGCCTACCCTGAAGATGTTGTTACCCGTATGCGTGCATACGCGGCGGCGGCAAGCGAAGCTCGAATGGACGGCTGTGATATGCCGGTTATTATAAATTCGGGTAGCGGAAATCAGGGTATTGCGTCAAGCGTGCCTGTTATTGTTTATGCACGTGAAAAATCAATATCTCAAGAAAAGCTTTACCGCGCGCTTGTGTTTTCCGGACTGCTTACGGTTTATCAAAAAGAATTTATAGGCAAGCTTTCAGCCTTTTGCGGTGCAATTTCGGCTTCCTGCGCGGCGGGCGCATCCATTACATACATCGTGGGCGGTAGCGTTACACAAATAAAAAACACGATTGATAATACACTTGCAAATATACCCGGCGTTATTTGCGACGGTGCCAAGACCTCTTGCGCGGCAAAAATCGCCTCGGCGCTTGACGCGGCAATGCTGGCTCACGCCCTTGCTATGCGCGATAAAACCTATGACGCCTTTACCGGTGTTTTGAAAGAGGATGCGGGTGAGACCATCAGTTGCGTAGGCTACATAGGCAAGGTTGGTATGAAGCAGACCGACAAAGAAATTGTGCGACTTATGCTTAAAGAAAAATAAATTTTAAAAAATCAAGTGATTGCTATTGACAATCGCTTGACCATATGATATTATAATGGTGCAAACACCAAAAGGGGTGAGCGTATGGCTACATATCCGGGTACCACCATAGAGGTGCTTGAATTAAAAAAAGGAAGTTCGAAAGTATTATTTGACGGCATTTTTGCGGCAGGGGGAATAACCTTATCGCAGCTTTGTTCAATGACAGGGCTCGAGCCTTATGTTGTGCAAAACTGGGTAAAACGCAAATTTGTGGCTTCTCCTGTTAAAAAACTGTATTCAAAACAACAGTTTGCAAGAATAGTAATCATCAATATGCTGCGTGAAACATTGCAAATAGATGCTATTTGCGGTCTTATAAACATTATTGGAGGCGAAATCGACGATACTACCGACGATCTTATCGGTGATGATGAGTTGTATCACATATATGTTGATATGATAGCTGGTAAAAGCATAGATATTTCTAAAAGTGATGCAGTTAAAAGCGTTGTAAAAGATGCTGTAAAGGATTTTGTGCCAAGAGTACCCGGTGACAAAAGGCGTCTTGAACATATTTTGCAGGTTATGCTGTATGCGCATACCGCCTCAAAGCTTCGCGATAACGCAAAAGAAATATTGGCAGCACTTGATTAATTAAGGGGGAAAATATATGTCATTTATTGAATGGTGGAACGCATTAAGCCTTTCGGCTCAGATTTTTTACTGTATAGCAATTCCCGCAACACTGGTGCTTGTTATTCAAACCGTACTTATGTTTTTTGGTTTTGATGACGGAGATGCCGATGTCGACCTTGATGCTGATTTTGATACCGATACCGACCTCGATTTTGAAGCTGATGCTCAAGCGGATATATATGACGGCATATATGGCGACGAAATTGCCGATGCGGCAGAATTGGCTGACGCGGCGGGCTTTGACAGCCTGCGCATATTTACCGTGCGCGGCATTATATCATTTTTGGTTATGTTTGGCTGGGTTGGCGTTGTAATGACCGAGGCAAATATCAATTTGGTTATAACCTTGCTTACCTCAACTGCTTGCGGCTTTGCAATTATGGTGCTTGTGGCATATTTGTTTAAGGCTATAATGAAGCTACGTAGCAGCGGCACCGCCGATAATCGCAATGCATTAGGCTGCGCAGGTAAGGTATATCTTGCGGTGCCTGCTTCCCGTAAGGGTGAAGGTAAGGTAAATGTTATGCTACAGGGCTCTTATGTAGAGCGAAACGCCGTTACCGACGAGTGTGAGGCTATTCCCACCGGCAGCGAGATAATAGTTGTTGGTGTAAGCGGACAGACAACACTTGTCGTTAAACGTAAATAAAAATTATATTTTGGAGGAGAACTTTATGCAACCAGGAATCATCTTTTTAATTTGTGTAGCAGTAATTATTCTTATATCCTTTTTTATTTGGATATGCTCACGCTACAAAAAATGTCCGTCAGACAAAATTATGGTAGTTTACGGTTCTATCGGCAAAAATACCGACGGCTCTAACCGTAGTTCAAAGTGTATTCACGGTGGCGCTGAATTTGTTGTGCCCGTGTTCCAGTCTTATGCATATCTTGATTTGACACCAATATCAATTCAGGTTGACTTAAAAAATGCATTGTCAAGGCAAAATATCCGTATCAATGTTCCCTCAAGCTTTACGGTAGGTATCTCTACCGAGCCGGGTATTATGCAAAATGCGGCTGAACGCCTTTTAGGCTTGCAGCGCAACGAAATTCAAGAGCTTTCAAAGGATATTATTTTCGGTCAGTTGCGTCTTATTATTGCTACAATGGATATTGAAGAAATCAATACCAACCGTGATAAATTCTTGGCAGCTGTTAGTGAAAACGTTGAAAGCGAGCTTAAAAAGATTGGTCTTCGACTAATCAACGTTAACGTAACCGACATCAGTGATGAATCGGGTTACATAGAGGCTCTTGGTAAAGAGGCAGCCGCAAAGGCTATCAACGATGCAAAACGTAATGTTGCCGAGCAGGATCGCGAGGGTTCTATCGGTCAGGCAAACGCCCAAAAGGAGCAACGTATTGAGGTGTCTCGTGCGGATTCTTTGGCCATTGAGGGTGAAAATGAAGCCAAGATGAAGATTGCAATGAGTGAGGCAGCTCTTAAAGAAAAAGAAGCCGAAGCGCTCAAAATTGCAACAACTGCTGAAAAAACTCAAGCCGCAAAGGCTTTGGAAGAATCATATGCTGCAGAGCAGGCCGCTGAAAAAGCGAGACGCGATAAAGAGCAGGCAACACTTGAAGCCGATGTTATCGTTCGTGCCGAGGCTAAAAAGAAAGAGCTTGAGCTTGCTGCCGAGGCTGAGGCTGAACAAATTCGCCGCAAGGCAAAGGGTGAGGCTGATGCTATCTTTGCTAAAATGCAGGCAGAAGCGCTCGGTGCTGAAGAAATACTTAAAAAGCAGGCTGCAGGTTTTGCGGAAATTGTTAAATCTGCAGGTGGCGACGCCGAAGCCGCGCTTAAACTACTTATTGCCGACAAGCTCGAAGACCTTATGCGCGTTCAGGTTGATGCAATTAAGAATATTAAAATTGACAAGGTTACTGTTTGGGACGGCGGTCAAGGCGGCGACGGAAAAACCTCTACCGCAAACTTTATTTCAGGTATGATGAAATCGGTGCCTCCTCTTGACGAGGTGTTCGCAATGGCGGGTATGGAGCTTCCGTCACTTCTTGGCAAAAAGATAGAAGAAAACGAAACCAAAGAGGACGAAACGATTGAAACCGTAGAAGCCGAAAAGGTAACTGTAGAAGAGAAATAAAATTTTTCACTAAAAGAGGGCTTATCTAAAATGATAGGCTCTCTTTTTTGCTTTTTGTTGACTATTAAAATTCACTGTGTTATAATCAATATGAATAATAAATATGTGTTATTGTTCGTACATTTTGGAAAAATTCTCCAAAAAATTGTCGAAAGAGGAATTATTATGGACGAAAAGAAGACTTTGTTCAAGCAAACAAAAAAAGCTTACAAAAAGGCAAAACGCAAAGCACTCGGTCTTTGGAAGACACTTGCGATCATTTGCTTGGTATTAACTATTATTTTAGTTCCGGCAAATATTGCTCTCGGCATATTTGACAACACAATTGTTGCTCTTGCCGGTGGCAGCTTCTGGGAGCTTCAAAACGAAGACGAAAACGCAAAATATTTTGAAAGCGATTTTTCTTCAGATGAAGAAATGTACAAATACGGCGACCAGATTTGCTATCAGGTAGAGGCTGAGGGCGCCGCACTGTTACTTAATAAAGACGGCGCATTGCCGCTATCCGAGGGTACTAAAGTGAGCACACTTTCTTCAAGCTCGGTAAATCTTGTTTACGGCGGCACAGGCTCGGGTAACGTTGATGCATCCAAAGCTGATGATTTTAAAACAGCGCTCGAAAAATCGGGTCTTAAAGTTAATCAGACCTTGTGGGATTTTTATAAAACAGGCGCAGGCGCGGCTTATGACCGCAGCGCATCGGCAGGCGAGAGCGCAGTGCTTGCAGGTCAGGCATCTATTGCAGAAGTGCCTATGGATGTTTATACGGATGATGTTAAAAAATCTATTATCGAATACGGCGACGCTGCTATCATCACCTTCTCACGTGTTGGCGGTGAGGGCTACGATTTGGCATTTAAAGAATACAACTACTTAGCACTTGATGAAAACGAAAAGGCATTGCTTAAATATGCTTCTGACCTTAAAAAAGACGGTAAAATCAAAAAGGTTATCGTTCTTATAAATTCATCAAATGCTTTACAGGTTGACTTTTTAAAGGATGACACCTATGCTATTGACGCTTGCCTTTGGATAGGCGGTGTTGGTATCAGCGGCACAAACGCTGTAACCGATATATTGGCAGGTAAGGTTAACCCATCAGGTAGCCTTGTTGATACCTATTGCTACGACAACTATTCTTCACCCGCTATGCAAAACTTTGTGCCCACCACTTACGAGGGCTTTGACGGTGAAAATATACCCAAGAATGCCAGCACCTATATGATTTACCAAGAGGGTATTTATGTAGGCTATAAGTATTATGAAACCCATTATGAAGATTTTGTTATGGGTACAGGTAACGCAGGCGACTATAAATACGGCGACAAGGTCGCTTTCCCATTTGGTTACGGTCTTAGCTTCACACAGTTTGATTATTCAAATATGAGTGTTAAATATAACGCCGAAACCGATCAGTTCGAAGTTAGCGTAAATGTAACTAATATCGGTAATATGGCAGGCAAAGAAACCGTACAGGTTTATTCACAGTCACCCTATACCGAATACGATAAGGAAAACAAGGTCGAAAAGGCGTCTGTAGCTCTTTGCGGCTTTGGTAAAACAAAGGTGTTAGAGCCCGGCCACAGTGAGATTATCACAATTAAGGTTGACAAGCGCGACCTTGCTTCTTATGATGCTTACGGCGCAAAAACCTATATTTTAGATGCAGGCGATTATTATCTTACCGTTGCTACCGATGCTCACGCTGCTGTTAATAACACACTTGCGGCGAAGGGCTACACCGTAGCAAACACAGAAGGTAAAATGGATGCCGACGGTAATGCCGCTCTTGCTTATAAGTGGACTCAGGATGCATTTGACGCTGAGACATATTCAAAATCATTAAATGGTACTGAAATCACAAATCAGCTGTCAGATTCTGACCTTAACCTCTATGAAGGAAACGAAGACAAGATTACATATTTGTCACGCTCTGATTGGCAGGCTACATGGCCCAGTAAAGAAATTTATAAAATTGCTCTTACAAAGCAGATGATAGCTGAGCTTCAGGATGTGCAGTATGATGCTAAAAACTATGATAAGGTGGATATGCCAACCTTGGGTGCCGATAACGGACTTACACTTTATGATATGATAGGCAAGGATTACGATGATCCTAATTGGGATAAATTGCTTGATCAGCTCACCTTCGATGAGATGGTATCACTTATAGGTGACTCTTTCCACTGGAGAATGCCGGCCGAATCGGTAAATGCACCTGGTGCCCGTGACGAAAACGGCCCGCAGGGTCTTACTGCCGCAATATTCGGCGCAGGTCTTGGCGATATCGAGCCTACCGCATTTACATCTGAAGACGTAATGGCCGCAACCTTTAATACCGAGCTTATGTATGAGGTTGGTAAGGTTATTGGCAACAACTGCCTCGCGGCTGATGTTGTAGCGCTTTACGGCCCCGGTAGCAACACCCACCGCACACCCTATGGTGGCAGAAACTTTGAATACTATTCAGAGGACGGCTTCTTGGCAGGTGAAATTGGTGGCGCCGAAATTCAGGCTATTCAAGACAAGGGCGTAGATGTGGTTATCAAGCACTTTGCGCTTAACGACTGCGAACAAGAGCGTTTGGGTCAAGCGGCATGGATTGGCGAGCAGGCAGCGCGTGAAATCTATCTTAAAGCGTTCCAGAAGCCTCTTGAAGAATGTGATGCAAACGGCGTTATGACAGCATACACCCGTTGGGGTACAAGATGGTCGGGAAGCAATAAGAACCTTATGACAGGTATTATGCGTAATGAGTGGGGCAATCGCGGTATGTCAATTACCGATAACGTGCTCGTTAACTACTGCAACGGCGTTGATGCGCTGATGGCAGGCGGTGTTACCACCTTTGACGCTATGCTTCCATTCATTGTAAATCAGCTTCCTAACTATGAAAATGACCCTGTAATTGTTACCGCTATGAAGGAAGCTTGTCACCACAACCTTTACGCTATGGCTAATTCATCGGGTATGAACGGTGTGGGTAAAGATACAGTGGTTAAGGCTATAACTCCTCAAATTTTAGTAATACTTAAAATTGCTGCAATTGTAGCAGGCGTTTTAGCGGTTGCCTTTGTAGTGCTTTGGATTTTCGGTAGCAAAAAGCTCCAAAAAACCGAAGAGTATGCAGCCTTTAAGCAAGCCAAAAAAGATAAAAAGGCAAAGGCTTAATATAAAAAAATAATTTGGGAAGCGTCCTTTTGGGCGCTTCCCTGCAAATCGTTTTAAAAGGAAAGAATTTTATGAGAAAAACACACCTGCTCAATAGTGACTGGGTATTTACTTATTTTGACGGAAGCAAAACTCCAATAAATATTCCGCACACATGGAATAATATTGACGGAGCTGACGGCGGCAACGATTACCGTCGCGGTACCTGTATTTATGAAAAAGAGTTTGTTGCGCCCGAATACATCGACAATGAATGTGTATATCTTGAATTTGCAGGTGTAAACGCCTCGGCAAAGGTGATTTTAAACGACAGTGAAATTATGACACACGACGGCGGATATTCAACCTTTCGCTGCGATATAACCGAGTATCTAAAGCCGCAAAATCATCTTAAAGTAGAGGTTGATAATTCGGTAAATGACCGCGTTTATCCTCAAAAAGCCGATTTTACCTTTTATGGCGGCATCTACCGAGATGTTCGTCTTATTGTTTTAAATAAGCAGCATTTTGATATGGACTTTTTTGGTGGCAGCGGCTTGGCGGTTTCTGCCGAGGTTGACGGTGCCGATGCAAACGTTTGGGTTCGCACATGGCATAATGCAGAAAATGCTGCTGTTAATATTAAAATATTCGATGATTTAGGAGTCGAGGTAGCATCGGGCAGCGGTGATGATACTCACATAACTGTATATGATGCACACCTTTGGCAAGGCATTGAGGACCCGTATCTCTATTCTTGCGAAGCTGAGCTTGTTGTTGGCGGCGAAATAGTTGACCGTGTAGCAACCAATTTTGGCGTCAGAAGTTTTTATGTTGACTCTCAAAAAGGCTTTTTCTTAAACGGCAAGCCTTATGCGCTGCGAGGCGTATGCCGTCACCAAGACCGCAAGGGGCTTGGTAACGCGTTAAGCCGTGAGCATCACGAGCAAGATATTGATATGATTCGTGAAATAGGCGCTAACACCATTCCCCTTGCCCACTATCAGCACGATCAATATTTTTATGACCTTTGTGATAAATACGGCTTTGTTGTTTGGGCAGAAATACCCTATATTTCAGAGCATATGGTTAATGGCCGTGAGAATACAATTTCACAAATGAAAGAGCTTATTATTCAAAACTATAATCACGCATCAATTTGTTTTTGGGGACTTAGTAATGAGATTACCATTTCTACCAAAAATAAAAAGGATATGTTAGATAATCATCACGTGCTTAATGATTTGGTTCACGAAATGGATCCAAGCCGCCCTACAACACTTGCGTGCTATGCAGTGTGTGGACCGTTTAACAAGGTAGCGCATATTTCTGACATTGTTAGTTGGAACCTATATCTTGGTTGGTACACGCCTTTTTTGTGGCTTAACGATTTGTGGGTGGACTTTTTCCATTTTGTTTACCCTAACCGTGCGTTAGGCTATTCTGAATACGGCTGTGAGGCAATGACAAATCTGCACTCAAGTCACCCATACCGCGGCGACCAAACCGAAGAATACCAATGTGTTTATCACGAATATATGCTTCGTTTTTTCCATAAGCGTCCGTTTATGTGGGCAACGCATTTATGGAATATGTTTGACTTTGCCGCCGATGCGCGTAATCAGGGCGGCGAGCCGGGTATGAACCACAAGGGCCTTGTAACCTTTGACAGAGAAATTAAAAAAGACAGCTTTTACCTTTATAAAGCCTACTGGTCTGACGAAAAATTCGTGCATATCTGCGGTAGTCGATATATTGACCGAGTTGAAAGCATAACCGATGTTAAGGTTTATTCGAACTGCGACGAGGTAACACTTTACGCAAACGGCGAAAAGGTTGCTACCAAAAAAGGTAACAAGGTGTTTAAATTCAGGGTTATGATAACCCCCGAAACCGAAATAAAGGCGGTAGCAGGCGACTGTGCCGATACATCAATAATTCGCCATGTTAATAAGCCAAACCTCTCATATAAGCTGGGTAAAAATGGCGGCAACGGCGGAAACTGGACCTAAAGGAGAATAAATATGAGTCAAAATCAAGGCACTAACCGTGCCAAGCTATATCAATTGGCGCTGTTCCCAATGAATAATGGCGCAACAAATGTTTATTTTGTGCTTATTTTAAGCTACATTGCAACCTTTGGTAACAAGGTTTTAGGTCTTGCAATGGTGTTTGCATCCTTTATGGTTACGGGTATGCGTGTGTTTGATGCCATTACCGACCCAATAATTGGTGCGTTGATGGACAAAACCAACGGCAAATTTGGTAAATTCAGACCATTTATGGTTATTGGTAACGTTACAATGGCGGTATCGGTAATACTGCTTTATATGGTTACGCCGATAATTTCCAAAGATGTAATGTGGTTGCGCTATACTGTGTTTATTCTGCTATACGCAATATGGGTTTTGGGCTACACCTTCCAGACTTCAGTTACTCGTTCGGCGCAGCCTGTGCTTACTAATGACCCCAAGCAAAGACCGTTGTTTACTATTTTTAACACAATAGGCTCACTTGTTGGTATGGGCGTTATGCAGTTCGTAGGCCCTATTCTTGCGGGTGACGGCTTTGCGGGCGACTATAATGCAAGCTGGTTCCGTATTATGACACCGATAGGCGTTGCAGTTTCGATTATTCTTACAATACTTGCAATCGTTGGTATCTGGGAAAAGGATAATGAAAAATATTTTGGTCTTGGCGGCAAGCAAGAAAAGGTTAAGGTTTCTGAATATATTTCAATTATAAAAGCAAATAAACCGCTTCAGCGCCTTATGGTAGCGGGTGGCGGTTGCAAACTGGCACTTGCAATTGCTACAAATGTAACCGTGCTTTGTATGATTTACGGTTGTATGACACAGTTTGGCCTCGGTGTAACCAAAGGTTTTTATGATAAAATTGAGATAAATAACACAAAAGAGATAGTCAATTTAAAAATCGAAGAAGATACACAAATTATAGGCTTAACATTTGATGCACCAGTGATTGAGCAGGTTGAAAAAGACGGCAAGGAAGAATATGAAATAGGCAAAAATGCGAACATTAGAAATATCGATGTAACAACCGCAGGTGAAATTCTATCATCGTTAGCATCATCGAAACTTGAAGTGGCAGAGCCTGTTCAAGCAGTGTTTTTGTGTTTTGATGAGGAGGGTAATCCTAAAAACATAGAGCTTGATAAAGACGGTATGCCGGTAGGATTACAATATGATAGCAACGGAAAAATAACAGGTCTTAGCATACCTGAGTCTGACACTATGATAGGTTTGCTTGTTAATGACGATGGAGATTTCATAAATACAAAAAACGAGGTAATTTCTCTTGAAATTACAAACGACGGTATAATAGGCGGTATTAATTCCGAAGATACTATTAAACTTGCAGGTCGCAACAAATATGACAGCCTTTACCTTATTATGATGGTTTTGGGTTATGTTTTCTCGGCGCCGTTTTTCTTGCTTACCGTTCGCACCTCGCAAAAGCACGGTCAAAAGAAATCACTCATGCGATATGTTGCAGTAGCCTTTGCTTGTTATATAGGTGTGCTGGCACTCTTGCTTTTGTGGCAACAGGGAAATCCTGCGTTTAACTTTACATTGTTTGATAACGGAAAATTTGCACCAAACCTTTACACAATTTTGTTTATACTGTTCTTTGGCGTGGGCTACGGCGCATATTATTCGACTGCCGATATGCCGATTCCTATGGTTGCTGACTGCGCAGACTACGAAACCTACCGTTCGGGTAAATTTATACCCGGTATTATGGGTACGCTCTTTAGCCTTGTGGATAAGCTTGTTTCATCACTTTCGGCAACTGTTGTTAGTGTGGCACTGTTATTCATAAGCGTTCCTAACCTGGCGACAAAAACTACACCTTATGTTGCCGGTATGAACTGGGTGGTAATAGCGCTGTTTTGCATAGTTCCTATGGTGGCGTGGTTGCTCACCCTTTGGGCTATGAAGGGCTACGAGCTTGACGGCAAGCGCGTTAAAACCATTCAAGCGGTTAACGCCGCGCGTAAGGCTGCGATAGCCGGCGGTATGAGCCTGGAAGATGCTATGTCAACCATAACCGACGAAACGGTAAATTAATCATAAAATAGAGGAATTACAAAAATGTCAAAAGCAAAAAAAGAAACAACACAGGGTAAAGAAAATAATTTAGTAGTGGCAATTGTTGTCGCATTGGTTTTATGCGTATTTGTGGGTATTTTTATCTGGGCTAGCAAATCGAAAAATGAGCATACATCGACAGCCGATAAAGGACAAAATTCTACAATATCTTCGACAGAGAGCAATACCCAGCAGCAAGAGGGATTGTTTGATACCTCGCTTACCTATTATGCAGATATAAAAGTTGAGGATTACGGCACCGTTACCGTAAAGCTTGACCCGTCAGCAGCGCCCATTACTTGCGCAAATTTTGTGGGCCTTGCAAGCGATAAGTTTTATGACGGACTGACCTTTCATAGAATTATAGAGAATTTTATGATACAGGGCGGTGACCCCAAGGGCAACGGAACGGGCGGCTCTGATAAAAATATTGTGGGCGAATTTGCCTCTAACGGTTATAACAACACTCTTTCTCACACACGCGGCGCAATATCGATGGCGCGTTCGGGCAACCCCAACAGCGCAAGCTCGCAATTTTTTATTGTGCATAAAGACAGTCCCCATCTCGACGGCGACTATGCTGTTTTTGGTTATGTAACCGAGGGCATTGATGTTGTAGATAAGGTTTGTGCCGATGCAAAGCCCATTGACGGAAATGGCACAATACCTGCAAGCGCACAGCCAACAATAACATCAATTACAATAAGAACTGAATAATTTAATTTAAATCGCAGCCTTTTATAAGCTGCGACTTTTTGTTGCAATATTTTTTCAATGTGCTAAAATAATATTTAAATTAGTTGTGGTGGTGATTTTATGACCGAAAAACAAAAACGTGATGCAGGGCAGCTTTATAACCCTAATTATGATAAGGAATTAGGAATTGAAATAATGTCTTGCAAAGAAAAATGCCATAAATATAACCTTTTAAATCCAACCGATTTTGAGGGCAAATCGCAATTGCTTGATGAAATTTTAGGCTCGCACGGAAAAAACATAACAATTTTTTCACCGTTTTGGTGTGATTACGGATATAACATTGAGGTTGGCGAAAACTTTTTTGCAAATCATAATTGTGTGATTTTAGACGGCGCAAAGGTAAAGTTTGGAAGCAATGTTTTTATAGCACCCGACTGCGCCTTTTATACTGCAGGTCACCCGTTTAATATTGCTCAGCGTAATGAGGGCCTCGAATATGCAAAGCCAATTACGGTAGGCGATAACGTTTGGATTGGCGGCGGCACCCGCGTAATGCCGGGTGTTACAATAGGCAATAATGTAACAATAGGTGCAGGCAGCATTGTTACCAAGGATATACCCGACGGCGTTGTTGCAATGGGTAATCCTTGCCGTGTTTATAGAAAATTAACAGAAGAAGAGATGAAATAAAGGTGTCGGCAAAGACCATTTCAAAAGATTTTACTACAGGACCGATAGCTCGGCAAATGTTTTTCTTTATGCTACCGTTTATGCTGTCAAATGCTATGCAGGTGCTTTACAGCACAATAGATATGATAATAGTCGGTCATTTTGTTGGCACGGCGGGCATATCGGCGGTGGGGCAAAGCAGTCAGATAGTCAATTTTGCCACAATGGTGTGTTTGGGTTTCTCTAATGCGGGGCAGGTGCTTTTGGCACAGGCGTTGGGTGCTAACAAGCGCAAAGAAATGAATAGCATTATAGGTACGCTGTTTAGCCTTATACTTATATTGTCGGTAGCGTTATCGGTTATAATTCTTATTTTTAAGGGTGTCGTTCTTGACATAATGAACATACCGGTTGAGTCGTATGATATGGCAATGCAGTATATGGTAATTTGCGCCATAGGACTAATTTTTACCGCAGGGTATAATATGGTGTCTGCCGTGCTTCGCGGTATGGGTGATGCCAAAAGACCGTTTTTGTTTATTGCTATAGCATCGGTAACAAATTTGGTGTTAGACCTGTTGTTTACGGGGCTTTTGGGCTGGGGAGTTGCGGGTGCGGCTTATGCCACCATCATAGGACAAGCCGTTTCGTTTGTATTTTCAATTTATTATCTTATAAAACGTAAAGATGCGTTTGGATTTGATTTTAAAAAAGAGAGCTTTAAAATTAATCCGCAATATGCCAAAATGATGGCGTCAATCGGTACGCCTATGGCTATACAATCGGGTTGTATAAACATTTCAATGCTGTTTGTAAACTCTATGATAAACAGTGTTGGTGTTGTTGCCTCGGCTACGTTTAGTGCAGGGGTTAAGATTGACGATATTATCAACAAGATTTCTCAGGGCATACACCACGCGGCAATGCCTATGATAAGTCAGAATATAGGCGCAGATAAACCCGACCGCGCAAAACGTATAGTCTACAGCGCTTGGATATTTTCAGGCATTTGGACAGTTGTGTTTATAGCGCTTTACATATTCTTTGGCAAGCAGATGTTTATGCTGTTTTCGTCTGACCCTGCCGTTCACGAAATGTCGGCAACATTTATAAAAGCTATTCTTTGGATGTTCCCCGCCCTCGCGCTAATGCGCGGCACGGGCGCGCTTATACAAGGCATTGGCAACGCAAAGCTTTCTATGGTGTTAGCGCTTTTAGACGGCGTTATACTGCGAATAGGTCTTAGCTGGTTGTTTGGCATATATCTTGATTGGGGCTTTTATGGCTTTGTGCTGGGTTATGGACTGGCGCCATACGGATTTGCGATTCCCGGTGTTATATACTTTTTATCAGGACTATGGCGGCGTCACAAGGTTTTAGCAAAGGATATTTAATATAGAAAAAGGAGTTTTATTATGCCAAAGGTTTTTCCCGAGCTTAAATCATCGCCCGTTATCAAGCGATACGAGGGTAACCCAATTCTTTCTATGAAAGACATTCCCTACGAGGCTACCTGTATATATAATGCGGGCATTACAAAGTGGGGCGGCAAATACGTTATGGTTTTTCGTAACGATGTTCGTACAAACGGTTACGGAACTATGCCTTTATCACGAATTGATTTAGGCCTTGCTACAAGCGACGACGGCATTCATTGGACAGTAAGCGACAAGCCGTTTATACCGCAGTCGGCAATTGAAACCGATGAGATTTTACGCATATATGACCCTCGCCTTACCGTAATAGATGGAGTGCTTCATATGTGCTTTGCGGTTGACACCAAACACGGTGTGCACGGCGGCGTGGGCATAATTCACGACCTTGAGCGATTAGAGATTATGAGCATATCGGCACCAGATAATCGAAATATGGTACTGTTCCCCGAAAAGATAAACGGATTATATACACGTCTTGAAAGACCTTTTCCTGTTTATTCGCGTGGTGGAGTAGACCGTTTTGATATATGGTTTGCGCAGTCGCCCGATCTTAAATTTTGGGGTAATAACAAACTTGTTATGGGTGTAGAGCACGTGCCTTACGCTAATGATAAAATCGGTCCTGCAGCACCACCTATAAAAACCGAAAAGGGCTGGCTTACAACCTTTCATACAGTAGATATTGACCACACACGTGGCAAAAACGGTTGGGAAGAGACCTGGAAAAAGCGTTACTGTGCGGGAATTATGCTACTTGATTTAGAGGACCCGTCAAAAGTAATAGGTATGAGCAAGCTGCCACTCATAGCGCCCGAAACCGATTATGAGGTAGATGAGGGACTACGCCAAAATGTTATATTCCCCGGTGGTATGATACTTGAGGACAATGGTGAAGTAAAAATCTATTACGGTGCATCAGATACGGTAGAGTGTTTAGCAACAGCTAATGTAGATGGTTTGATAAATCTTTGTACGGAAGAAAAATAGAAAAAGCAAGGCTTTTTGCCTTGCTTTTTTAAAATTACTGGACTCTTGTCATCGGGATATGCCTAACCGTGCTTTTCGAATCTCGTGCAAAAAAATAAAAAGAACACCCTTATAGGTGTTCGGCCTTTGGTTTATTCTCATTGTTGCACAAGTCCGATTCGCTCGACGGCAACGCCGCCGACACGCACCCGCACTTTCTAAATGTCCACCGGACATTTAGAATTGTCTTTCGCCAACCGTGCTTTTCGAATCTCGTACTCAAAGTAAAAGAAAAAAGCAGACACCCAAAAGGGTATCTGCTTTTTTGGTGACCCGTACGAGATTCGAACTCGTGTTACCGCCGTGAAAGGGCGGTGTCTTAGGCCTCTTGACCAACGGGCCGGATTGGTGGCTGTAATTGGATTCGAACCAATGACACTGCGGGTATGAACCGCATGCTCTAGCCAACTGAGCTATACAGCCATGTGTCTCGGTTTTTTACCGTGCCAAAACATTATATATTCTATAAGGCAATTTGTCAAGAAAAATTTTCAAAAAAATACGGACAAATTTAATTTGCCCGTATTTCAAATATTTATTTAATTAAATATCGGTGCTGTTAGTTACTAAATTGCAATAAATCATATTATAACCAAATGCTGAATTTTCGTTTTCAACAAAGAGTGAAACTGCCTTTTGAGACTTGCTTGCGGCGTCGTGGTCGTTTACCGTTACATCGCTTACAACTGTATAGCTGCCGTCTTCGTTTTGCTCTACCGATACAATTGTGTGGTTGTAGCTTGTGTACCCACGAGGAATAATATAAACAAAACCGTCAAGCTGTGGGCAATCGGCGTTAAGAGTAGACATATCAGCAATATCAATGCCATACATATCACTTACAAAGCCTTTTACATAGGTGTCGGAAATAAAGTCTTCGTTTTCGCTGTCGCGCAAATCAAGAAGCGCTAAAACCGAGTTGTTAACAATTGTGTCGGCATTATCAAAATCACTGCCGTATACAAAGTTGTGATTAAGCATATTTAAAAAACGCGCTTCGTTAGCGTTTGTTTTAATCTCTTCGGCGGTAGCGGCGCTAACCTGAGTACCCTCACTCACCATTGGAGCAATAAGTGACGAGCACACTGCGAGCATCACGAGGCATATAACTAAGCTTAGAACTTTTTTCATCACGTACAACTCCTTTCATTTTCTTGACTTTATATATTATACATATATGGCACCAAAAAATTAAGCAACAATTTGGTTACAAATGTTTTCAGTTTTGTAACCTTTTGGGGCCTAAAGGTTACAAAAAGTTACAATTTGTGAGTTTTAGACAAAAAATATTAAGACTTTTTAATTTTTTAGTTGTAATTGCTATACAATTGTGCTATAATAATTTGGTAATTAGAACTCCAAGGGGAGTTCGACAAGGGAGGATACACTTTATGAAAAACTATTCAGCTGACAAAATTAAAAACATTGCCTTTTTAGGCCACGGAAATTCGGGTAAATCCACACTTGCAAGTAGTGTTCTTTACCATTCTAAAGCAATTGAGCGAATAGGTAATACTTCAGAGGGTACCTCGGTTTTCGATTTTGATGCAGAAGAGAAAAAACGCGGCTGTTCGGTTTCTACCTCAGTTTACGCATTAGAAAAAGGTGACGTTAAGTTAAATCTTATTGACGCGCCGGGGCTTTTTGACTTTGCGGGTGGCGTGAGCGAGGCTTTGGCTGCAGCCGATAGCGTTATTGTTACAATTTCGGGTAAATCAGGTCTTACCGTGGGTGCCAAGCAATCTTTTGAAAAGGCTCGCGCCGCAGGTAAGGCAGCGGGATTTTTTGTTGGTAAGCTTAATTCTACACACGCTCATTTTTACCGCGTAATTTCAGCGCTTGTTGCAAACTACGGCGCGGTGGTTTGCCCCGTTGTTGTTCCTTACATAGAAGAGGATGTTGTTAAATGCTATGTTGATTTGGTTGCTAACAAGGCTTATACTGCCGACGGCATCAATCTTGCCGAAACAGCAATGCCTGACAGCAGCGAAGTAAACAGTATGCGCGAAATGCTTATCGAGGCAGTGGCATCTACCGACGAAGAGCTTATGGAAAAATACTTTGGCGGCGAAGAGCTTACCGCCGACGAGATTACCGCAGGGCTTAAAATCGGTATAAAGTCGGGTGAAATTTGCCCCGTATATTGCGGTGTGCAGATAGACGGCTCGGCTATACCGCTTTTTGCTGACAGC
Organism: Acutalibacteraceae bacterium; assembly: GCA_045604765.1. Taxonomy (GTDB): domain Bacteria; phylum Bacillota; class Clostridia; order Oscillospirales; family Acutalibacteraceae; genus UBA737. Next base: position 51,280 of record JAZUOS010000054.1, on the reverse strand, counting down.
ATTGCAGATATTATGCCTTCTGCTGCCGACAGCACCGTTACACTTGCAAGCGGTGATAAGGTAACACCAAACGTCGACGGTGAAAATGCTTTGTTTATTTTTAAAACAATCGCTGACCCATTTGTTGGTAAGCTTTCATACTTTAAGGTTATTTCAGGTAAAATTACAGGCGATATGAAGCTTAAAAATAATCGCACAGGCGAAGAAGAACGTCTTTCAAAGGTTATGTGGCTTAAAGGCGGCAAGCAAGAAGATGCAAACGAAATCGCTGCAGGTGACATTGGCTCGGTATCAAAGCTTGGCGCTACTATAACAGGCGATACACTCTCAGCAAGCGGCAATGTGGCTGTTGCGGCTATTGACTTCCCATATCCTAACCTAAAAACAGCTATCTACCCTGCAAAGAAGGGTGACGAAGAAAAGATTAGCTCAGGTCTTAACAGAATTATGGAAGAGGACCCAACCTTAAAGGTAGCAAACGACACCGAAACTCGAGAGCTTGTTATGAGCACTTTGGGCGAACAGCATACCGATATTGTTGTTTCTAAGCTTAAAGCAAAATTCGGTTGCGATGTAGTGCTGCAAAAGCCGAAGATTGCTTACCGCGAAACAATTCAAAAGCCGGTTAAGGCGCAAGGTCGCCATAAGAAACAGTCGGGCGGTCACGGTCAGTTTGGTGATGTTTGGATTGAATTTGAGCCCTGCGACAGCTCTGAACTCGTATTTGAAGAAAAGGTATTTGGCGGCGCCGTACCTAAAAACTTCTTCCCCGCAGTTGAAAAGGGTCTTCGTGACTCAACGCTCAAGGGCGTATTGGCTGGCTACCCAATGGTTGGCATTAAGGCAACATTGGTAGACGGCTCATACCATCCTGTTGACTCGTCTGAAATGGCATTTAAGATGGCAGCGTCTATTGCCTTTAAAGAGGGTATCAGCAAGGCAAGCCCCGTGCTGCTTGAACCTATCAGCACACTTAAGGTTTTGGTTCCCGATGATATGCTCGGCGATGTTATAGGTGACATAAACAAACGCCGCGGCAGAATTATTGGTATGAATCCTGTAGAAAACAAAATGCAAGAGATTATCGGTGAGGTTCCTACCGCCGAAATGTCTGATTTTTCTACTGCTATGCGTTCGCTCACACAGGGTACCGCAACCTTTACGCTTGAATTTGCAAGATATGAAACAGTACCTGCAAATATTGCTCAAAAGGTTATTGATGAGGCAAATAAAGAATAATTTTAAAAAGGCGAGATTTTCTCGCCTTTTTTGTTGCAAAAAATTTTTAATGTGTTAAAATGACTTTTGGGTGATGTATATGAAAAAAACAAAAAATATAAGCGCATATCTGTTTGTGATTTTAGCAGCAATACTGCTTGCCTTTACCTATCAGCTGTTTATTATAAAAAACAACTTTGCCCCTGCGGGTATTAACGGTATTGCCACAATGATACAGTACAAAACAGGCTTTAGCATCGGTTATATGTCACTTATTATTAATGTTCCGCTCTGTATTCTTGCCTACTTTTTTGTAAATCGCGATTTTGCAAAAAAATCGTTACTGTTTTGCTTGGTTTATTCGTTTGTGTATTTAGGTCTTCAGCAAATAGGCTTTACCGATTTTCAGTATGATGCGGGCGGTCACGATACTATTTATCCCGTTATTATAAGCGGAACCTTAGGCGGCTTGGTTTACGGAATGTGCGCACGCCACAATGCATCCACGGGAGGCACCGATATAGTATCAAAATACATAAGCATAAAGCGGCCTTATCTTAATTTCTTTTGGGTAACACTTACCCTTAACGCAATAGTGGCTGTAATATCGTTTTTTGTATATGCCAAACCTAACACCGCGGGCGGTGTGAGTTATGATTACAAGCCCGTTTGCCTATGCATAATATATTGCTTTATCTCTACTTTTTTGGGCAATGTAATTATTCAAGGCTCAAAGCAGGCGTATAAATTTACGGTTATTACCACCCACGCCGATGAAATAAGCGCAGAGGTTTTGCACACGCTGCATCACGGCGCTACGAAAATGAGCGCAGTAGGCGCCTACCAAAAGCAAAAAAAAGACGTGCTTATTTGTGTTGTTAACAAACACCAGATAGTTGATTTTCAAAATATTCTTAAAAAATATGACAACACCTTCTCTTTTGTGGAAAATGTCGGCAACACCTTTGGCAACTTTGCAAGGGTAAAATAAATTGTGAAAATTTAAAGGAGCAAACCAAAATTTTGGTTTGCTCCTATTTTATATTCTTACTATCGAGGGTAATATTCCGTTGTCGCGTATATCTATTACGGCATAGCTGTTGCCGCCGTCGCGTGAGCGTGCGCACGAGCCGGGATTCACAATATACAAGCCATCTTCATATTTTATATTGGGTATGTGGGTGTGTCCGTATAACGCGATTGTACACTCCGACTGTCTTGCCGCCCTAATCAGCCCGCCAAGGCCGCCTTTAACGCCTAAGGTATGGCCGTGGCATATAAAAATATTAATGCCGCCGATACTTGCTACACTGCTGTACGGAAAAGACGGAAATCGGTCGCAGTTACCGCTTACTATATAAAACTTTTTATCGGTATATTCATAGGTGAAGTCTTCTATATCGCTTGTAACATCACCTAAAAAGATAATGGCGTCAGCATCTTTTTCGCGGCGGATTATTCTATCAACAATTAAACCCTGTCCGTGTGAGTCAGATATAACGGCTATTCGCATAAACGCACCTGCCTTTAACATACATTTACATATATAATACTTTATTTTTGGGGGAAAAGCAAATGAATAATGATTTTAGCAAAATAGACAAAAATACAATCAACGCTGCGCGACGCGGTGACGCCGAGGCTTTAATGTCAAATTTAAGCGAAAATGACCGTGAAAAAATAAACGATGTTCTTGCCGATAAAGATAAACTAAAGCAAATTTTAAATTCCGATGCTGCTAAAAATATTATGAAAATTTTAGGCGGAAACAAAAATGGATGATATAAGCGAAAAATTAGCAGAATTACTTAATGACCCTGACAGTCTTAACCGCGTGCGCGAAATGGCAGAAAACATATTGGGTGGCGATAACAAAAAGCAGGAAAAATCGCCGCCCGCTGCAGATTTTGGTTCGCTTTTTGGAAATATGGATATCGACCCCGCGCAGATAGGTAAAATAATGTCGGTTATGTCGCGGCTTAAAACAGGGCAGAGTGACAGTCGCTCAAATTTATTATTAGCGCTAAAGCCGCACCTTAGCGCGCCCCGACAAGAAAAGGTTGACACCGCCATAAAATTACTTAAAATTATCGACCTGTTACCGCTCATACAAGACAGTGGCATATTTGATTTTTAAGGAGTGCATAATTATTGAACGATATGCATAACTTTTCGCAGGCTAAACAAACTGCTATAGAGCAGCTGCGTGAAATGAACAAAAAAGCCGCTAAGGCCGAGCGAAGCCCCAGGCAAAACGGTCATAATCCGCCCCAAAAATCACCGAACAATTTTATTACGTTAGGTTCAAATGACGATATACTCATTATGGGACTAATTTTGATTTTAGCGGGAGATTGCCATGATAAGTGGCTTTTTTTGGCGCTTTTGTATATATTAATGTGATAAGGGTATTTTACTAAAAAAATCAAGTTACAAAATTGTTACAATTTTTATGGAAATTTTTGCATTTTTTAGCATTATGTAAACCGAAACAACCTAAAAAGTTTTTCACTTTATCCACCGAGAAATTCACCGTTTTAAAGGTGAAATAACGGTTTGATGGCAATTTTCGACACGATTTCGGTGGAAAACTCGGTTAAAAAGTGGGATAAAGCAGTATGCAAACATAAACTGAATAAAATATTTATGTAAAATAAAATTTTTTAAAATTGCAGTTTGTTTTGCGTATTTCAGCCCAAAATTCGACATATTTTCAATATTTTCTTGAACACCGACAAATATGGTGATATAATATAAGAGCAATAATGTCCGTTATAATATAGAAGGAGGTTTAATATATGTATCCTTTACTGCTCAAAGCACCGTTAAAAGATTATCTTTGGGGCGGCACAAGGCTTATAGATGAATTTGGTTTTGAAAGTGACAGTGAAAAGGCGGCAGAGGCGTGGATGCTTTCGTGCCATAAGGACGGCAACAGCATTGTTAAAAACGGCAAATATGCAGGACTTACCTTGCAGCAGGCTATTGAACTGTTAGGCGCTGACACTTTGGGTAAAAAAGCGGCAGATTTTACATATTTTCCAATTCTTATAAAGCTTATAGATGCAAAGGACAGGTTGTCGGTTCAGGTGCATCCTAACGATGAATACGCCCTTGCTAACGAAGGCGAATACGGCAAAACAGAAATGTGGTATGTTGTTGACTGTGATGATGACGCAAAACTTATTTACGGTTTTAATCAAGACATAACACAGGGCGAATTTTTAGAAAGAATAAACAATAACAATTTATCGCCCGTTTGCAACTATGTTCCCGTTAAAAAGGGTGATGTGTTCTTTATAGAGGCGGGCACGATGCACGCCATAGGCAAGGGTATTCTTATTGCCGAGGTGCAGCAAAACTCTAACACTACATATCGCGTATCAGATTACGGCAGACTTGGTGCTGACGGCAAACCGCGTCAGCTTCATATAAAGCAGGCGGTTGAGGTTACAAAAACTCAAAAACCCAAAAGACCTTACGGCGCGGTAGGAGATGTAACGCTATATCCTTTTGGAACAGTAAGAGAGCTTGCAAAATGCGAGTATTTTACAACAGAGCTTATACACCTTGACGGTAATGTCGGCATTTATGATAACGATAGCTTTATATCACTGCTTGTTCTAGAGGGCGAGGTTAGTCTTTCATACACAGGTGGTATGATGCGACTCAAAAAGGGTGACAGCGTGTTTATACCCGCCACATTAAAAACAAGACTTTGCGGCACGGCAGAGATTTTATATACCCATATGTAAAACAAAAATCACAGTTCATACGAACTGTGATTTTTTACATAGGTTTAACATAAGCTGTATTGAAATTAAAGAATTTTTATAATATAATATAGCGCAAAGGCGGTGATTTTTTGTGATTTATTTTGTTGAAGACGATGCTAATATTCGCAAGCTTGTGTGCTATGCGCTTGCAAAAGAGGGGCTTGAGGTCGAGGGCTTTGAGCACCCAAATAATTTTTGGGTTGCTTTATCCGCAAAAACACCAAGCCTTATTCTGCTTGACATAATGCTGCCTGGCGAAGATGGACTTTCAATTTTAGGCAAATTAAGGTCGTCGGACGCTCACAAAAATATCCCCGTTATTATGCTCACAGCTCGCGACAGCGAATACGACAAGGTTACGGGGCTTGATGCGGGCGCTGATGATTATGTTGCAAAGCCTTTTGGTATGACCGAGCTTCTATCTCGCATACGCGCAGTGCTGCGCCGTTATGAAAAAACAAACCCAAAAATTCAGGAATATAAAATAGATAATTTGTATGTAAATCCCGAAAAGCACATTGTGGCGGTTGACGGATGTGAGGTTGCGCTTTCGTTTAAGGAATATTCGTTATTGCTCATGCTGCTTGAAGCGGGTGGCAAGGTTGTTCCGCGTGATACACTACTCACACAGGTGTGGGGCGATTTTTATGAAGAATCGCGCACGCTTGATGTTCACATACGCAAACTGCGCGTAAAGCTGGAAGCCGCCGGCGTACTTATACATACCGTTAAAAATGTTGGATATAAAATAGAGGGCGGCGCAAATGGATAAAAAGATTTTTAATTCTAACTTTTTTACTTCACTGTTTATACTGCTTATCAGCTTTATACTTACATTTGTTGTGCTTTTCAGCCACTCGCAAAAGCAACTGCTAAGCGAGCTTGAAAGCGAGGCGGGGTATATTGCCCTTGCGGTCGAAAACGAGGGCGTTGAGTATATCAGCAATTTTGAGGGTGATGACAAACGTATTACCCTTATCGCCACCGACGGTACAGTTTTGATTGACACATCGGCTGATGAGACAACACTTGATAATCACGCCGACCGACAGGAAATTAAAGATGCGTTGATAAACGGTAGCGGCACAAGCACCCGTTTTTCTGATACTATGATGAAACGCACCGTTTATTATGCCGTTCGCTTGTCTGATGGCACGGTGCTTCGTGTATCGGCAATGCAGGATTCGATTTTTGTGCTGCTGCTCAGCCTTGTTTACCCGCTTAGCATAATTATCATAGTAGCGCTTATTTTATCACTTATTATTTCACATAAGGTTTCAAAATCAATTATCAAGCCTATAAATGAGCTTGACCTTGATAATCCTGCAGGTAATGAAGCATACGAAGAATTGACCCCTTTGCTTAAAAAGATTTCAGCGCAAAAGCGGACCATAGAAAAGCAGGTGCGCATAGCTCGTCAGCGGCAAGAGGAATTTAACCTTATAACCGAGAATATGAGTGAGGGTCTATTGGTTATTGACAGTAATGCCAATGTTTTGTCACACAACAAAGCGGCGGCACAGTTGCTTGAAATAGAAAACCTTAAAAACGGCGGTAGCGCACTGCTTTTTAACCGAACAAAAAATTTCCGCGAGCTTATTGAGCAGGTGCTTTTAGGTTCTCGTGCCGAAAAAGAAATTGATCACGATGATAGCGTATATAGCCTTATTGCAAACCCTGTTTTCGAGGGCGAGGCGGTAATAGGCGCGGTAATTGTTATTATCGACATTACCGAAAGTGTCCGTCGTGAGCAGTTGCGACGCGAGTTTACCTCGAATGTGTCACACGAGCTTAAAACTCCACTTACCTCTATTTCAGGCTTTGCCGAAATAATGAAATCGGGCGGCACATCTGATGCTACCGTGGTTGATTTTTCAAGTTCTATATATGATGAGGCGCAGCGACTTATTACGCTTGTTAGTGATATTATTAAAATATCCGAGCTTGATGAAAATCCCTCTTTATTTGAAAAACAAGAACTTGACCTATACGAACTGTCGCAAAATGTCATAAAAAGCCTAAAGCCCTTGGCAGACAAGCAAAACATTTCACTTGATTTAATAGGTGAAAAAGCCTGTGTTTTTGGCACGCCTAAAATCATTGACGAAATGATTTATAACCTTTGCGACAATGCTATAAAATACAATAAACCAAACGGTAGGGTGGACATTATAATAAATACCACCGAAACAAAGGTGAACCTTACCGTGCGTGATACGGGCATCGGCATTCCAAAAGGCGAACAGCCGCGTGTTTTTGAGCGCTTTTACCGTGTTGATAAAAGTCACTCTAAACAAGTTGGCGGCACAGGACTCGGCCTTGCTATTGTGAAGCACGCCGCCGCTTATATGGGCGCCGAAATTACGCTTAACAGTCAGGAAAAAGTAGGTACATCTGTTACGGTAAGTTTTGATAAAACTAAATAATTTAAAGCCTCTGGTAATCAGAGGCTTTAAATTATTACTTGCAAAAGTATTATCCCACAAACTGCGGGTAGGCCAAAAATTCCACTGCCGCCGACGGTGTACCAGTTAAGAGGTATATGGACGCCTGTGAATTTTTGAGTCAGGTTTATCGCGGCTATTGCCGCAAAACCAAGCAGAGCATTTAAAAATATTGATTTAATTATTTTATGACTCTTTATATGTAAAATAAACAGTACCAAAGCGCTGAGTGACAGCCATATTATTGCAAGTATTCCAAGCGTTTTCAAAAAACCACCTCATATAAATATATATGTGTGTTTAAGCAAAAAATTCTTTGTTAATTTTTTATTTATTATAGACTTATAATACAATTTGTGGTAAAATAATTCTAAATTGGGTAAGAATTGGATTGTGTTTAATGAAAGTAGATAAAACCGTAATAAAAGAAACTAAATATATAGCTTCATTTGTCTTGATATTAAGCGTTTTAATGCAGGCTGTGTTTTTAATAATTTCTAAATGGGATTATACTATACTTCTTGGTAATTTTTGGGGAATTATAATTGCAGTGGGCAATTTTTTTGTAATGGGGCTTTTTGTTCAAAAGGCCGTAACGCAGGATGAAAAGGAAGCTCGTCAAACCGTAAGAGCATCGCAAAGCTTGCGAATGGCTGGAATTTTTGTTTTGGCAGCGGTTGGTTTAATCATATTTAAACAGACCCCCACGCGTGTGGCAATAGTGATTCCGCTCATTTTTCCGCGCATAGCAATAATGATAAGACCTTTGATAGACAAGAATAAATAGTTTGTAAAAAGATTAAGGAGGTGTTGCTTTACGAATTCAAAAAAAAGAGTTGGCTTTATAATTGGTGACATACTGCTGTTAGCGGGAGCTATGCTGCCACTTGTAGCAGGTATGCTGCTTAAAATTCTTTTTAACCCCGCAAGTGAGGGTATTACCATTTCGGGCGCATTGGTGTATTTTACAATACCTATGCCGTTACAAAATTTGCCTATAACCGAATCACAGGTTAATTCAGCGCTTGTTATAATTACAATTTTCTTTTTGTGCCTTTATTTTACACATGGGCTTTCTGTTAAAGCGAATTTAAAGCGTCAGTTAATTGCTGAATGGATAGTAAAGCAGACGCAATCTTTGGTAAAAACAAATATGAGCGATTATTTCGCCGGCTTTGCACCGTTTGTGGCAGCAATAATGGGGCTTTCAGCGTTTTCAAGTCTTTTGGCGCTAATAGGTATGTATGCCCCCACATCAGACATTAATATTGTAGGCGGTTGGGCAATACTTGTATTCATACTTATAACATATTATAAGATGAAGTGCGGTCCAATTCACTATATAAAAAGCTTTGGCGATCCCGTGCCGTTGCTTTCGCCGCTTAATATCATAAGTGAGGTTGCAACGCCTGTTTCAATGGCGTTTCGTCATTATGGCAATGTGCTTTCGGGCGCGGTTATTTCGGTGCTTGTCGCAACGGGTTTGCAGGGGTTATCAAATATGCTGCTTGGTTGGTTGCCGGGATTCTTGGGTGAAATACCGTTTTTACAGGTGGGTATACCTGCCGTGCTGTCGGTTTATTTCGACTTGTTTAGCGGTTGCTTGCAAGCATTTATATTTGCAATGCTTACCATGCTTTATGTAGCAAGTGGCTTTCCTGAGGAAGACTACTTTGCTCGCAAAGCGAAAAAATTAGCAAGGTCTAAAAAATAAAATTTATATAAAACGGAGGAAATTTATTATGGAACTCGCAATTGGTATTATTTTAGGTTGCTGCGCATTGGGCGCAGGCGTAGCAATGATCGCAGGTGTAGGTCCTGGTATCGGTGAAGGTAATGCCGTAGCTTCTGCTTGTGAAGCGATTGGTCGTCAGCCCGAATGCAAGGGCTCGGTTACAACCACAATGCTTATGGGTTGTGCTATCGCTGAAACCACAGGTCTTTATGCGCTTGTTATTGCAATTTTGTTAATATTTGTTGCACCTAACATGCTTGTAGAGATTTTGCTTAACGCAGTAAAATAATTCGGGGGAGCTTTAAATGCAAAATCTGGATATAATATCCGTAAATTTGTGGCAGATACTCATATCCCTTGCAAACCTTGTAATTTTGTTTTTAATTCTTAAAAAGTTTTTGTATAAACCGGTTACAAAAATGTTAGAAACACGCCGCGCCGAAATTGACGGGCAGTATGCCGATGCCGAGATCGCAAAGAACAGCGCAGAGGCAAAGGATGCCGAGCTTACAAGCCGACTCCAAAATGCAAAAGCTGAAGCTGAGGAAATCGTAAAAGAGGCGGCAGATGCAGCCCAAGCACGCGGAAACAAAATTGTTGAGGATGCAAAAGCAACTGCGGATGGTATCGTTCGTCAAGCAGAAATAGATGCTGCACTCGAACTTAAACGTGCCGAAGAATCTATAAAAACACAAATAATAGATGTTTCTACAGCCCTTACCGAAAAGATGCTCTCACGTGAGATTAATAGTGATGACCACAAGGCGCTGATAGATGATTTTATTGACAAAATAGGTGAAGACAATGACAGCGACAGGTAACAATTATGCTGAAGCGCTGTTTATGTTGGCGCGCGAAGAAAATTCTATTGATGAGTTTTTTGATGGGTTAAATATAGCCAAGGCGATTTTTATAGAAAGCCCCGAATATTTACAGCTTTTGTCAACACCAAGTATTCCAAAAAGCGAGCGCACCGCCGCGTTGGCACAGGCTTTTGAGGGCAAAATTAACCGACATGTTTTGTCGTTTTTACAGCTTTTGTGCGAGCACGGCAAAGCCGAGCAGTTCTTTGACTGTGTGTCGGAATACGAGCGCCTTCGCGAATGGGCGAAAAATACCGTTGTTGCAACGGTTAAAACGGCTGTAGAGCTAAACGAAGCTCAAAAGCAGCGTCTTATCAAAAGTCTTGAAAAGCGCACCGAAAAATCGGTTACGCTCAATTGCGTTATTGACAGCGCGCTGCTTGGTGGTATTCAGGTTGAAATCGACGGCGAGTTGCTTGACGGCAGCGTGAAAAATAACTTAAAACGCGTAAGGGAAGTGATTGGCGTATGAGTGAAAAACAACAAGAAATAAGTTATATCATAAAAGAGCAGATAAAAAATTATCGCTCACAAATAGAAATGAAGGAAACCGGCAGAGTAATCCTTGTCGGTGACGGTATCGCACGCGTTTACGGTCTTACAAACTGCATGGCAAATGAGTTGCTCGAATTTGAAGATGGCTCGGCAGGTCTTGCTCAAAACCTTGAGGAAGACACCGTATCTGTTGCTATGCTTTCAAATGAAAACAGCATCCGCGAGGGTACCGTTGTGCGCCGCACAGGTAAGGTTTTATCGGTGCCTGTAGGCGAAAAAATGCTAGGCCGTGTTGTAAGCGCGCTTGGCGAACCAATTGACGGTAAAGGACCAATTGAGTATAGCGGTTTTAATCCTATTGAGGCTGAAGCCCCCGGTATTATCGAGCGTAAGAGCGTATCTGTACCGCTACAAACAGGTATTAAGGCCATTGACAGTATGATTCCTATTGGTCGCGGTCAACGTGAGCTTATTATCGGTGACCGTCAGACAGGTAAAACCGAAATTGCTATTGACACAATTATAAATCAAAAAAACACCGATGTTATATGTATTTATGTAGCAATCGGTCAAAAGAACACATCGGTTGTAAGCCTTGTAAACAACCTCACAAAAGCAGGCGCCATGGACTATACAATAGTAGTATCAGCTTCGGCATCTGAAAGTGCTCCGCTTCAGTATATAGCGCCATATTCGGGTTGCGCTATGGCTGAATACTTCAGAGCACAGGGTAAAGATGTTCTTATAATATATGACGATTTAAGTAAGCACGCTGTGGCATACCGTGCACTGTCGCTTCTTATCCGTCGTCCACCCGGCCGTGAGGCATACCCCGGTGACGTATTCTATCTGCATTCACGTTTGCTCGAGCGTGCTGCTTGCGTGGCGCCCGAATACGGCGGCGGTTCAATTACAGCACTGCCTATAATTGAAACACAAGCGGGTGACGTTTCGGCATATATTCCTACTAATGTTATCTCGATTACCGACGGACAGATATTCCTTGAAACCGAGCTTTTCCACGCAGGTGTTATGCCCGCTATCAACCCCGGTATTTCGGTAAGCCGTGTTGGTGGTTCTGCTCAGAAAAAGAGTATGAAAAAGGTTTCGGGTGAACTTAAGCTTTTATATTCACAGTACCGTGAGCTTCAGGCATTCGCACAGTTTGGTAGCGACCTTGACGCTGACACCAAAGCGCGTCTTGCGCTTGGCGAGCGTATAGTAGAGGTGCTCAAACAAGGACGTAACAGTCCTGTATCGGTTGGTTGTCAGGTTGCAATTATTTATGCTGTAACAAAAGGATGGCTTGACACAGTAGCGGTTGCCGATGTTCATAAGTTTGAGCAGCGTTTGTTTGAAAAACTACAAAACCAAAAACCGCAGTTACTTGCTCGTTTTGAAGAGGGTTATTTTGAGGATGAAGATATAGCATCACTCGAAGAAACACTTCGTGAAATGACGAGGTGACGATAGATGTCAGGAAACACCAAAACGCTCAAACTGCGTATAAAAAGTGTTGATTCAACGCTCCATTTGACAAAGGCAATGGGTCTTGTAGCGTCATCTAAAATGCGAAAAGCAAATATGGCTATGGCGGCAGGTCGTCAGTACGAGTCTGCTGTTCAAAGTGTGGTTGATTTGCTTACTGCAGTACCCGAGTGTGCAAAAAGTCCCTTTATGCGTGAATTTAAGGACGGTGGCAAAACAAAGCTTATTGTAATCGCGGGTGATCGCGGTCTTGCAGGCGGCTATAATGCAAATGTTTTTCGTACCGTTCGCGATTATGGCGAGGCAGAGATTGTTCCTATTGGCAAGCGTGCTTGCGAGCGATACGGAAAAGAAATAGTATCAAGCGAAAAGTTTTGTGCCGCAGATGCCTTCCGCCTTGCAAAAGAGCTTTGTGAACAGTTCCAAAAAGGCGAATTCGACCGACTTGGAATAGTTACCACAAACTATATATCAATGATGACTCAAACTCCCACAGTTAAATGGGTTTTGCCGCTTAAAAAGGGTGAAAACACCAAAAGCACAGCGGCGGTTTTTGAGCCTGATGAGCGCACAATACTTGATATAGCAGTGCCCGAATACCTTTCGGGAATAATCGTGTCCTGCGTGCGTGAAAGCTTTGCAAGCGAGGTTGCTGCTCGTCGTATGGCAATGGATTCAGCAGGCAAAAACGCGCAGCAAATGATAGATGAACTACAGCTTGAGTATAACCGCGCACGTCAGGGTGCGATTACACAAGAAATTACTGAAATTGTTGCCGGTGCAGGCAACTGATAACTTCTTAAGGAGTTGAATTTAATGTCCAACAAAACTACCGGTACAGTATCTCAGGTTATGGGACCTGTTGTTGATGTGCGTTTCGAAGAGGGCGCACTACCGGCAATTTATAACGCGCTTACAATGCCTATTGGTGAGCGCACACTTACAGTTGAGGTAGCACAGCACATTGGTGACAACGTTGCTCGTTGTATTGCTATGGCCTCTACCGACGGTTTACAACGAGGAACTGCTGTTACTGACACAGGCAAGGCAATAAGTGTGCCTGTAGGCCGCGAAACTTTAGGTAGAATATTCAATGTCTTGGGCGAGCCCGTTGATAACGAAGAAGCCCCCGAAACAGACGAGAGATGGAATATTCATAGACCGGCGCCTGAATATGACGAATTGTCAACCAGTACCGAAATACTTGAAACAGGTATTAAGGTAATCGACCTTATCTGCCCCTATTCAAAGGGTGGTAAAATTGGCCTTTTCGGTGGCGCGGGTGTTGGTAAAACCGTTCTTATTATGGAACTTATCAACAACATTGCCAAGGAGCACGGCGGTCTTTCGGTATTTACCGGCGTTGGCGAGCGCACCCGTGAGGGTAACGACCTTTATAACGAAATGAAAGAGTCGGGCGTTTTAGAAAAAACTGCGCTTGTATATGGTCAGATGAACGAGCCGCCAGGCGCGCGTATGCGTGTAGGTCTTTCGGGTCTTACAATGGCAGAGTATTTCCGCGACCAAGAGAATCAAGACGTACTTTTATTTATTGATAATATTTTCCGTTTCACACAGGCGGGTAGTGAGGTTTCAGCACTTCTTGGCCGTATGCCTTCAGCGGTTGGTTATCAACCGACACTTGCTAACGAAATGGGTGCTTTGCAAGAGCGTATTACCTCTACTAAAAAAGGTTCTATTACGTCTATTCAGGCGGTTTACGTGCCTGCCGATGACCTTACTGACCCGGCTCCTGCAACAACCTTTGCTCACTTGGACGCAACTACCGTTTTGTCGCGTAGTATCGCATCACAAGGTATTTACCCTGCAGTTGACCCACTTGAATCAACCAGCCGTATCTTGTCGGCTGAGGTTTTAGGCGAAGAGCATTACAATGTTGCTCGTGAGGTTCAGAGAATTTTGCAGCGCTATAACGAGCTTATGGATATTATCGCCATTATGGGTATGGATGAGCTTTCTGATGATGATAAGCTTCTCGTTGGTCGCGCCCGTAAAATTCAGCGTTTTCTTTCTCAGCCGTTCCACGTGTCTGAAAAATTTATCGGTATTGAGGGCACCTATGTACCAGTAGCCGAAACAATCCGTGGCTTTAAAGAGATTATCGAAGGCAAGCACGATGACCTACCCGAATCGGCATTCTTGTTTGTAGGTACAATTGACGAGGCGGTAGCTAAGGCAAAGGGTGGTAAATAATGAACACCTATAACCTTGTTATTTCTACTCCAGACGGCAGTGTGCTTGACGAACAGGTAATGGTGATTATTGTTCGCGGCACCGAAGGTGAGCTTGCTATAATGGCAGGGCATATCCCCTTTATCACTGCGGTAAAACCCGGCGAATGTAAAATTGTTTTGTCTGAGGCACAAGAAAAAACCGCTACCATAAGCGGCGGAATACTAACCGTGCAAAACGAAAAAACCACACTGCTTTGCAGCGATTTCAAATGGAATTAACTATTACCCCGCGAATTTCAAATTCGCGGGGTTTAATTACATATATCATTGCAATAACGGCACAATTGTGTTATAATATATATGTTTATGTGAAGATATCGTTTAACACCATATAAAAGGAGAAAATCAATGAAATTATTTAAGGGCTTTGTCAGTATTATGCTCGCACTTACAATGCTAATAGGTACAATGTTTGTTGTAGGAAATGGCATAAATGTTTATACAAAAGCGGCAGCTACTACGCGAGCTTCGCAGGTATCTTATTGGAGCGGTAATGCGGCAGGCAGCTTTGCAGGCGGTGTCGGCACAAAGGACGACCCCTATATAATAGAAACCGCCGACCAGCTTTATCGGGCCTTGACTCATATCACCGACACTACTGAGGGCGTTGAAAAAGCGGAGAGCGTTGCCGGCGGTTATCAGAGTGACAAAATACTAAAACAAAGTTCAACAGATGTATATGTTCCGGTTTATACGCCGTATTATTACAAGGTGGCTGACGGGGTTAACGCTATTTATCTTAACGATATTTCGGGCAATGAATCGCTTGCAGGTATTAAAAGTTTTGTTAATAAGGGCGCTAAAAAGGATTGGAAACCAGGCAAAGCATTTGTAGGTAATCTTGACGGTAATGGCGTTACCGTTTACGGTATGTACTGCTCTACCGGACAGGGCCTTATTCATAAGCTTGACGGTAGTGCTACTGTTAAAAACCTTAATTTTGATTCTTGCTATTCAAGCGGTAGCGGTAATGCCGCCTTGCTTACTACTAATTTAGGCGTATATACTAACGACTCGACAATTCACACCATTGCAAATGTTTCTGTCCGCAATTCGTATATCGCTTCTACTCGTGACATTAATCTTTCTCAGAGATCTGATAACGGTTTATATCAGTATAACTCAGGCGCCGCGGGTATTGTTTCAACACAAGGCACCTGTGAAAATCTTATTATAAGCAACTGCCTTTATGACGGCTATTCTTGTGAGAGAATTGTTACTTCAAGTGTAGACCGCGTGACATCCGATATGATTGGTGCTATCATAAGCGGCGGAAACGGTATGAATAATGTCGAAATCAACTCTTGTGTGGCCTTGGGTGCTCCAATTGTTGACGAAGTATGTGTTGAAGGTAAAGAGGTATTTTATAGCCGATACGATAAAAATCAAGGCTTTCAGGTGTACTTTTTCGATTCCTATAGCGATATATCTTCACAAATTCCGTTAAAATACCCCAACAAGTATGATAAGTTACTTGATATTGTTCGTCTTGAAGCTAAAAATGAATATACCGTCTATGATATGCCGGGACTCAACTGGAAAAACAATTGGCAGATTGTTACGGTTTACAACGGCGCAACCCAGCGTTTAATACCAATGCCAACGGTAAATTCTAATGCTGATAGTTTAAACGCTACATATGCGTCTCTAATTGCTCAGCAGCTTAATAATGGCGGTGGCTATAATTTGTTTGGAGGCGCAAATGTGCGCGGAACCTACGGTATGAATCATAGAATTATGGGTTCGGGAACTCAAGATGACCCATACTTAATTTCAAACGCTTTTGAGCTCGCTCGCGCAATTGCATCGGGCGGTATGAATATTTTTAACCGACTCTATTACAAGCTAACCTGTGATATTGACGCATCTCGGGCTGTATGGATTACACAAGATACACTTGGAAGCACTACAAATGCTACATATAAATATGTTCCGTTCGGCGGTGTTTTAGACGGCGACGGATATACAGTTACAAATCTTTATGTGGGTGATGATCAATCGGTTGGTCTTATACCCATTTTGGCAGAAAACGGCGTTGTTAAAAATATTCATATCCGTAACAGCTCTTTTATTTCGGGTTCGGGATATGCAGGCGCTATCGCGGGTGAAGTAAAGTCAGGTGCTACGGTTAGCGGCTGCTCGGCAGAAAACTGTTTGGTAGCAAGTTACGCTGCCGATTCTCATATTGTTGGCAACAGCAAAAATGCTGTTATTGAAAATAGCTATTATATTGCTGATGACAGTTCTACATCTGCTACAAAGACTGCATATTATAACGACAAAGGCGCGATAGGCACTATTGATGTAGCTAAAAACCATGATGTATGGTATAAGGGTGGCGCCGGCGGCAGCACACCAAAGCTTAAAAACTTTGCTGCAGCGCGCAGCTTGGCTGATGTCGACGGCGACGGCAATACCGACGAATACACCGCTATTGATATTGTAACGCTGCGTCGCGCAATACTTAAAGCCCCCGGCTATGAAAATGTTTACGGTGACGTTAACCGCGACGGTCAAATAAATATCAGCGACCTTGCTGCTTTAAGCCGTAGCATTGTGGGCGATTACGATAAGCTTTATGACGGATTCTGGCGCAATGCGAATCTTGGTAAAATCAAGATATATTACGGCGAAAACGATAACTATGATGCTGCGCGCCGATTAGAGCTTTATCTCGAGCAAGAGCTTGAAGGCATCGATATACAAAAGGTTGTAAGTGCTAAAAAGACCGTTTCGGGCACAAACAGCGACAGCAGCGCCGTGTATGTTCACGCAAATGACATTACGGACACGCCCACAGGTATGCTTGAAATAATAGTGGGCGACATTTCAAATTATGATAAATATGCCGACAACAATCACAATACTAACGATTACTCAATAACTTATGACGAGCAAAATTGTGTGTTATGGTTTAAAGGCGGCAGCTTTACGGGTGTAGAGCAGGCGGTGCTTGATTTTATAAATAATTCCGATTTTAAAACGGGTATGGTTTATACTGTGGGCAACGCAACTCTTGCTCCCGAAAAGAGAGCCACAACCGTTAAGGTTGATACTAATTTTGACGGCAAAGCCGATACCGAAAAAACGTTCTATTACGCTTGGGGTGACGAGTTTAACGGAATTAAAGATGCTGCCGACGGTGAAAATGCCGAAATATCACTTGATACTTGGAACTATAATGTAATGAACACCGAAAGTATCAGAGGCACTGCGGGTAATTACCGTAATTTACAGGGTTCAAACAGAGAAGAAATGTCACAGCTTTATTGGGTAGAGGACGGAAAACTCACCATCACCCGTGGAGTTAAGGCAGAGCACGCTACTGCAGTTACCGACCGTTTGGGTTATGCAAGGTTATATAATCAAACAGGTACCGATGCTTTTGGTGGCGAAATAGACGATGAAGATATTATTGCCAACCCTGGTCTTATAAAGACAAACCATTCAATGATTTATAAGCAAGGCTATTCTGAAATGTACGGCAGATTGCCGTCAGACGGTCACACCTTTGCGTCTTGGTGGATGTTAGGTCACGGCAATTATAACAACACCTATTTTACCGAGTCGCTTTATAGCAAGGTTTATAAGCTAAATAACAAAGGCGAATATGCCTATGACGGTATTTCAAGTACAATGGATTCCACCAATCTAAAAACCTTTAAATACCAAATTCCCACGACTCACTTTGAAATAGACGTTTGGGAGCTTATGCAAAACCCCAGTATAACAAGTAGTGTTGTTAGAAAAGTTAAGGAAACTGGCAGTTATGATTATCGTCTGTACCTTAATGTGCATAAATTTTATGCGGTGGGCTCTAATAAGGCGAGCACGGTAAATGTTATAGACTGGGATAACCCAGGTACACCGCGTGCTGTAATGCAGAAGAGTTGGTTTGGTACTGATTCAACTGAGTATTATTTTAGTACAAGTGCTGCGTATCACGATTTTACAGATGGTAGGAATAAGCGTTTTTCATACGGATGGCAAGGCTCATCATATGGTGTTACCGCTAATTATATAGAAACGCTTCAAAAACAGCTTACAGCTCCACGCCGTTACGGTTTCTACTGGAGCACTAACGGTGTAGATAAATTTAACCTCACATTATATATCTATGATATCAACGGCGACGGTGTAGAGGGCGACGATGCAGTGCTTAGTACAAGTGATTTGACATATAATAAGGAAAATAACGGTGAAATTCCATCGAATCGCGATGTTGTAAACGATGCAGAAACCGCAAACCAATATATGTATATCTTGTTTGATAATGTGTTGTATTCTTCAAATCCAAATCACCAAAATGCTACAAGTGACTTGGCAGTTATGCATACCGATATGCTGACTGACGAAGGTACAGCGGCAAATCCCGATAAAATCGACCTTGAAATCGATTACATAAGGGTGTATCAAGAAGACGGCAGACGAGATATCGTTACCGAAATGACCGAGGACTTTAACAACAACAACCACTTTGGTTATTAAAACAAAAAAGCAGGCCCCACGGGGTCTGTTTTTTATAGCAAAAAGTCTTTTGGTGTATTAATATTTGTACTTTATTTTTTTAAAAATGTATGATATAATATTATATATTTTTAAATAAAATCGGGGTAAAATATGGCAGAGAAAAAGAAACAAAAAAAGTGGCTTAAGTTCCGTCACCGAGTGGTGCGAAACCTTGCTTACATAGTTCTTTATCCGTATTCACGCATTAAATACGGCATAACAATAGAAAAATTCAAAGAGCAAAAAAAGACACCCTACCTCATTTTGCTCAATCACCAAACCCCATTTGACCAGTTTTTTGTTGGTATGGCATTTAAGGGACCGATATATTATCTTGCTACCGAAGATATTTTTTCAATGGGCTTTTTGTCATCAATTATCCGTTATATTGTAGCGCCTATACCCATCAAAAAGCAAACCAGTGATGTAAAGGCTGTAAAGCAATGTATACGTGTTGCCCGTGAAGGCGGTACCATTTGCATAGCGCCCGAGGGCAACCGCACCTATAGCGGCAGAACCGAATATATGAACGATTCAATTGCTTCGATGGCTAAAATGCTTAAGGTGCCGATAGCACTTTATCGCATAGAGGGTGGCTACGGCGCAGAGCCGCGTTGGAGTGATGTTGTTCGAAAAGGTAAAATGCGTGGTTATGTGTCACGCGTTATCGAGCCCGAAGAATATAAAAATATGTCAAATGAAGAGCTGTTTAAGATTATCGAAGAGGGTCTTTATGTTGACGAAGCAGTAGCCGACCAAGAATTCCACCATAAAAAGAGAGCCGAATATCTTGAACGTGCTATGTATGTATGTCCGTTCTGCGGTCTTTCAAAGTTTGAAAGTGAGAATGAATTTTGCGAGTGCAAAGATTGCGGCGCAAAGATAGAATATACTCCCACTAAAGAAATAAAGGGTATTGACTGTGATTTTCCGTTTAAGTTTGTGGCCGATTGGTATGATTACCAAAAGGAATTTATAAACAAATTAGATATAAACGAGTACATATCGGCGCCTATTTATCACGACGAAGCTGATGTTTTTGAGGTTATCATAAACAAGAAAAAGGTACCGTTTAAAACTAGAGCAAGCATCTCGCTTTACGGTGATAAAATTGTTTTTGACGAGGGCGAGCAGGGTGAGCTAAAGCTTAATTTCAGTGAAACCTCGGCTGTATCGGTGCTTGGTAGAAACAAGCTTAATATTTATTACGGCGACAAGGTTTATCAGCTAAAGGGTGACAAACGCTTTAACGCTCTTAAATATGTGCATATTTATTACCGTCACAAAAATGTGACAAAAGGAGAAAAAGATGAGCAATTTTTGGGACTCTAATGTCTGGAGCACAATACTTTTAGTGTCAGTGCTTTTGGGTAGTTTGCTTGCGGGCAATATTGTTAAAAAATCAATACCCTTTATGCGCAACTCGCTGATACCTACCTCGGTTTTAGGCGGCGCAATACTTATTATTGTTGCGGCTATTTACAAATGGATTACAGGCAATGTTATGTTTGATACCGCTACCTTTGGCGGTGTGGGCACCGCAACGCTTGAGACCATTACATATCACGCGTTGGCACTTGGCTTTATAGCTTCTACCCTTAAAACCTCTGAAAATAAGCTGACGGGTAAGCGCGCAACCGAAATTTTTAACACAGGTGTTACCACAGTTTCTACCTATTTAATACAAGCAATTGTCGGTATAGCGATTACGCTTATCGCAGCGTTTGTTATTAAAGATTTCTTTAAAGCCGCGGGTATACTCTTACCGTTCGGCTACGGTCAAGGCACAGGTCAAGCGCTTAATTACGGCAACATTTATGAAACCGAATATGGCTTTGACGGTGGCAAAAGCTTTGGTCTTACCATTGCGGCATTAGGCTTTTTAAGCGCAAGCTTTGGCGGTATAATTCATCTTAACATAATGAAAAAGCGCGGCAAGCTAAAGACCTCTGACGCAAAGTTTAAGCTTAACAACGAGGTAATTGAATCCGAAAACGAAATACCTATGCAAGAAAGTGTTGACAAGCTTACCATTCAGGTGGCGCTTATCTTTATGGCGTATGTGCTGACATACGTGTTTATGGGATTGCTTGGTAAATTGCTGCCGGGTATGAAATCTACAATTTACGGCTTTAACTTTCTTTTGGGTGTGCTGTCAGCAACGCTTATCAAGGGAATTATGAAATTCTTTAAAAAGATTTCTACGCAGAAAAAAGATTACACCAATAACTTTTTGTTAACGCGCGCAAGCAACTTCTTTTTTGATGTAATGGTGGTTGCGGGTATTGCCGCAATAAGACTTGATACTCTTGAAAAGTATTGGGGTATTATGTTAATACTTGGTGTTGCGGGTCTTATAATCACCTATATTTACAACCGCGTTGTTGCAAAAACACTCTTTAAAGATTACCCCGAAGAGCAGTTTTTGGCTATGTTTGGTATGCTTACGGGTACTGCCAGCACGGGTGTTATATTGCTTCGCGAGATTGACGGCGACTTTAAAACCCCCGCAGCCGATAACCTTGTTTATCAAAACTTCCCCGCAATTGCATTCGGTTTTCCGATAATGCTAATAGCAACCTTTGCACCCGGGCACGAATTGCTCACACTTGGTATTCTTGCAGCGTTTTTTATTGCTATGAATATCATCCTTTTCAGAGCGCAGATTTTTAAACGCAAAAAGAAATAATGAATATAGCATAGGGCGCGGATAAAATCCGCGCCGATTTTTATTGTTTGCGGTACAAGGGCAAAAAATGTCGCTTGACAAATAATACTGCGTGTTGTATAGTATTATGCAAAGGGAGGTATGTTATGGATATTCAGCTTAAACGCGGACTTTTAGATATTTGTGTTCTTGCTGCTATAAAGGGCGAGGACTCTTACGGATATCAGATTATAAAAGATATTAAACCTTTTGTGGAAATTTCCGAATCAACATTATATCCAATTTTGCGCCGACTAGAGTCGGCAAATCAGCTTACCGCAAGGGGCGTCGAGCACAACGGTAGACTTAGAAAATATTATCACATAACGCAGGCAGGTCTTAAAAGAATAGAAGATTTTAAACTTGAATGGCAAGAGATAATCTCGATTTACAACTTTGTAACAAGGGAGGCTCAAGATGAACAAGTCACAATTTTTAACCGAGCTTAAGGAAAATTTATGCGGTCTGCCCGACAATGATATACAAAGCTCGTTAGATTATTATAGTGAAATAATTGACGACCATATAGAAGACGGCTTTACCGAAGAAGAAGCAATAAAAGAAATAGGCGACCTCCAAGAAATTTCAAAATCAATTTTATCCAGCACACCAATAATTAAACTTGTAAAGCAAAGAATAATTGCCAAACGACAAATGAGTATATTGGAAACTGTGCTTTTAATATTGGGTTCACCAATATGGCTATCACTTTTAGTTGTCGCTTTTGCCGCAATTCTTTCGGCGTACATTGCGGTATGGTCTTTAATAATTTCTTTATG
This sequence comes from Acutalibacteraceae bacterium, assembly GCA_045604765.1. GTDB lineage: Bacteria > Bacillota > Clostridia > Oscillospirales > Acutalibacteraceae > UBA737. The sequence goes on along the minus strand of JAZUOS010000054.1, from coordinate 29,011 downwards.
GTCTATTTTTGCTTCGTTGGTGGCTTGCGTGCTTTGTATAGTGGCGGGTATTGTAATTTGCATTAGCGGCAATGTATTTTCGGGGCTTGTCATAATAGCGGCCGGCGTGGTAAGCGTCGGGCTTGCTATATTGATTTTCTATGGTTGTACGGCGTCGACTAAAGGTATGATGCTGTTTAGTAAAAAAATCATATTTTGGATTAAATCCGGCCTTTTAAGGAAGGAGAAAGCATAATGAGTAAAAAAACAAAAATATGGCTTATTATAGCCTTTTCTCTTATATTTATTGGAGCCGTAATTTTTACAGGAGTGATGACGATGCTTAAATGGGATTTTACTAAATTATCAACCGTAAAGTATGAAACTAACAATCACGAAATTAATGATAGTTTTAATGATATATCAATCAACAGCAAAACGGCTGATATAAAATTTATTTTGTCTGATGATGAAAAATGCAGGGTGGTTTGTTATGAGGAAAAGAACTTAAGCCACACGGTCGCAGTACAAGACAATACGCTTATAATCGAGGTTGTTGATGCGAAAAAATGGTATAAGCATATTTGTATAAATTTGGGCACGCCAAAAATAACAGTATATGTTCCCCAAGGAGAGTATGGTGCGCTCTCAATTAAATCAAGCACAGGCGACATAGAAATACCAAAGGAATTTACCTTTGACAGTATTGATATTAGCGCTTCTACCGGTGATGTAAATTGTAATGCATCAACCGTAAGTAATATGAAAATCAAACTATCTACAGGAAATATCAATATCCAAGATATTATTGCGGGGAGTATTAATTTTACCACTTCGACAGGTGGTATAAATATGAAATCGGTAGACTGCAGTGGTAAAATTGAAACAAAGGTATCCACGGGAAAAACAAATCTTACTGATGTAAAATGTGAAAGTCTGATTTCAACCGGAAATACTGGTGATATAAAGCTTACAAACGTTATAGCGGCAAAAGACTTTAATATTAAAAGAAGCACGGGTAATATAAGGTTTGATAAGTGTGATGCGGGTGAGATTTTAATAACAACTGACACAGGTGATGTTAGCGGCACTTTGCTTACCGATAAAGTGTTTATATGCAGAGCAGATACAGGCGATATTGATGTTCCCAAAACTGCTGACGGTGGCAAATGCGAAATAACCACCGACACAGGCGACATTCAAATAAATGTAGGAAAATAATTTTATGAAAAAGAAAACCGTTCCTTTAATATATAACCAACAGCACCGACGAAAAATAGGGGATTTTTTGGTTTGCGAAAATGTGCTTAACAGAAATCATCCGCTTCATCAGCACGATTTTTATGAAATCGAATATATAACCGAGGGTAGCGGCACCCATCTTATAAACGACAAGTCATATTCTGTGCAAAAGGGTGATTTGCTGTTTATTACTCCTATGGATTTTCACGGCTTTGAAACCCAAAATATAAAAACCATAACTCTTCACTTTTTTGCAAAAGATATGTCACCCGAAATTGCACAAATACTTGGCTTCCTTAATGCCGATATTGTAAAGGGTGTAGGCGAGAAAACGGTTGCCGATTTAGAATATCTTGTAAAGGTTTTTAAAGCTAACCGTAACTACGCTGTTTTACAAATTAAAAATGTTATAGAAATAATTATTCTTGACCTTTTTGGCAGTAAGGCATTTAGCTTTGAACAAAAGTATGCTTCAGACGGCGTTTCGCAGGCGATAGGATATATAAATATAAATTTCAGACAAGAAATTACCCTTAATGTAATAAAAGACCGGTTTAATATTTCGCCGGCATACTTTAGCCGCGAATTCAAGCGCCGTACGGGTATGTGTTTTAATGATTACCTCGCGGAAAAGCGTTTCGATTATGCTAAAAAGCTACTCAAAAACGGAAATCGGGTAATTGACGCTTGCTTTGAAAGCGGTTTTGGTACCGTACGTAATTTTAGCCGTCGCTTTAAAGAGAAGTATGGAATTACACCAAAAGAGTACGCAAAAGTAAAAATAATTCCTGAAAAGGTTTAAATACTTCTTGTTATTTTTTGCGATAAATGCTATATTTATGTTGAAAAATAAATTAGGAGTTGATTATATGGCAAAGGTACTTAACGGCACATCTATACCAAATATCCCGTGGGAAGAAAAGCCTGCTTCTTGTAAAGACGTTTGTTGGCGCAGCAGCCACAATCCAATTCTTACGCGCGATGATATCGAAGATGCAAACAGTCTTTTTAACAGCTCTGTTATAGCGTATAAGGGTGAATTTCGCGGAATTTTTCGCTGTGATAAGACCGATATGCTTCCGCTTCTCCATAAGGGAAAAAGTAAAGACGGTATCAACTGGGATATTGACGACGAGCCGCTCAAGTTTGAAAACGAGGTTGACGGTCAGCGTTATGAATACGGTTATGACCCACGTATTTGTGAGCTTGAAGGCAAGTATTATATCATCTGGTGCAGAAATTCGGCAACAAGCAACTGGGACCCAACCTTAGGTATGGCTTGGACCGAGGATTTCGAAAAGTTTCATCTTATGCAAAATCCATTTTTGCCATATAACCGTAACGGCTCGCTATTTCCTCGCAAGATAAACGGCTACTACGTGATGCTTTCTCGCCCTATGGCACCAAATCTTCCAACCGTTGGTAGTATCTACGCAAGCAAGAGTAAGGATTTGGAATTTTGGGGACACCATAGCTTTGTTATGGGGCCAAAAGGCGGCTGGCAATCTTGTAAGATTGGTAGCGGTCCTACCCCTATTGAAACCGACGAGGGATGGCTACTTATCTACCACGGTGTAAAGAAAACCTGTAACGGTCTTTGCTATTATGCAGGTATTGCTATATTAGACCTTGAAGATCCAACCAAGGTTCTTTATCGCTCAAAGAAATACATACTAAGCCCCCGCGAGTTTTACGAGTGCGTGGGTGACGTGCCAAACGTTGTGTTTCCGTGCGCTGCTTTGTGCGATGCTGATACAGGCAGGGTTACCATTTATTATGGCGCTGCAGATACCGTTGTTGGTATGGCGCACACCACTGTTGATGACTTAATTGAATTTGCAAAGAAAAATTCATTTTAAAAAGCAAAACCACTCGACTGAAATTCAGTTAAGTGGTTTTTCTTGCAATTATATACGTTTTGGTGTATATTGAAATTAACAACTTGTTTGAAGGAGTGTACATTGTGGCAAAAGTAATTAACGGAAAATCAATTCCCAATATGCCTTGGCAGGACAAACCTGTAGATTGTGACGAGGTTTTTTGGAGATATACTGAAAACCCAATACTTTCATACAAAGATATTAAAAAGGCAAATACGTTATTTAACAGCTCGGTTATAACATTTAACAGTGAATTCCGCGGTGTGTTCCGTTGCGACCGTACCGATATGTTGCCTAAACTTCACGTTGGCAAGAGCAAGGACGGTATTCATTGGGACATAAATGATGAACCGCTTGAGTTTGAAAATAAAATTGATGGTGTTCCTTACGAATACGGTTACGATCCACGCGTTTGCGAACTCGATGGCAGATACTATATCGTTTGGTGTACCGGTATGGCTAACTGGGATCCTACAATCGGTATGGCATATACCGACGATTTTGAAAAATTTTATCATATGGAAAATGCGTTTTTGCCATATAACCGCAACGGTGTGTTGTTCCCACGTAAGATAAACGGTAAATATGTTATGTTCTCACGTCCGTCAGAAGCAGGTCATGGAACACTTGGTGCCGGCAGTATTTATTATAGCGAAAGCCCCGACCTTACATATTGGGGCAAGCACCGCCTCGTTATGTCACCGGCAGGCGGTTGGCAAAGCGGAAAAATCGGCGGAGGTCCCACACCTATTGAGACTGACGAAGGTTGGCTTCTTATTTATCATGGAGTAAAGGGTACCTGTAATGGACTTTGTTATTATGCGGGCGCAGCGCTTTTGGACCTTGATGATCCTACGAAGGTGCTTTATCGCACAAAGCATTACGTGTTAGGACCGCGTGAAATATATGAGCGCGCAGGCGACGTGCCAAACGTTGTGTTCCCTGTATCAACCCTATGCGATGCCGACACAGGCAGAATAGCTCTTTACTACGGTGCGGCTGACACTTACGTAGGCGTAGCCTTTACAACCGTTGACGAGCTTATTAAGTTCACAAAAGAGAATTCAATCTAAATAAAAAAACACTTGACTGAAAATTCAGTCAAGTGTTTTTTGTCGGTATTCACGCATTGTGACACCGTATTTTAATTTAAAACATTCCGATGCCCAGCTTATATTGTTAAACCCGCTATCAAAAATTATTTGCGCTATACTGTAGTTTGAATTGCGAAGCATATTTGCAATAAAGTTAAGCCTCAGCGAATTTATATATTCGCTGACCGTCATACCGGTATATTGTTTAATTGAGCGCGATATATGCTCGCGGCTTTTGTCGCTTAGACTAAAAAAGTAATCAGACCCGAGTGCAAAATTACCATCATGTTTCATTCTTTCACACATTTGCTCAAGCCATACGGGCATATCCTCATGTATTTGCTCGCCTGCGGCAAAATAGCGCGTAAAGGTATTAAACAAAAAGCTTCTCATCGCGGTTTTCAGTGCGGCGGTGTTTTGCGGGTCTATGGCCTTAATGCTTTCAAAGCGATTGTTAAATCGCTTTAGGTCATAATCGTTGAGGTGAATTTCGGGCGGCATCGGCGAGCTTATAAGCTGCTCGCTTGGAAAGCCGTCACCCAAAAATTCAAATATTTTCGCAGCCGTATTTGCAGAAAAAGAAATATTTAAAAAAACAAACGGTTTTGAATTTATAGCTACATAATCGTGCGTGTCACTAGGGCGAATAAACACAAGACTGCCTTTGGTAAGTTTGTTTTTATTGCCGTTTATAAGATGATAGGCATTACCCTCTAAAATAATAAAGAACTCATAAAATTCGTGATAGTGAGGGTTAAAATGCTCGGTATCACTGTATACGTAGCGGTATAAGCACTCGAGATGTTCGTCAAATTCATACCTTTCGGTTAGCAGCTTCGGTTCCATAGCGTCTCCTAAAATATCAAAATACCATAATTATAGTATCACATTACCACTTGAATTTCAAGCGGTTTGATAATAAAATAAAATCATAAAACTATATGTTTGAAAGGCGGACTATTTATGGCATTTATTGATGAAAAAATCAGAATAACTTGGCAAAAACTTAATCAGTTTGCAAACACAAAGCTCTACGATATTGTAGATGCCGAGTATTTGCAGTGTGATTACAAAACCGACAACGTTTTACCCGGTGATGATGCCCCGTGGCAACCGTTTACCCGAGATACTCGAATGACTGGCAGAGATGCGCACTATTGGATTCGCACAAGTTTTAAAACTCCGCCTAAAAAAGAGAACACCTCTTATTACATAAAGTGCACCACAGGCTATGAAGGCGAGTGGGACGGCACAAATCCGCAGGGTCTTATATATCTTAACGGTGAAATGGTTCAGGGCATTGATACCAATCATACCGAGGTTTATCTCGAGCCTGATACCGAGTACACAATGTACAACTATTTTTATTTGGGACTACTTAAAAACAACGTTCCGCTTTATATGTCTATGTGCGAGTTGGATGAAAAAAGCGAACAGCTTTACTATGATATCCGCGTGCCCTATGATGTGTTTATGATGCACAAGCAAAACGAGGATCCACACGAAATCATTATACCCGTGCTTGAGCAAACCTGTAATCTTATAGATTTTCGCAAGCCCCGCAGCGACGAGTATAAGGCAAGTGTTGCTAAAGCTATAGACTTTATTGCGAAAGAATTTTATGACAAGCTTTGCACTGAAGAGGGCAAGCCTATTGTTGACTGCATAGCTCATACCCACATTGACATAGAGTGGCTTTGGGCGCGCGCTCAAACAAGAGAAAAAATTCAGCGCAGCTTTACAAATGCATTGGCACTTATGAAAAAGTACCCTGAATATAAATTTATGCTCTCTCAACCTGAGCTTTACCGCTATTTAAAGGAAGAGGCTCCCGAAAAGTATGAGGAATTAAAGCAGCTTATTACCGAGGGCAGATGGGAACCCGAAGGCTCAATGTACGTTGAGGCCGACTGTAACCTTATAAGCGGCGAAAGTCTTGTGCGTCAAATTTATCAGGGCAAAAAGTTCTTTAAAGACGAGTTTGGCGTTGAAAATAAAATACTCTTCTTGCCCGACGTTTTCGGTTATTCGGCAGCGTTGCCACAAATACTTAAAAAGAGCGGCATCCGCCACTTTGTAACCTCTAAAATTTCTTGGAACGAAACCAACACAATGCCTGTTGACACATTTATGTGGCAGGGCCTTGACGGTACCGAAATATTTACAAACTTTATTACCGCACAGGCCTATCACGGCATAGACCCCGACAGATACACAACCTACGTAGCGCACAACAACCCAAATGAAATCAAGGGCACTTGGAACAAGTTTGCAAACAAGCAATATTCTAACCACGCGCTTACAACCTACGGCTTTGGTGACGGCGGCGGTGGTCCTACCAAAGAAATGCTTGAAAAACAGCGCCGTATGGCACGCGGTATTCCCGGTATGCCGGTTACAAAATTGCCAACATTACTAGAGCATCTTGATACCAAGCGTGAGGAATTTGACGCCGCTTGTAAGAAACTAAAGCGCACACCAAAATGGGTGGGCGAGTTATATCTTGAGCTGCACCGCGGCACATATACCTCTATGGCAAAAAATAAGCGCGGCAACCGACTAAGCGAAATGGCACTCGGCAAGGCAGAGGGTATATCATACATTGGCTCAATGCTTGGCAGTAATTACGACGAAAAGGGTCTGTATCACAACTGGAACCTTGTTCTTCATAATCAGTTTCACGATATAATCCCCGGTTCTTCTATTAAAGAGGTTTATGACGGCACCGATATCGATTACAAACAAATTGCCGAATATACCGACAACGTTATAAACGAAAAGATGGATGTTATCGCAAACAATATTACCACCGACGGCGGCGTATTGGTTTACAACCCATCAGGCTTTGAGCGTAAGGGCATTGCAACTGTGGGCGGTAAAACAGTAGAGCTTACCGACAGCATTCCCGCTTTTGGCTTTAAGGTTATAAATCAGTTTAACGATACCGCAGAGGTTAAAATCGACGGTCTTACCGCCGAAAACAAGTTCTATAAAATGACACTCGATAACGCGGGTAGAATAGTAGAGCTTTATGACAAAAAGGCAGACCGTCAGGTGTTAAAGCAGGGCGAATTAGGTAACGAATTCCAAGCATTCGAGGATTACCCACGCCTTTATGATAACTGGGAAATCACCGATTATTATAAGGAAAAGAAATGGGTGCTTGATGACGAGGCTACCATTACACCTATTACTGACGGCTCTCGCGCAGGCTTTAAGGTGGTTAAAAAATACCTTGATTCCGAAATCGCACAAAACATTTGGCTCTATTCCGATACAGGTCGTATCGACTTTGACACCACGCTTGACTGGCACGAGCATCATCAGGTATTAAAGGTTGCTTTCCCTGTTGACGTTCTTGCTAATACTGCAACCTATGAGACACAATTTGGTCATATCGAGCGTCCAACCCACGCAAACACCAGCTGGGATGCCGCTAAATTTGAGGTTTGCGCTCACAAGTGGATTACCGTTGCCGACAGCGGTTATGGTGTGGGTCTGCTTAACGACTGCAAATACGGTTTTAATACCGAGGGCAGCACAATGAAGCTTACAGTGCTTAAATGTAGTCAGTACCCCAATGCCGAGGCCGACCAGGGCGAGCATAAGCTTACCTATTCAATTATGGCTTATGAGGGCAATTTCTGCGATGCAGGTCTTATAAACGAAGCGTATGCGTTAAATCAGCCATTTACCGTAGCCGAGGTCAAGGCAAACAGCGGCACACTTGCCGACGAGTTCTCGCTCGTTTCTTGCAACAAGCCAAACGTTATTGTTGAAACGGTTAAAAAGGCAGAGGCAGACGACGGCATGATAGTACGTATGTACGATGCGTTTAACCGCCGCGCAAACGCTACCATCACCGTAGCCGACGGCTTTAAGGCGGCATATCTTTGCGACCTTATGGAAAACGTAATAGAGGAACTTAAATTCGACGGCAATAAGGTCACCGTTCCTGTATCAAACTTTGAGATAGTAACGCTTAAATTTATAAAATAAACACAAAAATTCCCAAAGGATTTTCCTTTGGGAATTTTAAATTGGTATTGCATTTGTTCCAGTTTTGGAATATAATCATACATATAAGGATGTGATTTGAATGTTGGCGTATATGACTGCAAGCGAAGCTGCTGAAAAATGGAATATATCACATAGACGCGTTTTAACTCTATGCAAAGAAAACCGTATAACAAACGTTGCAACTCTTGGAAATATGTGGATAATTCCTATTGACGCTAAAAAGCCTGAAGATGCAAGAACCTTGCGCTATAATACCACCGAAAAAACAGTTAAACCTTTTTTAAAGTGGGCAGGCGGAAAAGGTCAATTGCTTCACGAAATAAAAAAATATTATCCTTTTAATACTGAAATAACAAAATACGCCGAACCGTTTGTTGGCGGTGGAGCAGTTTTGTTTGACATACTTGGTAAGTATGATTTAAAAGAAATTTATATAAGCGACATAAATGTTGAACTTATGAACGCTTATAAAATGGTTCGCAACAACATTGATGCATTGGTAGAAAATCTTTATTTATTACAAAATGAATTTTCATTTTTAGATACCGAAGATAGAAAATCTTACTATAATAAAATTCGCAATAAATTCAACGATTTAAAAGTTAATGGCGATACAAATGAAAATATTGAAAAAGCAGCATTAATGATTTTTTTGAATAAAACGTGCTTCAACGGATTGTATCGTGTTAATAAAAAAGGTCAATTTAATGTACCTATGGGGGCGTACAAGAACCCCTTAATATGTGATGAAGAAAATCTGCGTTTGGTTTCAGAAAAGTTGCAGGGTGTTACAATAGTATGCGGCGATTATAGAGAAGCGGCAGATTTTATAGACGAGAAAACTTTCGTTTATTTTGATCCGCCATATAGACCGCTTACGGAAACGTCTGGTTTTACAGCATATACCGAAAATCTTTTTAATGATGCAGAACAAATTGAGCTTGCAAAGTTTGTTGATTTGATGGACAAAAAGGGTGCAAAAATAGTTATTAGTAACTCTGATCCCAAAAACACAAATTCGGAAGATAATTTCTTTGATGACATTTACTCGAAGCATAATATAAATCGCGTAGAAGCAAATCGAATGATTAACAGCAAGGGTGCTTCAAGAGGAAAAATCAAAGAATTACTTATTAGTAATTTTTAAGGAGGAATAAAAATGATAAAAGGTGGCAAAGGCGGCGGCAACACAAAAACAGGTCTAATTTTTGAAGGCAAAACTGACTTGGCAACTTTTTTGGCAAAACAGGACGGTTATTCAGTAACTGACGGAAAAGTTTATTACAAAGGCACCCAAGTGGGGCGTATTTTTAAAAAGCACGCTTTTTATACCTTCTTGAAAGAGATTGGAATTGAGTGGGAGAAAATTATTTCTAAACGATTATTTCCCGACGATAGTATATATGTAATTGTAAAAAATATACTATATGTTATTGAATGTAAACACCAACAGGTAGCGGGTTCGGTTGATGAAAAATTACAAACGTGCGATTTTAAAAGAAAACAGTATCAGAAACTTTTGGCACCTGCAAATATAGATGTTGAATACATTTATATATTGGATGATTGGTTTAGAGATCCAAAATATAAGGATGTTTTAGATTACATAATAAGCGTAAGATGCCAGTATTATTTTGGATATATTCCACTATCAAAATTGGGATTGCCCGTTCCTGACGAAAAAGAGGAAACCATATAATGCCTAATAAAAAGATTACAAAATGGGAACCCGAAGATTTTGAACTGGAAATGACTACGCACTGGTCTTTTCCTAAACGTGGTGATTGGGCTACTCACGATGCAAAATGGCGTGGAAACTGGTCACCGTATATTCCAAGGAATATTATCCTGCGTTACTCTAATGAGGGGGATTTGGTTCTTGACCAATTTGCAGGTGGCGGAACAACACTTGTTGAAGCAAAATTGCTTAATAGAGATATAATCGGTGTTGATGTTAATGATGTTGCTCTTGAACGATGCAAAGATAAAACCAATTTTGAACACGAAGGTGCAAATGGTAAAGTTTATATCCGTAAAGGCGATGCAAGAAAGTTAAATTTTATACCGGACAATAGTATAGATTTAATTTGCACGCATCCGCCTTATGCAGATATAATCAATTATAGTGAAGACATACCCGAAGATTTATCTTTGTTAAAAGTTAAAGACTTTTTACAAGAAATGAGAAAGGTAGCAAACGAAAGCTATCGTGTTCTCAAAGAAGATAAGTTTTGTGCCGTGCTTATGGGCGACACGCGCCAAAAAGGACATATGATACCAATGTCATTTGAAGTTATGCGGATATTTGAAAATGCAGGATTTAAACTTAAAGAATTGATTATAAAAGAACAGCATAATTGTAAGGCTACAGGTTATTGGAAAACCAATAGTGTAAAATACAATTTTCTACTTATAGCACACGAATATTTATTTGTTTTTAAAAAAACTTGAAATTATCTTTATTGCAATATATAATATTACACGACAAAATTAAAGGAGAAAAATTATGAAAAAGATTATTTGCAAGGTAGAATACGATACCGAAACCGCAGCGCTTATTAAAAAGCATACATACGGTGCGTTTGGTGACACCGACGGTTATGAAGAAAGCCTTTACGTAACCGAAAGCGGTAAATATTTTCTTTATGTAAATGGCGGTGTTGACTCTATTTACCCTGAGGAAAACATCAAGAGAATGTCTGCCGAAAAGGCTGACGAGTGGCGCAAGGCTCACTAATTCTAAACGCAGGTTCGGCGTGGCGACTTTACGCCGCGCCGAATTTTGTATTTGCAATGGGAGATAATAAGTTTATCTCAAAAAAGAAGGTTTTTTAAATGCTTATAGATTTTCACACCCACTGTTTCCCCGACAAAATAGCGCCCAAGGCTATCGAAAAACTAAGCTTTACTTCGGGCGGACTGACCCCCTATACCGACGGCACGGTATCAGGGCTAAAAGATTCTATGAAAAAGGGTGGGGTAGACGTATCGGTAGTGTTAAATATTGCTACCAACGCGCATCAGCAACACAGTGTAAATGACTTTGCCGCGTCGATAAATGATAATAAAACTATTTTTTCATTTGGTTCGGTTTTTCCGTTCAGTGAGGATGCGTTCGACGAGCTTGAACGCATAAAAGAGTTAGGTCTTAAGGGTGTAAAGCTGCACCCCGATTATCAGGGCTTTAATGTTGACGATATTCGCCTTAAACCGCTTTATAAAAAGATTTCGGAGCTTGGACTTATTACCGTTTTCCATGCAGGGTTTGACTACGGCTTTGCCCCGCCTTACGGCGCCACGCCCGACAAAATGGCACGTGCGCTTGAGTGGTTTAGCACGCCTGTGGTAGCGGCTCATTGGGGCGGCATTAACTGTAATGAGGATGTAATTAAATATCTTTGCGGAAAAGATATTTATTTTGATATTTCGTTTGGCTATGCAATGATGCCAAAATATTACGCCGAAAAGATTATGTCGCTTCACACACCCGACCGTATGCTTTTTGGTACCGATACTCCGTGGCATACGCCCGATATGGAAAAAAGATTGCTTAATACACTTGGTTTATCGGTCGAAGATATGGACAAAATCACACACAAAAACGCCGGGAAGCTATTGGGGATAGAAAAATGATAAACTATAATCGTCTTAAATGGGCGGCATATACCGCCAACCTTTCAATGTCGGTGGTGGCCTGTCTTTCACCACTACTGTTTGTAACTTTTCGTACACTTTATGGCATTTCTTTCACCAAGCTTGGACTTCTTGTTTTAATAAACTTTTTAACCCAGCTTGGCATTGATTTGATGCTGTCGTTTATTCCGCATAAATTTAACATCAAAAAAACTGTGCGGCTTATTCCCGTGCTTGTGACAACAGGACTTTTAATATATGCAGTATTTCCGTTTGTTTTCCCAAACCACGTATATACGGGGCTTGTAATAGGCACGGTAATTTTCTCTGCATCAAGCGGCTTTAACGAGGTTTTGGCAAATCCGCTAATACTGTCTATTCCGTCCGATAACCCCGACAAAGAAATCAGCAAATTACACGCGGTATACCCTTGGGGTGTAGTTGGTGTAATAATTGTGGGCACTGCGTTTTTGTTTTTTGTAGGCAGCGAGAATTGGCAGTGGTTGGCAATGCTGTTTTTACTTATTCCTATAACCTCGACCGCTTTGTTTTTCTCTACCGATATGCCCGAAATAGAAACACCACAAAAGGCGTCGGGAATTGTAAAGTTGCTAAAAAACAAAATGCTTTGGCTATGCGTTACGGCAATATTCTTTGGCGGTGCCGCCGAGATGACAATGACGCAGTGGTGTTCGGCCTATCTTGAAAAATCAATGGGTATTCCAAAAATTTGGGGTGACCTATTGGGCATGGCGCTTTTTGCACTATTTTTGGGACTGGGCCGCACAATTTACAGCGCAAGGGGCAAAAGTGTTAGCAGGGTTTTGATTTTCGGCTCGGCAGGCGCATTTATCTGTTACATAACAGCGGCACTTACAAGTAATGCTATAGTTGGGATTATTGCTTGCGTATTCACGGGCTTTTGCGTATCTATGCTTTGGCCGGGCAGCATACTCGTATCGTCCGAGCGTTTTCCATCGGGTGGTGTGTTTATTTTTGCTATGATGGCATCGGGTGGCGACTTGGGTGCAGCGCTTGGTCCACAGCTTTTAGGTTCGGTTACCGATAAGGCAATGACAATACCTGCTGTAACCGAGCTTGCAACACAACTGTCTCTTACAACCGAGCAGTTAAGCATGAAAATAGGTATACTTTCGGGTGCTATATTCCCATTACTTGCAATCCCGTTTATGATAGCTATCACAAAAAAGAAATGAGTTTATTATGGATATAAAACAAGAATCACTAAAAAAACATTATGAATGGCAGGGTAAAATAGAGGTTGTGTCACGAACGCCTGTGCGTGACAGCAAGGCGCTGTCTTTGGCGTACACACCGGGCGTTGCCGAGCCTTGTCTTGAAATTCAAAAGGATAAAACTAAGTCTTACGAACTGACCCGTCGCAGCAATATGGTGGCGGTTATAACTGACGGCAGTGCGGTTTTAGGCCTTGGTGACATTGGCGCCGAGGCAGGAATGCCCGTTATGGAGGGTAAATGCGTGCTTTTTAAAGAATTTGCCGATGTAGACGCCTTTCCGCTTTGCATAAAGTCGCAAGATGTTGACGAAATCGTTCGCACAATTTATTTGCTGTCAGGCTCATTTGGTGGAATAAATCTTGAGGATATAGCTGCGCCTCGCTGTTTTGAAATAGAACGTAGACTTAAAGAAATTTGCGACATACCCGTATTTCACGACGATCAGCACGGCACCGCCGTTGTGGTGGCTGCTGCGTTGATTAACGCGCTTAAGGTGGTTGGAAAAAGCATTGCCGATATAAAATGTGTAATAAACGGTGCAGGTGCTGCAGGTACAGCAATTGGTGAGCATTTGCTTGATATGGGGGTTAAAAACCTTGTTATGTGTGACAAAGCGGGCGCCATATATAACGGTGCGCCACATTTAAGTGATGCACACAAAAAGCTTGCCCAAAAGACAAACCCAAACTGCGAAAAGGGTAGTCTTGCCGAAGTGCTTAAAAATGCCGATGTGTTTATCGGTGTATCAGCGCCAAACATTGTAACGCGCGAAATGATAGCATCTATGAACAGCGGCTCGATTGTGTTTCCGATGGCAAACCCCGTGCCTGAGATTATGCCCGATGAGGCGCTTGCGGGGGGTGCTATAGTTGTAGGCACCGGTAGGTCTGATTTTGCAAATCAGATAAATAACGTGCTTGCCTTTCCGGGCATATTCCGCGGCGCGCTTGATGTAAGAGCCGCTGATATTAATAAGCAAATGCTAACTGCGGCCTCGCACGCTATTGCGTCTTTAGTAAGTGACGCTGAGCTTAGCGCCGACTACATATTGCCAAAAGCGTTTGACAAACGCATAGCGCCAACAGTAGCGTCGGCTGTAGCCGAAGCCGCGCGCAAAAGCGGCGTAACCAGAATTTAAAGGAGATATAACTATGCTTTTATATTATGTAAGACACGGTGACCCAATCTATAATCCCGACAGCCTGACACCACTCGGTCACAGGCAGGCGGAAGCAGTAGCAAAAAGACTTGCACTTCACGGCATTGATGAAATATATTCTTCAAGTTCTAATCGGGCAATACTTACATCACAGCCCACCTGTGAGATACTAAAAAAAGAGGCTACCATACTTGAATGGTGTCACGAGGCTGTGGCGGCAAAATATTTTTCCTTTGACAGTAAAAACGGTGAGCGTGGCTGGGTTTTTGCACAGCCAAGCTATATTGAGAAATTTGCATCAAAAGAGGTTGTCGACTTAGGTGAAAAGTGGTACGAACACACCGACTTTGCCGACAAAAACTTTAAAGAGGGAATAGAGGTTACACGCAAAAAAGCCTTTGACTTTTTGGCAGGTTTTGGTTTTACATACGATGAGCAAAAGGGAATGTATAAATGCACCGCCAATGGTAACAAACGAGTTGCCCTTTTTGCGCATCAAGGAATGGGACTATTACTGCTTAGCATAATTTCACTAATCCCTTATCCCACCTTTAGTACACGCTTTGATATGACGCATACGGGCGTGACGGTTATTGAATTTCCCGAAAAAGATGGTTACGTATTACCAACAATTCTTACACTTTCAAACGATTCGCACATTTATCGTGAGGGATTACCCACAAAATATAGTAATGCTTTTTATATTTAATAGTAAAAACTCTGCCTGATTTTTTCAAGCAGAGTTTTTAATTATTGTGGTTTTCTTTCTCTACCGTAAAGCACGGTGTTTTCTTTTAAGATATTTGCAAGCCACGGGTTTATACATTCGCCTTTTATACGCCACTGCCAGTTGTCGCCAAGGGTTGACGGCGTGTTTATTCTGCCGTGCGAGTCAAGGCCTAAAAGGTCGCCCATAAAAAGTATGCAGGTGTCGGCAACGCTTGACATTGCCGCTTTCATCATAGCCCAGTTAAAGCCGTTGTCATCTTGATGATTCAAATAATCTTTTGCGTGCTTTATAGTTGCTTTATCACTATTTTCAAGCCAACCCATAATTGTATCGTTATCATGGGTGCCGGTATAAACAACACAATTGTTTGTAAAATTGTGGGGTAAATAGGCGTTAAGGTTATCACTGTCAAATGCAAACTGTAAAACCTTCATACCTGGGAACTTGGTGTGTTTCAGCAATTTGCGAACAGCAGGGGTAATAACGCCAAGGTCCTCGGCAATAATTGGCAAATTTTTACCAAACTGTGCCTTTAGCGCATCAAACAAGTCGGTGTCGGGGCCCTTTACCCATTTGCCGCCCTTTGCGTTTTTGTCGCCGTAAGGAATAGCAAAATATGATTCAAACCCTCTGAAATGGTCTATGCGAACAATATCATAGCGTTTTAGTGCAAAGCCCAAATAATTTTTCCACCAAGAATAGCCTGTTTGCTTCATATAATCCCAGTCGTAAAGTGGATTACCCCAAAGCTGACCGTCTTCACTAAACGCATCGGGCGGCACACCCGCAACGGCTTTTGGCGTGTAGTTTTCATCTAACTGAAATTGCTGTGGATTGCTCCACACATCAACCGAGTCAAGCGCCACGTAAATAGGGGTATCGCCTATAATTTCTATGCCGCATTTATTGGCATATGCTTTAAGAGCCGACCACTGCTCATTAAACTTAAACTGCAAAAATTTATGAAAATTTATATCATCAATAAACTCTTTTTGAGCGGTTTTGATGGCGTTTTTCTCTCTAATCTTTAGACTATCGGGCCATTCGTACCAAGCTTTGCCTCCGTTTGCCGACTTAATTGCCATAAAAAGCGAATAATCATCTAACCAATGAGAATTTTTATTTTCAAATTCGGCGTAATTGGCATCTGGTTTAAAACGATTAAAGGCGATTTTAAGCACATTAAAACGGTTGTTAAAAAGCTTTTCGTAGTCGATTTTTTCGTGGTCGTCACCAAAATCAAATTTTTTGATTTCATCAGCCTTTAGCAAGCTGTCATTTACTAATAAATCAAGGTCAATGAAATATGGATTACCTGCAAAGGATGAAAAAGATTGGTAGGGCGAGTCGCCAAAGTTGGTTGGATTTAGCGGCAGTATCTGCCAATAGCTTTGTTTAGCACTATGTAAAAAGTCTACAAAATCTTTTGCCGCGCGCCCAAATGTGCCAATACCGTAGGGCGAGGGTAAAGAAAAAACAGGCATTAAAATTCCGTTTTTGCGCATAAAAATCTCCTAAAATTAGTATTTTCTTATTTCAAGGCTATCGTCGTCGGCACCTTTTTCGATTTTACGAATAACAATATAGTAGCTGTAATCGGGGTTTACCTTTACCTCTACTCTGTCGCCAACCTTTTTACCCATTAAAGCGCTGCCTAAAGGTGACTCCTTGCTTATGATGCTTTGAAATGGGTCGCGGCGCAAGGAGGTGGCAATGCGCACCGTTTCTTCCTCGGCGTCCTCTTCAACGTAATAGGTTACGGTGTCAAAAAGACCGACAGCATCATCGGCGCTTACGGTATCAATAATTATTGCGGTTTTAATCATATTGCGAAGATATCTTATGCGGCTCTCGTTTTTGCCTCGTTCACGCTTGGCGGCGTGGTATTCGAAGTTTTCTGAAAGGTCACCAAAGCTGCGGGTAAATTTTACCTCTTCGAGTATCTTTGGTCGAACTACTGTTATGCGGTAGTCAAGCTCATCCTGCATCTTTTTTATATCAACCTGTGTTAGTTCATCGTACATATTATATCACCTTGCTTTCAAATAGTATAACATTATAAAGCTTTAATTTCAAGCGGTTTGACGCTGTTGCATTCTTTTCCAACTGATGAATCCGTATAAATCATTAAATAAAAACATAATAAAGCACACAGTCACCGAAATGTACGAAGGGTCGCTAAATGATGCCAGCGCCCACAGTACTATAAGCACAACATCGTTTAATGCGTACACAAGCGCGAAATAGGGGCTGCGCCTAAAGGTTAAATATGCCGCAATAAAGCTTGTGGTAACCGATACGGTGCTTGGCAACAGATTTGCCGTGCCTAATGCTTTTAATATAAAATAAAAAATTATTGTTACTACGGCTGACAAGCACAGCATAAAAACAATTTCTTGCTTGCTGATTTTATTTACGGCAACCTCGGATTTATTGTTTTTATATGGATTTTTAAGCCAAGTAACAAGCGCCACGACAGCCATTGGCACCGTCATACCAAGGTATGTTATCATTTCGCCAAAGTATGAAAACGAGTAAGAAATAACGCCATATAATGCGCCAAAGATTATCATCAAAACCTGACCTATCGGGTTGCCTTTTGCACAATAGATAAGTGACGTCGCGCCTACGAGCGAGGCGATTAAAGTTAAATAACCGTTGCCACCAAAAATTAAAAATGATGCGACAATAAAAACAATAGAGCCAATCCATAATATCCATTCGGCTTTTGAAAAATATTTTAAATTAAGCTTCATAAAAAAACTCCTAACAAAAAAGTATCCGTATTATGCATCTTCAAAGACCTAACGATGCATAAACGGATACCAATGTATCGCGCTACCCGGTGGCAGCAAATATTTTGTTTTTTCTATCTTAACACAAAACAAATTAAATGTAAACTATAATTTAATTGTTGCGATATGCGGGCGGTGATCGGCAGCGATTATTGCGGGTATGTCTGCTTTTATTACCTCTATATCGGGACTTACAAAGATGTAATCTATTTTTTTATCGGGTTTGTCTGATGGAAAAGATAGCTTTGGCTCGTCAAAATATTCGGCGGTGTCAACCATACGAGAGCGAATAGGGTTTAAAATAGGATTATCGGGTGTCATATTAAAGTCACCCATAAGAATACAGCGCTCAGTAGCTAAATTTTCTAGTATTGTTTTAACGGCGTTTTCTTGTTCGTCGGGGTTAAGGCCCATATGCGTTATAAGCACGGTGATGTCGCCCGTGAGTTTTGCTTTAAGAACGCAACGTGTTTCATAATAACCGTCGTACTTTTTAGGATTAGGGTCGGGAATTATTATGGTTTCGGCTGAGATTATCGGCAGCTTTGTAAGCATAGCGTTACCGTAAGGCTTTATACCGCCAAATTTTATAGCTTCGGCAAAATAATAGTTTTGAATTCCTGTAAGGCGAGATAAAATTGCCGTTTGGTCTGCATAATCTGCCGCCTTATTACACTCGCCACGCATTTCGTTAAGGCCTATAATATCAGCATCACACTTTTTAATAGCGTCCGCCATAATATCAAAATCAATCTTTTGCTCAAGATAATTCAAGCAGTGTTGTGTATTGAATGACATAATTTTCATAAAATCACCCTCAATGTGTTTTATTTTATTATACTATCAAAAACAACAAATGCAATAATTATAAACGAAAAAAGACACACTGAAGGTGTTTTTCTTGCTTGGCGGCAACGCCGCCGATACGCACCTAAACTTTTTAAGTCTCTCTAACAAAATTTAAAAGCGCACCCCAAAAGGATACGCTTTTAAATCTGGCGGAGTAGGAGAGACTTGCTCGGTGGCAACGCCACCGACACGCACCCGAACTTTTTAAATATCCACCAAACATTTAAAATCGGCTAAAGCCGACCGTTCTTTTCAAGTCTCTTCAACCAAAACACAAAAGCAAAAGAGCACACCATAAAGGTATGCTCTTTTACTTGGCGGAGTAGGAGAGACTTGAACTCTCGCGCCGGTTACCCGACCTACGCCCTTAGCAGGGGCGCCTCGTCACCACTTGAGTACTACTCCAAATGTTCACGTTTTATATAATATTAAATTTTGCACCCAATCTTTATATTTTGAAAGTTCCTCGGCTTCGTGCCCTCTTGCGGTGCCCGACGACTCGATACTACCGTATCTCGCTTGTCGACCGCTGCGCCAACAAATACTCGCTGTATCGTCCGCCGGACGCGCTCGTATGTGTTGCCCGTCACCACTTGAGTACTACTCCAAATGCTTACGCTCTATTTATATATTCAAAAATAAAAAAATGGCGGAGAGGAAGGGATTCGAACCCTTGTGGCTTGCGCCAAACGGTTTTCAAGACCGCCTCGTTATGACCGCTTCGATACCTCTCCGTGTGCAAAAGCCATTTTAACACAAACAAAATCAATTGTCAACAATAACTTTATTAAATTTTTTAAAAATTATGCTTGACATTATCTTTCAAGTGTGGTATATTATTTTGGCACGAAAAATGCTGGTGTAGCTCAGTTGGTAGAGCAGCTGATTTGTAATCAGCAGGTCGGGGGTTCGAGTCCGTCCACCAGCTCCAGCGTGCATAAACAGAATATGGGAGATTTCCCGAGTGGCCAAAGGGGACAGACTGTAAATCTGCTGGCTAAGCCTTCGGTGGTTCGAATCCACCATCTCCCACCAAGAATCCTCGTACGGTAGTACGGGGATTTTTACTTTTTCACTCTTTTATCTGTCTGAAATTCTTGACAGGTTTCAAATTCTTGAGAGTCGGAATATCAATAAAACCTCAGTCAAGGTGGATTTAAGCAAGTGAAACATAAGCGTATCTTGACAGTTATGATGCATATGTGATATAATTTTATTATAATAGAAAATGCTCTATTATATATTTTATTTTAGGGGGAAATCACATGGAAAATTTGCAGACAATAGTTGACACCACCAATGTTGACGCTCTTGAAGAGATCAAAAAGGAACCATCGTATTTTGACGGCAAACTAATTGCATTGATTGGAATTAATTTGCTTACCGCCCTTGTATCTGTCATAACCTTGGGCTTTGCTTATCCCGCTATGTATTGTTTTAAAAAGCGCTGGATTTATGCAAGCACTGTTGTTAACGGATATCGACTAAAATTTACAGGCACCGGAGGACAGTTATTTGGTAAATATATCCTTTGGACATTTTTAGGCATCATCACTATTGGCATCTTTACACTTTGGTGGCCCATTAAATATCAAAAGTGGGAAACAAAGCATGTTGAAATTGATTATAAAGTAACGAAATAATATTAAGTCATAACCCCGTATCTTATGGTACGGGGTTGTGTTTTTCGGCTTTACAATTTGACATACGCATTATAACTTGATATAATTTTGCAAGACTATTTATGTAAAAAGCATTACCTTGATATGAAGGAGAAAATAAGAATGTTACCACTCGAAACTTTAAATTCACAAAGGGTATTTTACTATTTTGAAAAAATTTCATCTATTCCTCACGGCTCGGGCAATATGAACGCTATAGCGCAGTTTTGCGTGGATTTTGCCGCCCAGCATAACCTTAAATGTATACGCGATGAAGCTAACAATGTAATAATTTACAAAAAAGGTACTGTGGGTTATGAAAATAGCGAGCCTTTAATTTTGCAAGGGCATCTTGATATGGTTTGTCAAAAAACCGAGGACTGCAATATTGATTTTGAAAAAGAAGGATTAGAACTATATGTTGATGGCGATTTTGTAAAAGCGCGTGGCACAACCTTGGGCGCCGATAACGGTATTGCTGTGGCTATGGTGCTTGGCATTTTAGAAAGCAATGATATTGCGCATCCGCCTATTGAAGCGGTTTTTACCACAGATGAAGAGGTTGGTATGATCGGCGCGCGTGCGCTTGATATGGGCGTGTTGCAAGGCCACCGTATGATAAACCTTGACTCCGAAACCGAAGATATTGTTACCGTATCGTGCGCCGGCGGCAGTGATTTTGTGGTTAATATTCCGCTTGAAACCAAAAAGATGGGCGGCACGCTTATAACCCTTGATATAAAGGGCTTGCAGGGCGGTCACTCGGGTGTAGAGATAAACAAAAACCGTGTTAACGCCAATATGATAGCGGGTAGAGTTTTAAACGAGCTAAAATCACAGTTTGATTATGATATTATTAGCATAAACGGCGGAGATAAATCAAATGCCATACCAAACCGTTGTATAGTTAAGCTGTGCGCGAGAGATTTTGACAGCTTGGTTTTATCGGCGCAAAAGAGCCTTGATATAATAAAAAATGAAATTGCTGACCGCGAGCCCGATTTTGCTCCCGAAATTTTGGTGGGTGATAAAGGGGAATATGCGGTGCTTGACACTAAAATCAAGAATAAAATTATTTACACCTTGCTTTGCGTGCCTAATGGCGTTACCGAAATGAGTGCAAGCATTGATGGTCTTGTTCAAACATCACTTAATCTTGGCGTGCTTATGACAAATGCCGATAACATTATTTTGCATTTTGCACTTCGCAGTAATAAAAAATCGGCGCTTGCATTTTTAGAGCAACGCCTTGCCGCGTTTTTTGATAATCTTGAGCTTAAGTACGAAACCTTTGGTCACTATCCACCTTGGGAGTATAGGTCCGACTCGGTTTTGCGCGAGCTTTATTGTGATATTTATAGCGAACATTTTGGCTCACTGCCCAGAATAAAGGCTATTCACGCAGGTCTTGAATGCGGTGTTTTTGCCTCTGCAAAACAAGATTTTGATTGCATATCTATTGGCCCCGAAATGCACGATGTGCACACAACACGAGAAAGATTAAGTGTTTCTTCAACCGAAAATGTTTACGGCCTTATTATAAAAATATTGGAAAAACTAAAATAAAGCAAAAATCATATTGTCTTTTATGCTTTAATGTGATAAAATACATTGAATTTTGACTTTAAAGGAGTTTTTATGGATAAAAAAACCGATTTCAAACCATATGTGCCTGCTGAAAAAATAACACCCGAGCTCACCGTTACATCAATTATTATGGGTGTGCTTTTGGCGGTGGTGTTTGGCGCGGCAAATGCATATTTAGGGCTTCGCGTTGGTATGACCGTGTCGGCATCTATTCCTGCGGCGGTTATTGCAATGGGCGTTATACGCATACTGCTTCGCCGCAATTCAATACTTGAGAGCAATATGGTGCAAACCATAGGCTCGGCAGGCGAGTCACTGGCAGCGGGCGCCATTTTTACGCTACCCGCATTGTTTTTGTGGGCGGCTGAAGAAAAAATGGAAAACCCCAGCTTATTAGAAATTACCCTTATTGCGCTAATCGGCGGCTTGCTTGGCGTGTTTTTTATGATTCCGCTTCGCAACGCGCTTATTGTTAAAGAGCACGGAACACTTCCTTACCCAGAGGGTACGGCGTGCGCCGAGGTAATGCTTGCGGGTGAAAAGGGCGGCGCTAACGCATCTACCGTTTTTGCAGGTCTTGGCTTTGCGGCGCTTTTTAAGTTTATAATCGACGGCTTAAAGGTGGTATCGGGTGAAATCTCGGTGCGGGTTAAAGGATTTGCGGGTGAAATAGGCACACAAATTTACCCCGCAGTTATGAGCGTAGGTTATATTTGCGGCGCGCGAATTTCATCTTATATGTTTGCGGGCGGCGTGCTTAGCTGGCTTGTGCTTATTCCGCTTATTGTGCTTTTTGGCGCGGATATAACACTCTACCCCGGCACTGCGCCCATAAGCGAGATTTATGCCTCGGGTGGTGCGAGCGCTATATGGAGCACATACATTCGTTATATCGGCGCTGGCGCGCTGGCGGCAGGCGGCATTATAAGCCTTATTAAATCATTACCGCTTATTGTAAAAACCTTTGGCGGCGCTATGAAAAATATGAAGGGCGCAGGTAGCGCATCGGGCGAACGCACAGCCCGCGATATAAATCTTAAAATAGTTATAGCGGCGGTAGCTGTACTAACAGTTCTTATCTGGCTTATTCCCGCAATTCCAGTGTCGCTATTGGGCGCGTTTATAATTGTTGTTTTTGGTTTCTTTTTTGCAACCGTTTCGTCAAGAATGGTTGGCCTTGTTGGAAGCAGTAACAACCCCGTTTCGGGTATGGCTATTGCAACGCTGCTTATTGCTACTGTAATTTTAAAGGTTACGGGTATGAGTGGCATTGCAGGTATGAGCAGCGCTATTGCTATTGGCTCTATAATTTGCATAGTATCAGCCATTGCGGGCGATACTTCACAAGACCTTAAAACAGGTTATATTTTGGGTGCGACACCGCGCAAACAGCAAATAGGCGAGGTTATCGGTGTGGTTGCGGCGGCCCTTGCCATAGGCGGAACACTTTATCTGCTTGACAAAGCGTGGGGCTTTGGCTCTAACGAGCTTGGCGCTCCGCAGGCTACTCTTATGAAACTGATAGTTGAAGGTGTTATGGGCGGCGACCTGCCTTGGACACTTGTGTTTATTGGCGCGTTTATTGCAGTTGTGGTTGAAATTATCGGCATACCCGTGCTGCCCTTTGCAATAGGCATTTATCTGCCTGTTCAGCTTAACGCTTGCATAATGGTGGGCGGACTTGTGCGTTTGGCACTTGACAAATTAAAGCGTGACGACAAAGAGACGGTTGTGAACAACGGTATTCTTTTCTGCTCGGGTATGATAGCGGGCGAGGGACTCGTTGGCATATTGTTGGCGCTTCTTGCCGTGTTTGGTGTTGATAAGGTCTTTGACCTATCGGCAAAGCTTGGCATACCCGGTGTAGTGTCAGACATAGGCGGCATTGTTCTTTTTGCAATAATTGTTCTCACTGTTCTTAAATTTACCGTTTGGAAAAAGCGAGACAAAGCGTGATGAAAAACAAGACGGAAAATTATCTCGAAAAAATCCCACAGCATAAAGAAGGACTTGCTTGGTCGCAAGACGATAAGGGTATTGTTACTTTAGAGGTAGAAAACAAAGGTCTTGCTAACCGCATTGCTCAAAAGCTGCTTAAAAAGCCTAAAATCAGTTATATTCATCTTGAAGAATTTGGCAGCTTTATATGGACCGTTATTGACGGTAAGCGTGATATAACCGCGATAGGTAAGCTCACGCGTGAGCGTTTTGGTGAAAAAGCCGAGCCTCTTTACGAACGTCTTTCACAGTATTTTAAAACGCTTGAAAGCTATGGGTTTGTGAAATTAAATATTGAATAAATTAAACGGACGTGCAATGCACGTCCCTACGCAGCAAAAATACAAATGTGTTGTAGGGGCGACCATTGGTCGTCCGTTTGTTATTTTAATTTTTAAAAACTAAATATTTTATAACCGCCAAACATTCACGCAAAACGCCCGATACTATATATGAAAGGGTTGTGCTGCTGTGCAAGTGGGTTGCCGTTTTGATGCCTGCTTGCTTGGCGCAAAGACTCGCCCTTAATATATGATATTCGTTTGTTATAAAGGCGGTGGTATATTCTTCCCCAAATTTATCGGTTAATATTTCTTTAGAAAATTTAAAATTTTCATAGGTGCTCGTGGCGTTTTCTTCTTTTATAATTTTATCTTCAGGCACGCCGTTGTCTATCAGATAATTTTGCATAGCCTCGGCTTCAGATATATCTTCCTGCGCGCCTTGACCTCCGCTTACTACAATTACTGCATCGGGGTTTTGCGCATGGTATTCTACCGCTTTGTCAAGTCGCCGCTTTAGTGTAAGGCTTGGCGTTTTGCCGTGCACTGCCGCGCCCAAAACAATAACAGCATCCTCATTATATGTAACATTATCACTTTTACCATAGATAATTAAAAAGGATGAAAAGATTACTGCTGCACCAACGCCGACAATTAGCAAAGTTTTAAGTAATTTGCCGAGTTTTTTAAATAGTAGCGCAATAAGAAAAATTACAATTCCAAACCCTACGGTTAAAAAACTACCGAAATTTACATTAGATACAAAGAAAAGTGCTATTCCGTTTAGCGCAATAGCCGCGCCAACGGCAGCAACAATTATTTTTAAAACAGTTTTCATATAATCACCATATTTATTATAACGCATAACAGAGATTTGGACAAGGTGGTTAAAACATATTTAATAAAGTCTTAATGTTTTTTTGTAGGGTCGGTGCCTGCGTGCCCGACCGCAACGGAACGGCACACAGGTCATTCCCTACAATAAAAACACAAACACCCAAACCAAACGGCTTGGGTGCTATTTTATCTCTTTACAAAATACTCCTCATACCATACAAGGAAGGTGTATATTGTCCATACCTTGCGCCAGTTGTCAGAGTCAACGTTTAGATAATCGTCAAATATTTTGTTTATCTCGTCGCGGTTAAAGAACTTGTCCGCAATATCGCTGTTAAAAAGGCGAATTACGTCGCTGTTATAGCGCTCGTCTGCCATCCACATACGTATCGGCACCACAAAGCCGAGTTTTTTGCGGAATGCGATTTCCTCAGGCAACACCTTTGCGGCGGCGGTACGAAGAGCTACCTTGTTTTGCTCGTCGTTTACCTTATAACACGACGGCATACGGCGTGCTATGTCAAAAATTCTCATATCGGTAAGCGGCATACGCACTTCAAGCCCTGCGGCGCGGCTCATTTTGTCAACGTTTAGGTAAATATCGCCCTCAAGCCAAACCTGAATATCAACGTCCGACATTTTAGATAGCGGGTCAAGACCCTCGTTTCCTTCGTAAATATCGCGAACTAAATCAATCGGCTCAAAGTTTTCATAATATTTTTTAAGAATTTTGCGTTTTTCGTCTTCTTTCATAATGTTGGTGTTGCCAACGTAAAAGGTTTTAAGATTATCGCCGTAGCGCTCGGCATTGCGGTACATATTATATCCGCCAAAAAACTCGTCGGCTCCCTCACCCGAATAGCAAATTTCTGTGCTTTTAGCGGTAGCAATGCAACCCAAGGCAAACGCCACAGCCGATGCATCACCCAAAGGCTGCTCCATATTATACATAACGTATGGCACTATGTCGAAATACTGTTGCGGTGTTATAACGCAGCGGTTAAATTTACGGCCTAAAATATCGGCGGTTTCGCGTGCGAGACCCGATTCGTCAAGTCGGCTGTCGTCATAGCCGCAGCTGTTGCAAGCCTTAGCATCTGACACCGCTAAAACATAAGACGAATCAACGCCGCCCGAAAGGAATGACTCAACATATTCATCATCGGTTTTAACCTCGCACATAACTTCACCAAGGGTAGAGTGAATTTCATCTGCCCACTCGTCAAGGGTTTTTGTGTTGTCGGGTTCAAAGGTAGGGCGGAAATAACGGGTGATTTTGATTTCACCGTTTTTAAAGGTCATAAAACGTCCCGGCAATAACTTTTTAACGCCCTCAAAAAAGGTTTCCTCGCCCGTGGTGTAGGTCATAGTGAGATATATCTGAAGCATTTTTTGGTTGAGTTCCTTTACGAAACCGTCACCGTCCATAATCTCACGTATGGTGGTGCCGTAAAGCAGCTCGCCGCTATCGGTTACGTAGTAATAAAACGGCTTGGTGCCAAACTGGTCACGCAGGCAAAACAGGGTATCAGTATCGGTGTCGTATAATGCAAAGCTAAACATACCGTAGATGTGATTTGCCATATCACCGCCCCATTTTTTGTATGCGGCGATAATTATAGCCTCCTCGCGCTCTGCACGGGAAAGAGAATTATCAATATCAAGCTCTTTACAAAGCAATTTCCAGTTGCGGATATGACCGCTATATGTTTTAATTTCTATCATTTAGTTAGACTCCCATCGGTCTAAGTTTTAATAAAAACATTTTATCATATTTTTTGACATAATTCAACAATATATCGAGTCCAATTTTAGTATTGACAAAAATAATTTTTATTTTCAGTCTAATAGCTTTCAATTATTTTATAATCACCGCTTTTTAGTATATTAACTAAATCAATAGGAGAATTGATTTTTTCGTGTGTTTCTATACCGCCCTTAGCAAGCTTTGAAATCTCGTGAAAATCCGAACCGGAAGTAATCGCTTTTTTGTAATGACTTGCAAACATTTTTGCCATTTCGTTACGGAATTTTTCGGTACAGCCGTTATATCCTTCTATGCCGAAAATATTATTTGAAGAACATACAGTCATACCATTTCTAAAGGGATGCGCCTGCACAATTATGGCATTTTGGGGTAGTACGGCTGATAGTTCTTCAATGTTTTGCAGTTTGTTTAAAAGGGGTAGGCTATAAAAATCCTGCTCTTCAAGACCGTAGATAAGATAATCATTTATATTACTTTCAAAGCGCACCTCCGCGCCACAAAGAACGGTAAAGCCTGTTTTTTCAGCCTCGTTTCGTGCAGAATAATATCCGCGCAGATATCGGTTAATAATTTTTTCTTTATCATTTGTACCGATTTCGTCCTTGAACCAATCGAGCATCCTGCTTTCATAATGGTCGGTAATAACAAGTCCGTCATAACCTGTGTCTTTATAACGTCTTACAATTTCCGCTCCGCCGACCCACGCGTATTTATCACATTCAGCCGTATGAATGTGCAAATCATATTTATACATAATTAAAATTCCCTTTCGCATTAAAGCAAAGAATTTGATTATACATGCTTTGGTGTATTATAGCATAAAAGCGGTGAAGAGACAAGGTATTAGTGATATTCCGTGTTTCGCACAGGGTGATATTATATTAGCTTCTTAACTGCCCGAATGGCAATATCACTCGCCAAAAGGCGAATATAACTGAAAAAAACTCCTTGAGATTTCTCAAGGAGTTTTTTCTGTCATTCGTGTCCGAAAAAGAACTGGTCAAAAACCGAGGATTTTCTAAAAAACTTCAATAATCGTTGACACTAATTCTTCTATTTGTAATAAACCAAATAAACATATAATCACAATCAATATACACGATAGGATAATCATTCCTTTTTTATTTTGTTTTTTTAATTGCATAATAACATTGATAAATTCAAATATACTTTCTACAGCTAATAATATTAAAAAAAGCAATACTGGCAGCTTTTCGTTTAAAGTATCAACTAAAATATAAATATAACGTGAATCGATTTCAAAGGGGGAGACCTGAATTTCAGGTATCAAAAGCATAAAAACAGGTATTGATAAAATTAACAATACATTGCAAATATAAAATGTTGCACCGATATATGTCATTTTATTAAAATCTGATTTAAGTCTTTTTACACTGCGTTGCCAACCTACCGATTTTGGTAATAAGATTTTTGCAAATTCTTTGTTTTTTAAGACAAAATATTTTTTGGAGTTATATCTACTATCATATCCCGATATATCCCTTGCAAGTAATAATGTTCCAACTATGATAAACAAAATCATAAACATATCATCACCGACCTTTAATGTATTATAACATAAAAGCGGTCATAAATCAATGCGGGGGCATTCAATTTATAGTCCGTGGCAAAGCCACACATTACTTCGTCACTATTCACTATTACTTCCCAAAAATCCCGTTCACAAATTTTTAGTGAAAAGTGAAGAGTGAAAAGGTAAAAAGTAAAATCGCGAACGCCTTCGCATTCGGGATTTTTGGGTGTTTTGGACTTAATGACACGAATTAAATATGCCTAAAAACCGAGGAATTTCTTTATATTTTTATTTTAAATATGGTTTGCGCCTACTCCGATTGTTAACATAAAAATTGTTTGGTATATCTATCATTTCTCTCGCAAAAATCAACATGGACACAAAGGATGGTCTTCGAGCAAACTGATAAACCTCAACCACGTCATTTCCAATATCCGCCACCGTTTTTGCTATAATATTGAGACGCAACAATTCCGCAATTATCTGTTTAGCCTTATCCTCGGCATATCCCAACTCTTTGATTATCAACTTTTCGGTAAAGGCATTAAAACTATCACGTTTATACAAAAAAACAAGGGTTTCAAATATGTCTTTATCTGCCATCAGTTTGAAAAAACCAGGATAATCTATTCCGTCTAAAAGGGCTTTATCTTTATCTTTGGCATCAGGCACTACCAAGAAATACTGCATTCGGTTAAATAGTCC